>DASQJB010000461.1:0-3847 GCA_035631295.1 Bryobacteraceae bacterium | reverse complement strand
AACTGGAAAATCTGTATCGCCAGAACGAGATGCCAGGAAACGCAATGTTCTTTGTTTCCAATTTACGGTCGTCCTTCCAAGCTGTTGGTTGCGGGTTCGATTCCCGTCTCCCGCTCCAGCCATTTTGTCTGAGAGCGGTTCAGCCTTCCCCGCAACGCCTTTAAGATTCTCGGCAACTCCGCCGATAAGGCTGAGGGAAACGTATTATATGGAGCCGTCCTTAGCCGCGCCCCCGGCCGCATTCGAACCTTTGTTGGATCGTGAGATGGCGCTGTCGCGCGCAGGCGGAGATATCGGTCTGCTCCGCGAAATCGCCATGCTCTTTCTGGACACCACGCGAAATGGGTCGCTGAGATCCGCGAGGCCGCGGAGTGTGGCGATGGCCAAGCTTTGGAACTCGCCGCGCACGGACTCAAAGGCTCGGTGGCGAATTTTGGCGCGGAAGCAGCGGTGGAGGCGGCGCTCGAACTAGAGCAAATCGGCCGGCGCCGCGATCTCGCCGAAGTGACCAAAGCCCTCAACACGCTTGAACTCGCGCTTGCCGCTCTTCGTCCCGAGCTCGAAGCGCTCTAACCTCGCCGGAAGCCACCGAGCGCCGGGCAAAGCCCGGCGGCAGGCTAAAAGCCAGGCCCCACCAAAACCCTCGCGGCGCACAGAGACGGCGGCCGCCTTAGCCAAAGTAGTTGCCGCCGGAGCTCAGGAGCCACGATTGGTATTATGAAGCTTGTAGTTCCGTTCTCTCCCCGCATGCCAACTCAAACTGCTGAAATTGTTTGCGCCCATAGCCCGGACTCCGACGACGCCTACATGTTCTACGCACTGGCAACTGGCAAGATCCGGTCGCCACTTGTCGAGTTCCGGCATGTTCTCGGCGACATCCAAACCTTGAATCAAAAGGCGTGCGAAGGAGCCTACGAGCTCACGGCCGTCTCCTATCACTCCTATCCGTATATTGCGGATCATTACTGTTTGATGGCCGCCGGTTCGAGCGTCGGCGATGGTTACGGACCCATGATCGTCGCGGAATCTGCTCTCGCCCCCGAGGATCTGAAGGGCAAACGCATCGCAGTTCCGGGAAAACTCACTACGGCGTATCTCACGCTGCGCCTGATGCAGCCCGACTTTGAAGCTGTTGTAGCCCCGTTCGACCAAATTCTCGATACGGTCCACAACGGCGGCGCGGATGCCGGCTTGGTGATTCATGAGGCGCAGCTCACTCATCGCCAGGACGGCTTTCACACCATAATCGATCTGGGCCGATGGTGGAAGGATGCACACGGACTGCCCTTGCCGCTCGGCGCGAACGTCCTGCGGCGCGATCTTGATCCCGAAATCGCCCATGAAAGCTGCCGCCTGATGCGGGACAGCATCCAATACGCGCTTAACCATCGGGCCGAAGCGCTGAACTACGCCATGCAGTTCGCTCGCGATATGGAAGCGGATCTTGCCGACCGGTTCGTGGGCATGTACGTGAACCATTACACCGTGGATTGCGGAGATCTTGTTCCGGAAGCCGCGCAGAAGCTTCTGGATTTGGGCCATGACGCCGGATTCATTCCGCGCCGCGTTACTGTTGAATTTGTACGATGAAGTTTTTGATTTTATTTCCAGCAGTCCTGATTCTGGCGCAAGCGCAGAATCAACCCGACGCCAAGCAGCGTGACACGAAGGAGCGGGCGCGCGCCGCCCGCGATCTGGCCAAAGAGGGCGAAAACGGCGCCGCGAAGCTGATGCCTTACGTAACCGACGCCGATTTGAGCGTGCGGCTAGAGGCCGTGAAGGCGCTAGACGAGATTGGCGGCCCGAAGACGATCGATCCTCTACTGCGCGCCGCGATGGACAACGATCCCGAAATCCAGATTCGCGCCACCGATGGTCTGGTGAACTCCTACCTTCCGGGCTACATAAAGTCCGGCATTAGTGGGACCATACAACGGGCGGGCAATGCCGTCCGCGCCAAATTCAGCGATACGAACGATCAGATCATCGACGCGTTTGTGGAGGTCCGGCCTGATGTGATCGCCGCGCTGGGGCGGCTGGCCACCGGTGGGGCGAGCCTGGAAAGCCGCGCGAATGCTTGCCGCGCGCTCGGCATTCTCCGGGGCCGAGGGGCGATCGATTCCTTGACGGAAGCGCTTCACTCCAAAGACGATCAGGTGATGTACGAGGCTTTGATCGCATTGCAGAAGATCCGCGACGCCGCCGCCGGCCCTCGGATGACTTTTCTGTTGCGCGATCTGAACCCGAAAATCCAAATCACCGCGATTGAGACCGCCGGATTGCTGCGCACTCGCGAAGCCGCGCCGGATATCCGCGACCCCTTCGAGCATTCGCGCGATCCCAAAATACGCCGCACGGCGATCTCGTCGCTGGCCATGATCGCCGATCCCTCCGACCACACGCTGTTTCTTCAAAACCTTTCCAACAGCGACGATACGTTCCGCGCCGCGGCAGCCGAAGGGCTTGGCCGGCTCAAGAACCCAGCCGACGCTCCAGCGGTGGAGAAAGCTTTCATGAATGAGCGCAAAATGAATGCGCGCCTTTCGATGGCTTTCGCGGTGGCGTCGCTCGGAAACAAAGACATGGGCGAATTCGGCGCGCTGCGCTACCTTACCAACACGCTGAACTCGAAGTCTTACAAGGGCGTGGCCGTAGCGCTACTGACCGAACTGGCGCGCGATCAAAACGTCCGGCAAGCCGTCTACCCGGTTCTTGCAGGCGCCACCAAGGACGAAAAGATCCAATTGGGCGTTGTGTTGGCTAATTCCGGAGACCAGGACAGCGTTCCCTATTTGCAAAAGCTCCAGATGGACCCCGACCCCGAAGTTGCGCAGGAGAGCATCCGCAGCCTGCGCGTTTTGCGCGCCCGGCTGCCGTAAAGAGGCGGGACTACTACTTCGCCTTCTTCTGTTTTTGCTGGCCGACGCGGATCTTGAACTGCTTCTGCTGGGCTTCCTGGTAGGCTTTCCAATCGAAGCGCTTGGCGGCATCGGACAAATAGGCCGCCACATCGACGTTCTTGGGAAGCACGGCCATCAGAGAAGCGCTTTGCGTGCCGTCTGGACTAGTGATGCGATAGCGTTTTACGTTCGGAATGGACATTTCTCTTTGAGAATACCATCCACGGCGGCTAACCGCCTGCGCGCCGGCGGTGGACAGGCTTGGCGGCTTCCTCTTCCTCGGGCTCCGCGGAGGTCGCCGAAGCAGCTGGTTTCTTGGCCATGGCCAAGCTCGCTTTCAAAGCGTCCATGATGTCGATGACTTTGGCCTCTTTCGGCTCCGGCGTAGCCACTACCTTATGGCCTTCCTTCTTTGCCTCGATCAGGTGGAGCAGGTTCTCGCGATAGCTGTCGTTGAATTTTTCGGGCTGAAAATCGGCCACCATCGCCTCGATCAGGCTTTTGGCGAGAGCCAGTTCCTTCTCTTTCACCAGACCTAGATCGGTGCGGAATTCGTCCACCTTGCGGATCTCATAAGCAAAATACATGGTGTGCATCAGCACGCCGTTCTGGCCGGGCCGCAGAATCACGATGTGCTCACGGTTGTGCATCGCGATTTTCGCCACGCCATAATACCCGGTTTCCCGAAGCGCCTCAAACAAGAGGGCGTAGGGACGCTCGCCGGCCTCGTCCGGAGCCATGTAGTAGGAGGTTTCCAGGTATATGGGATCCACCTGCTCCGCTTTGACGAACTCGACAATCTCCATTACCTTGGCCGTCTGCGGAGCCACTTTCTTGACCTCTTCATCCTCGATCACGACGTAGCGGTCTTTTTCGTACTCATAGCCTTTGACGATTTCGCTCCGCGGAATGGGCTTGTCTTCCGCCTGGCAATAGATGACTTGCTT
>DASQJB010000460.1:0-2866 GCA_035631295.1 Bryobacteraceae bacterium | reverse complement strand
CAAACTGGGCCGCATGCCGAGGCTGGTCGCCGCGGATGCGGGTTATTACTCGCGATCCAATGAAGAAGCTGCCCAAACTCTAGGTGTGAAGTATGTGTCTATTCCGAACCGCACAACGAAAAGCGAACCACGACTCAAACTGCAAAGAAGACGGTGGTTCAAGAAAAGTCAGCGCTGGCGCACAGGATGCGAGGGGCGAATCAGCACGGTCAAACGCCGCCATGGATTGGCGCGCTGCCGATATCACGGCCTGAACGGAATGCAGCGCTGGGTCGGTCTGGGAGTGATCGCGGATAACTTGATCAATATCGGAAAGCACCTGGTCCCATGTGTCGCATAAGCACCTCCACCCGGTGCCCATCGACGGACCGAGGGCAGAATCCGATGGGATCGAACCGTTTCCAATGGTGGAACAGCACCATCAGCTTCCACAGATGCGCTATTTTGCACCGCGAAGTAGTCTAGCATGCGGCCAAAGTTCGATTTGTCCTAAAGAGCACTTCAACATGGCGCAATCTTGTCGATTCCATCGGCGGATCTCAGCAAGAGCTATAGGGCCGCGATGATTTCCCAGTACCGCGCGGCCACCCGCTCTAGCGCATGTTCCCGCTGGATATAAGCGGCGGCGCGGCGGCCGATTTCAATCGCTGCTTCCCTGTCCGCGGCAAGCCATCGCAAATTATCCGACAGCATCTCTTCTTCCGCTGGGCCGAGGTCCACACGCAAGCACGCGTCTTCGGGAATACGCGCGATTTCTTTTCCTGACGTGAAGACCACTGCTTTGCCGACTCCCATCATCGCCACCGCGATGCCGGAGGTCTCCGCGGCGGTGGGAAAACGCAGATTGACGCAAACGTCGGTGGCGGCGGCCCATTTCAAAAAGTCCGCCCGTTCCAGGAATTCCACGCGCAGGATGCGCGGATCGCGCTCGATCTCCGGCGACAAGGCACGTTCCAGGTCGGACGACGCGAACGAGCCTTGCACCAGCAGTCTCGCGTCCGCGCCGCTCGCCCAGACGCACTTCATCGCCCGAAGAACCACGGGCAGGCGCTTCGATTCCCGCAAGTGCCCGAAGACGCCCACCAGCAGTGTCCTCTGGCCGAGGCCTAGCTTTCGGCGAAAGCGCAGAGTCTCGATCGGGTCGGGAACCGAAGGCGGCGTGAAAAAATGCGGAATTTCGAATACGCGCGCGCCAGGGTGATGCTCGCGCACCAGCCGCGCCGCGGCGGGATTGTGAACCACAATCGCCCGCGAGGCGCAGGCGAGCCGCTTCAGCATGGGGTAATCGAAATAGCGCGGGTCAGCCGCCGAACGGGCGCGGTTTTTCCACAGGTCCTCGGCCAGCCCGCGATTCCATTCGCCGTAGTTGTGGACGAATTCCTCCACGTATTGCTCATGGCTGAACGCGCCCAGAAAAAAATGCTGCAAGACCGCGTCGTGAAGCACGACGACTCCGGGGCGGGCCAAAGCCCGGCGATAAATCTCCTCGTGCAGACGATTGTTGCCGATGTGATATAGCGCGACGTCCGCGTCTCGGGAGTCCGGCGCTACGTCGCCAAAACGGCGCAGCGCAGTTTCGATAGCAGCTGCGTAGTCCGCCACGCCCGTCGCGGAGCCTGGCGCGGGCGCGAATGAGGCCACCGTCACTCTTGCTGGCGTCATTCTCCTTTTCGGCGCGGCCCAAACAGAGCCGTGCCCACACGTATGTGCGTCGCGCCCTCTTCGATGGCCGCCTCGAAATCGTGCGACATGCCCATGGACAGCCTCGGCAGCCCGTGCTCCCGCCCAAGCTCGGCCAAGCGGCGGAAATAAGGCCGGGTGACCTCCGCGTTCTCGTTCCACGGAGGCATGGTCATCAGGCCGGTAAGGCGCAAGTTCGGACAAGCCTGGATCGCCCCAATGAGGGCCGGAAGAGTGTCCGCAGCCGCGCCGGCCTTTGTTTCTTCCTCGGAAAGCTTCACCTCGATCATCACCTCGAGAGGCTTGCCGCAAGCGTCCAATCGCTTCGCCAGCTTCTCGGAGTCTACCGTTTCGATGGCTTGGAACAAATCCACGGCCAGCCGCGCCTTGTTCGATTGCAGATGCCCGATGAGATGAAATTGCGCGCCCGCGAGGCCTTGGAGTTCCGCGCTCTTCGCCTCAAACTCTTGAACGTAGTTTTCGCCAAACACGCGCAGCCCGAGCTCGTAGGCTTCGCGAACAACGGCGGCCGGGAATTTCTTGGTGACGGCCACCACCGTAATTTCCGAGCGCGCGCGTCCGGCGCGGCTTGCCGCGCTTTGAATGCGATCTTCGACCTGTTCGATCCTGTCTTTCAGCTCATTCGTCGGCGCGGGCAACATCAAAAGTCCATGATCGCCGAAAGCCATTCGGGCAGCGAAGAAGCAATCGATTCCGGAAGGCTGTGTCCCGCTTTGGCTACGGGAATCAATTTGGTTCGAGCGGGGATCACCGGTAGCGCCGCCTGCATCTCTTCGAGACTGCCGAAAGGGTCGCGCAAACCATGCACGAACAAAGCCGGCGTGCGCAGCGCCGGAAAATGCTCGGTTCGCGGTTTCGCCGGGTTGCCTGGAGGATGCAGAGGATACGACAAAAGCAGCAGCGCGTCGGCGACCTCGGAATCCTCCGCCGCCAGCATCGTGCATTGGCGCCCGCCATAGGATTGTCCGCCGAGGCAAAATCGCCCGCCCGCCGCGAGCGCTTTCAACTCCTCCGCCGCGCGCCGGAGGCCGTCGCGATCCTTTTGCGAATTGCCGCGGGGCGGCCCCGTCCGGCGCTCTTGCCGGAAAGGCAAGTCGCCGCGAAACGCGAGGAATCCGGCTTGGCGAAACGCCTCCGCCGCCGCCACGAGCAATTTGCCGCTGCT
>DASQJB010000459.1:0-3129 GCA_035631295.1 Bryobacteraceae bacterium | reverse complement strand
CTGTTTGTAGCTAGCCGCTCGGCCCGCACGCCGGAGGGATTGAGACTATTGATCGAGCTCGCCGAGACCCTGCAAGCCGGCGTGATCGATCAGCAGCGCCGCATGAACTTCCCTGGGCGCCATCCGCTGAATCAGACTCAGCGCGCGCGCCAAGCCGTTGCCGACGCGGATCTGATCGTGGGACTGGAAGTCTACGATTTTTACGGCGTGGTTCACGCGCTGGGCGGCCAGGTCCGCGTAATTCCGCGAACAATCACCAAGCCCGGCGTAAAGCTGGTCAGCATCAGCTCGAGCGATCTGTTTTACAAGAGCAACTATCAGAACTTCCAGCGCTACCAAGATGTGGATCTCTCCATTCCGGCCGACGCGGAGGCGACGCTTCCGGCGTTAATCGACGCGGTAAAGCGCCTGCTAACGGACGACCGCAAGCGGGCGTCTCAGGCGCGCGGCGCAAAGCTCGCCGAGGCGAGCCGCCAGGCTCTCGACCAAGCTCGCGCGGCCGCGTCTTACGGTTGGGATGCGAGCCCTGTCAGCACGGCCCGCCTTTCGGCGGAATTGTGGGCGCAGATCAAGAACGAGGATTGGTCTCTTGTGTCCGACACGTTTTGGGTGAGCAACTGGCCCTTGCGATTGTGGGACATGAACAAGCACTATCATTTCCTGGGCGGCGCGGGCGGCGAAGGGGTCGGCTATCTTGCGCCCGCTGCGTTAGGCGCAGCCTTTGCCAACAAGAAACACGGCCGGCTCAGCGTCTCCATTCAAAGCGATGGCGATCTGATGATGGCCAACGGGGTGTTGTGGACTTCGGCGCACCATCGCATTCCGCTGCTGACGGTGATGCACAACAACCGCGCCTACCATCAGGAGATCATGCAGTTGCAGCGTGTAGCCAATCAGCATAACCGGGGCGTCGATATCGACAAATGCAAAATCGGCACGGCGATCGAAAACCCCAATATCGACTACGCGAAGCTCGCGCAGAGCATGGGAGTACAGGCCGAGGGTCCGATCTCGGATCCGAAGGATCTGGCCGCCGCCATCCGCCGCGGGATTCAAGTAGTGAAACGTGGCGACCCGTATCTGATCGACGTGGTGACACAGCCGAGGTGATCCATGATGCGATTTCTGGTTTTTCTATCCTTCGTGGCCGTGTTGACGGCCCAGGCTCCCAAGGGCACGCCGGCCGGAAATGCGGAAAACGGCAAGAAGTTGTTTGTTAAATTCGGCTGCTACACCTGCCACGGCTATCAAGGCCAAGGCGGCGCGGCCGGCGCCAGGCTTGCGCCCCGCCCCATCGCCCTGGCCGCCTTGATTGCTTATGTCCGCCACCCCTCCGGCAGCATGCCGCCGTTTACGGATAAGGTCGTGAAGGACGCGGAGCTCACCGACATCCACGCTTTCCTCGCCAGCGTCCCGGCGCCTCCCGCAGTGAAGGACATTCCACTTTTGAACCAGTGAGGCTTGGCGTGGTTATTGCGGAGCGATCTGGTATTGTTCGAACTCTCCATCCGGCATCTCGAACGTCCAAATTCGGAGCGACTTCGACGCGAATTTTACCGAATACACCCGCCCCGTCATACCGCCTCGCAGACTTCTCGAAGTCTGAGTAAACTCTTGCGGGGAACCGAGCGGTCCCAGACTGCTCGCAAAATCCTGGAGCGCGTCATCGCTGAAATAACTGTTCGCATTTGCGGTGAAGAGCTTGCGATCGATCATTCCGTGTTGCAGCCCATCAAAGATTTTTCGCGCCGTTTCGAGTTTGGCCGCAGTCGCCTGGTCCGCAGAGAAGAACAGGAGCGATGCGATCCTGTTCGCGATCTCTCCAGACGCGCGCGACGCGTCCTGATTCGTCAACACGACGATGGCCGCGCGCTCATCGGGGAAGACATTGTTTTGTGCCGTGAAGCCCGAAACTTCGCCGTCATGCTCCAGCGCGCGCCGCCCGCCATCGGGAAACACACCGATCCCTAGCCCATATCTGGCGCCGAGACCATTCTTAAGGCGCACTTCAGTCTCCAATTGACCGTATGAAGCCGGCTTCATCAGCTTCTCTTCCATTAGGCTGATATCCCACTTCGCCAAATCTGCAGCCGGCATTGCCAACTCGCCCGCGGCGAAAAGCCATCCCTTACCCTCTTTCGGAGCGGCCCGCAGTGGCCCCAAGGCGTAGCGCATGTAACCTGTCGGATCTGCCTCGCCAAGTTTTTCCTGGTCGGAATCCGTCACGTTCAGCATGCCGAGTGGCGTAAATATCTTCTCGCGGAGGAATTGGAACAGCGGCATTCCGCTGGCTTTCTCCGCGATCAACCCTGCGATCACGTAGTTGGTATTGCTGTATTGCCACTTTGTTCCTGGATCGAAATCGAGCGGCTTGCGCGCCCAGAGTTCCAAAATCGTCCGCGCCGCAATCGGCTGGAGCATGAGAGGCGGCACATAATCTTGCGGCCAATAATCCTGGAAGCCCGAGGTGTGCGAGAGGAGTTGCCGAATGGTGACTTCCTTCGCGCGCGTCAGGCTCGGAAGGAATCGCGAAACCGGATCGTCCAGGGATAACTTTCCCCGCTCCGCGAGCATGAGAATTGCCGCCGCCGTGAACTGCTTGCTGATCGACCCAATGCTGTATCGCATCTCTGGAGTCGCGGCTACTCGTGGTTCCAACCTCGCGTTACCGTGAGCCTGCAGGAATGCGATTCGCCCATCCGTCACGATGGCAATGGACGCGCTCGGCGCTCCAGTTTCAGCCAACACGGCCTGCGCGGCCTGATCGACCTTGGATCGCAGAGCGGCGCTCAACAACGATTGAGCTCGCGCGCCTCCGTCGCAGGCCACCAGGATGAGCAACACTACAGGTCGTAAAGTCATGGCGCACTTAGCGTATCAAATGCCTTGTGCTGCTCGATGTGCGATGGTTTTACAACAGCCGGAAGTTTACTTCGACGGACGCAATTACAGGAACCGCCTTACCGTCTTTCATGCCAGGCTTGAAGCGCCACTTCTCCACGGCTTCGATGGCCTTCTGGTCCAGACCCAAGCCCAACGGCTTCGTAACCTTAATGCTCACCGCCTTGCCGTTCTCATCCACGACGAGCGAAAGTAACACCGTCCCTTGCCATTTCGCTTTGCGGGCCT
>DASQJB010000458.1:0-3655 GCA_035631295.1 Bryobacteraceae bacterium | reverse complement strand
CTGAAGGACGCCGGACCCCGGTTCAGAAACAGATCGTAGGGACTAAAAACGTCTGCCGGCTCATTCTCGCCGGAAGGCGCGAGGATGGCCGAGTTCAAATCAATCACCTTCGACCAGGTGTAATTGGCCTTGAACGCGATTTGGACTGAGCGTGGCTCGCCGTTTTCATGCTGATCTCTAGACCCGATCCACTGATGAAAGGGTAGCTCGCGAGCTGCTCCAGAGAACCTGAGTGGGATAAATCGTTGTTGCAGGCGCGGCTTCGTGAGAGTCTTTCAACACGCTCCTGAGAAGCCTTGGCGTTACTTTGAGGCGCAAGCGCACTGTCGGAGTGCGCGTCAAGCCAGAACGCCAGGCTGAAGGATGGAACGTTCGCTTGCCGGAGCCGGCGCTACTACTCCCTTTTTTTCCTGATGTTCGGATCCGAATAGTTGAGGACCTTGGATCCGATTCGGCTTTCAATCTGGGCCGGGCCGTGCCGGTGATCTCGGGGATTCTCGATCCGCGCGGCGCGGACACGCCGGGAAAGCGTGCGAACCACAGGAGTATTTGCGGAATACGGTGCAAGCCCCGTTGCGAGCCACCGGTTGCCGCACCTTCCGGGCGCTTGACCCTCGGGGACCGGGGATGTATAAGTTCTTCAGGTTTTTGTCGCTCCTTTTTTTCCGGCTTCATAAGGCATCAAAGGAGGCGGGGATGAGTAAAACAGGGTTTGCGGGGAGAATTTGCGGCGGTTTCGCGCTGCTGGCGTTGCTATCGCCACTAGTGACAGCGCAGAGCACCATCACCGGAGTAGCCAGGGATACAAGCGGCGCCGTTATGGCGGGCGTGCGAGTCGAGGCGGCCAGCGAGGCGCTTATCGAACGATCGCGAACCGCCACCACTGCCTTGGATGGACGCTATACCATTGTCGACGTTCGGCCCGGGCAATACACGATTACCTTCACGGTGGAGGGTTTCGCAACCGTAAGGCAGCAAATCGAGATACCGGCTAACGTGACTGTGCCCGTCGACGCGGAAATGAAGATAGGCTCAGTCGGGGAGTCGGTGACGGTCGAATCCAGAGTGGCGACGGTCGATGTCGATAATGTCGCGCACCCCGCGGTCTTGTCGCGTTCCGATATGGATGCCATTCCGAGCGCAAGGAACATGCAGTCTCTAGGTTCCTACGTGCCCGGCATCCACTTGAACACACCGGACGTGGCCGGGTCCATGCAGGTTCAGCAGACTTACATTACCACCCACGGAAATCAAGCCTTTGAAGCCACCTATCTGCTGGACGGCATGCTCATCAACTCCACCATCGGCGATGGCCGAGCACAGAACTACATCGACAACGCCATTGTTCAAGAGACAACCTATCAAACGAGCAACGTAACGGCGGAGGTATCCGGCGGGGGTGTTTATACCAACATGGTGCCCAAGGATGGCGGCAATCAGTTCCACGGCGATTTATTCCTGGGCTGGGTTCACTCGAGCTTTGTTGGCTCGAACATCGACCAGAACCTGATCCAACGCGGCGTCTCGGGCCAATTCACGGTTCACAAAATCGAGGATTTCGACGGCTCTGTGGGTGGGCCCATCAAAAGAGACAAGCTCTGGTTTCTTGTGACGGGGCGCAAACAGGTCAGCGACCTTCAGTCGTCGGGCTCGTTTTTTTCGGACGGCCGCCCGGGAATCGAGCACGACCTGCTCTATACCGGAACCGGGCGGCTCACTTGGCAGGTCAGTCCGAGGAACAAGTTCTCCGGCACGTTTCAGCGGGTGTGGAAAACAATCTCGGCCGATATCGTTTCCAGCTTGTTCGGCCTCGGCGCGGGAATGTCGCCATACAACGCCACCAACCCGGACGTGTCGTCGCTCAAGCGCGATCCGGTGATGTACTACATCCTCCAGGGCAAGTGGACCAGCACGGTTACGCCCAGATTGCTAGTCCAAGGCGGGTTCTCGCTCAACAAGGAGGACTTCAATGTCCTCTATCAGCCGGGGGTGCAGAAGAATCCGTTTACCGCGGGATGGTATGCCAACGCATCGCAACTGGATGTGGCGTTGCTCACGCGCAGCGTAGCGGGAGCCACCAATAGTTACAACAAATATGACCGGTACGCCTGGAGTGCATCGGGAGCCTACGTAACGGGTTCGCACACCATCAAATTCGGCTTCCAGGACAGTTATGGTCCAGCATTCGTCAACAACGTCGCAAACGGAGACGCCTACTACCGCTACACAAATGGAGTGCCGCTCGATGTGACGGCATACAATACTCCGACCGTCTCTAAGCCACGGCTGAATGCGGACCTCGCGATCTACGCCATGGATACCTGGCGCTACAAGCGTCTTTCGGTTACGGCTGGTTTGAGGTTTGAGTATTTGTCGGCTCAGATCGATCCGGAGAGCGCGCCCGCGGGGCGCTTTGTCCCCGCGCGCAGCTTCGCCCAGGTGGATTGCAGCACGGTGCGAGGCTTGGGGTGCTTCAAGAACTGGGCTCCGCGGTTCGGCGTCGTCTACGATTTGTTCGGCAACCACAAGACGGCGATAAAGGCTGGCTTCGGCAAATACAACGCGCCTGTCGTCACCTCTGTTCTGAACAACTTCAACCCGATGTTCCTGACCACCGTGAACATCCCCTGGGTAAACGCTCCCAAGACGGCTTGCGCGCCGGCCTGCTACCCTCAGGGCGCCGGGTTTGGTCAAGGAGATCTAGGTCCCAACCCCAATCCTTCCTTTGGCATCCTCCAGAACCGGCATTTGGACCCCAACTTCAATCGTGAGTACAACCTGCAATACAGCGCCGGCGTCCAGCGGGAGCTCTGGCGCGGTGTGACGTTGAACTTCAATTGGAACCGGCGCGCGGATTATCAGCAGATGCTCAGCTTGAACTATGCCGTGCCTCCTTCGGCTTGGGCGCCGTACCAAATCACCAATCCCTTGGACGGAACGCCGCTAACGCTCTTCAACTTGCAGCCCTCCTATTTCGGTTTGACGCCCGCAGTGCATCAGACCAACGCCCCCCAAAGTTTGCGCTCTAACACCTACAACGGTTTTGAGACGTCCGTAACCGCGCGCCTGCCGCATGGCGCTTTCTTGTATGGTGGATGGACCATAGAGCGGCAGGTGGACCGGGACTGCGACATGACAGCCGGCGCAAACCTCTATAACGACCCAAACTCCCTGCGTTTCTGCGACTGGACTGGCAGTCTCTATCAGGACCTGGGCGCGGTCCCGGGGATACCGTACCGGAATGACTTTAAGATCACGGGGAACCTGCCCCTGAAGTGGGGCTTCGAATTGAGTGGGTCGCTTTACAGCAGCCCGGTCAACAGCACGACCTTTGGCACGAACATCGCATATAACAACACCACCATGGTGTACTCACCGGGCGCGTATTTCGCCGGCCAAACGAGTGGCCTGTACGTCGTAAATTGGAACGTCACGTCGACGACCAGGTACCCGGCCGACTGCAACTGTCCCAACCCAGGTGGGCTAGTGGACCCCGGCCTGAAGCAAGGCTCGGAGGTGATCCCGCTGGTAGCCCCGGGTGCCCGTCTCACGCCGCAATTGAATCAACTCGACCTCGGCCTCCGGCGTGTGTTCCGTCCGCGCGAAAACATGACGCTCTCGGCCGAGGTGCAGGTGTTCAACGTCATCAACGCCA
>DASQJB010000457.1:0-2824 GCA_035631295.1 Bryobacteraceae bacterium | reverse complement strand
CGGGGATTTGGGCTCCAGCGGCGACTTGGGCTCCAGCGGCGACTTGGGCGGGGAATTGGACTTCGAGACCGCTATCGCCATCCCGCCGGCCCCCAACAGCCTCGCCGCAGCCGTGGTCAACGAGCACATCGATTTGAATTTCAACGTCCCGAACGCCGGAAATCCCGATCAGTTCCAGGTATGGAGAGCGGAGTGTCCCAGTGGAACCGCGCTGGCGACCCCCTGCGCTCTCTCGCCCTCCAATCCGCCTGTACGGATCGGAACATTTTCGCCTGGGGCTCCCCTGTGCGACGGCGCATTCCAGTTCTGCGACGCCGTTGCCGCGAAGAATGTGGTCTATTTGTGCTTCGTCACCGTGGCCCTTCGCGGCGGAGGACAGAGCGGTCCTTCGAACATCGTGGCGGCGACTCGCTAGGCGGGTTGCAGTTGCCGATATGATCGGCTAACAGAGCTGCCGCCGCGAACGATTTCGTGGCGCAGGCACTCTTGCCTGCCGCGTCGAGACTCGTCCTCGACGCCTCGGACCAGACTGGCCCCGACGGTTTGGCTGCGGCTCTGCTGCTCTGTGGGGCAGGCCCGTGGCCTGCGGCGGCCTCCTACTCAGGCCGCTTCTTGCCCCAGAATCCGCATCTTCAACCGAGCGGTCAGAGCTGGATCTTCGAGAACAGGTACCCGCCCGCGCCCAGCAGCGCTGCTCCAATGACGCACAACACCAGCACGTCCAGAGGCATGCCGAAGTGCCCGATGCCGACAAGCGCACTACGTAAGCCGTCCACGCCGTAGGAAAGCGGGTCGATGGTGGTGGCCAAGTCCAGCAGCTTGGGCAGGTTCGTCAGCGGGAAAAGCGCGCCCGAGAGAAAGAAGATGGGCATCACCAGGAAATTCATCACCAACTGGAAGCCCTGGAAATCCGATAGTACGGAAGCGATCGCGGTTCCCAGCGCCGTGAACATGACCGCGATCAGAATCATGAACAGGATGGCCCACGGCAGCGCGCTGAAATTGGTGACGCGGAAACCCGCGGCCAGGCAGATCAGAACCACGATGAAGCCTTGGATCAGCGCAACGGTCGCGCCGCCGATGGTCCGGCCGATCATGATGACGATTCTTGGCACGGGAGCTACGAGCGTTTCCTTAAGAAATCCGAATTGGCGGTCCCAGATTAGTTCGATGCCTGAGAAGATCGCCGTAAACAGGATGGTCATGCCGATGACGCCGGGCGCAAGAAACTGAATGTAATTCCCCTGCCCGGCCCGCTGAAAGATAGGACCGAATCCAAAGCCGAGGGCGATCAAAAACAGCAGCGGCTGGCCCAAGGAAGCGATAATGCGCGGCTTGGAGCGGAGGTAGCGCTTGATCTGCCGCAGCCAAAGAATGTAGATGACGTTCATCGTCTCCTCCCACGGAACATTCTCGCCATGTTGCGCATTTGATCCAGGGCGCTGGCGTCCTCTTGACGTATGGTCGAGCCGGTCAGAGCCAGGAACGCCTGCTCGAGCGTTTCAGCGCCGGTTTGCGCCTTGAGCTGCTCGGCCGATCCCTGGGCCACGATCTTACCGTGATCGATGATGGCGATGCGGTGGGCCACGCGCTCTGCTTCTTCCATGTAGTGCGTGGTCATGAAAACCGTGACGCGCTCTTCGCCGTTCAGCTTCTTGACGTGCGTCCAGAGCTGATTGCGCGTTTGCGGATCGAGACCGAGGGTCGGCTCGTCCAAGAACACGATCTTGGGCGTGTGGAGCAATCCCCGCGCGATCTCCAGGCGCCTCTTCATGCCGCCGGAGAATTGCTTTACCTGATCGTTTCGGCGTTCCCACAACTCGAACAGCGTAAGGAGCTGCTCGATGCGCTTCGCCCGGATCTTGGCCGGAACCTTGTACAGGACGCCGTGAAAATCCATGTTCTCGTAAGCGGTCAGTTCCTCGTCCAGGCTGGGATCTTGAAACACGATGCCGAAGCGCTTTCGCGCTTCGTTGTGTTCGACGGCGGGGTTCAGGCCATCCAGCTCCACCTGGCCGCTGGTGGGCTTGAGCAGAGTGGTGAGAATTTTGATGGTAGTGGTTTTGCCCGCGCCGTTCGGCCCGAGGAAGGCAAAGATTTCGCCTTCGGCGACATCGAAGGAGATATCGTTGACGGCGGTGAAGTCGCCGTATTTTTTCACCAGGTTCGCTACACGGATCATGACCGGTTTCCAGCCTCCGCATTGGGTTTCGCCCGCTCAGTTATTTTCGCCATCAGCTCCAGGAAAATCTCGCGCTCTCCGGGACTCAAAGGCTCGAGCCAGCTTCGCGCCATCACCAGTTTCTTGGCTCCAAAACTCGCTCGTAGCTTTTGGCCCAAATCGCTGACCTCCACCAGAACGATGCGGCGGTCTTCCTCGGATCGGGTCCGGATGACGAGCGATTTCCCTACCAGCCGGTCGATCGTATGTGTCGCGGTGCTAAGCGGAATGTTCAATCGATCGGCCAGGCTGGTCATCGTAACGCGTCCATAAGCGCCAAGAACGGCGAAAGTCCGCATTTCCTCGCGCGACATTTCCGGCGCGGGTTCTTCTTCGCTGCTTGGGCGCGTGAGCATCAGGCGGTGGAACAGCGTATCGAAGTAGCCTAGCAGCCGGCTCGATTGCTGGTCGAGCGAGGAGCGCGTCCGCCAAGGCGCGACTACATTTCGTATCGGCAATAGTTGCATTATGGAATATACCTGCGCATCTGTCAATCGCAAATAGCTTGACACGTGGGCGCAGATACTTTCATAATGCAAATATCTCGATTTTTGGGACGCTACCTCATGAAGCCCAAGCACATCGTCATTTCCATTGCGGTTG
>DASQJB010000456.1:0-3598 GCA_035631295.1 Bryobacteraceae bacterium | reverse complement strand
GGTTAAGGGTGATTTGCGCGGCATCGTCCGGGCGCGCCTGTTAAGCCGCGCCACGATGAAGAACATCAAACAGAACCTGTTCTTCGCATTTGTCTACAACGCATTGGGCGTGCCCATCGCCGCGGGCGTTCTGTACCCATCCTTCGGCCTGCTTTTGAGCCCCATGATCGCCGCGGCTGCCATGAGCTTCAGCTCCGTTTCCGTCATCGGGAATGCGCTTCGGTTGCGGAGAGTTCGGCTGTGGAGCTGATTTACACTCGTTCTATGAAGCTTCCAGCATCTCAATTCCGGGCGAAGCTCTTCGATGCGCTGGAGGCTAGGCAATCGTGGCAAAAACGTAATCATCACCTACAAAGGCCGCGAGTATGAACTGGTGGTGAAGCGCAAGCCTTCGAAATTCGCGCAGGTGAAACGGCGGCCAGGGGCGGTGCTGGATTGGAACGCCCTGGAGGAACATCCCCCTGGCATAAAGCGGCATGGAATGCGAAGTGGGAGAAGCGGTTGCCGCCCAAAGGCGTTATATCGCGGCGGTGGCGTTGACGTATCTCGTATGAGCCTCTGGCCCACCGAACCCATGAAAACTTCATTCGCTTGTGTGCGGGCTTCAGCCTGCGGCGGACTTCTTCAGTCCGCCGATCGGCAGCGGGACCGATGAAGTCCCGCAGGCTGAAGCCCGCCCTCCTGGTTTTGACGCGGCCGTCAGGTAACGGCGCGCTGCATGGTCGAGGCGCGTCACTTCGTTCCGAATGGAGTCCCTTCCCGCAGCTCATCCGTTGCGCGGCGCACTACCCGGTCTCCGGCTTTCAAATCTCCGAAGACCTCGATCAGATCGCCCTCCGCCACGCCCTTGCGGACGTCCACCCACTCCGCGCGGCCGTTTTGATCGCGGACTATAAACGTGCGTTCCGTAGTAGTGACCACGCCAGTCCGTGGGACGAACAGCCCGGGCCGCGATTGCCGAACGGGCCACTTGACCGACGGATACATTCCCGGCGCCAGCGAGCGGTCCGGATTATCGACATCCAGCTCGACCGGCATGGATCGCGTCGCTGGATCGAGCGCATGAGCGACTCGCGCAACTGTTCCCCAGTATGTCCGCTCCGGATAGGCGGGGACGTGAAACGCGACCTTCGCTCCCTGCACGATGCCCCCGGCATACTCCTCCGGAACAGCGACCACGAGTCTGAGTTTCGAAATCTGCTGGAGCACCAGCAGCGCGGGATCGGTTGTCCCCGCGAGCGCGCCAGGATGAACCAATCGTTCGGTCACCACGCCGTCGAAGGGAGCGGTGATCCGGAGATAGGCTTGAAGATCCTTCTCCGCTTTGACGGCTGCCGCGGCCGCCTGACGGGCCTGCTCCCGCGAACGGACCGCCGATTCGGCCGCTTCCACTTGCTTTTGCGCCTGGATCAGCTCGTTGCCCGCGACCGCACCTGGCGTTTCCTCGGCTTTCTTCAGCCGCTCATAGGTGCTCTGAGCCGCGGCGAGCTGCGCCTCGGCCTGAAGGCGATCGGATTCGCTTTGTTGCGCCTTCGCTTCGGCTTCCGCAATTCGGGCGGCCAGCTCCGGCGCGCTCAGCTCGACCAAGAGCTGTCCTTGGTCGACGACGCTCCCCCGATCCACTAGAATGCGATCGACGTAACCGGAAATCTTCGCGTGAAGAGAGACGGTGAGAAAAGGATGGATCTCGCCGGGCAGCTCAACGCTGCGCGCAATGGGTTTGGCGACAACGGGAACGAGGTCGGCGCTCTGCGCGACGCTGGGCGCCGCGACGCCCAGCATGAGCAGAAGCAGAGCGTCAGCGCGCATCATAGTACCGGCTCGCCGGATCCGTAGGATTGAGCGACGGAGAAAACACAGAGGCATTCCGCTGGAAAATAGCGTAGATCGAGGGGAGAATGGTCAGCGTTGCGTAGGTGGAAACGATCAGGCCGCCGATGACCGCGCGTCCCAGCGACGCGGCCTGCGACCCGCCCTCGCCGAAACCGATGGCCATCGGCAGCATTCCGAAAATCATCGCCGCCGCGGTCATCAGAATGGCGCGGAGACGGCTGCCGGCGCCCTCGCGAGCCGCATCGATAGCGGGCCCATGCTCTCGCCGCGCGCGCTCGGCGAACGTGACCAATAAAATCGAATTCGCCACGGCGATCCCAATCGCCATGATCGCTCCCATGAAGGATTGGATATTGAGAGTCGTCCCTGTCGCCCAGAGCATGAGCAGAACTCCGCAGAGAACGGCCGGGATCGTGAGCACAATCGAAAGCGCGAGCGTCATGGACTGGAAATTCGCCGAAAGCAGCAGGAAGATCACTACTACCGCCAGCAAGAGCCCCGTTCGCAGGCCGAAGATCGTATCCTGCATTGGCGGAATCTGGCCCTTCATCACCACTTTGGTCCCCGCCGGAGGCGTTCCCGCGCCAGCCAGCGCGCGATTTAGCTTCTCCGCCGCTTCGCCCAGCGTGATTCCGTGAAGATTGGCCGTAAGGCTGACGATGTGCTGCCCGTTGAAGCGCTCGATCAGTCCAGGCATTGCGCCAGGTTTCAAGTTGGCGATATCTTCCAGAAGCGGTTTCGGACTCCCCTGCGGCATGACCGGCAGGACAGCCATCTGATCGATGCTCTGGATCCGGTTTTGCGGCAGCTCCACCTGAATCTGAAAGGCATTGCCGGAATTGGAATCGCGCCAGTAGTTTGGCTCTGTGAAGCGAGAAGAAGAAGTAGCGGGCACGACGGAGCGGACCACGTCCGCCATGGTCAGCCCGAATTGGCCGGCGCGATCGCGGTCGACATTTATATCGAGTGTCGGATAATTGTTTTCCTGGGCGAATTGAAGATCGCGGATAAAGTCGAGCTTGGCCAGTTGGGTTTGGATCTTTTGGGCGTATTGGTAATCGTTGGCGAGGCTGGCGCCCTGCACCGCTACTTCGATGGGCGTGGGCGATCCGAAGCTCATCACCTGCGAAACGATGTCCGCGGCCTCAAAAGAAACCTGGCACGCCGGCAATTCGCGCCGTAAATCTTCCCGGATTCTTTCACGCAACGCTTCTCCGCGCGGCGTGTCCGGTTTCAGCGCCACTTGTATGATCGCCTCCTGCGGACCGCTGGTGAACAGATGAATCAGATCCACCGGATAGCTTGACGGCACGACGCCCATAAAGTCGCTGGTGATTTCCACGTTGTCCTTGCCCGCGTCCCGTTGAATCACCCCAAGCGCCCGTAGGACAATGCGCTCCGTCTGCTCGATGCGCGTGCCGGCCGGCGCGCGCAGCCGCAAGCGCAGCAGCGCCGCGTTCGCATCCGGAAACAGTTCCGTCCCCATGCGCGGCAATAGCACATAAAAGATCGCTACGATTGCCGCCAGATGCACCAGCACCAACGGCCAGCGGAACCGCAGCGCCGCATTCAGATAGCGTTCGTAGAATCCCCGAAACCTCCCGAAAAATCCCTCATGCTCTTCGCCGCGATGCGTTTCTCGCATGAGCCAGGTGGAGAAAACAGGAACCAGGCTGCTCGAAAGCAGATAAGACGCGATCATCGAGAAGCTGACGGCGAGCGATAGCGGAACGAAGAGTTGCCGCGCCACGCCGGCCATGAAGAA
>DASQJB010000455.1:0-17269 GCA_035631295.1 Bryobacteraceae bacterium | reverse complement strand
AGGCTTCGCGGAGCCGATCGGCTACGACCGGCTGGTCTTCGCGCTGGGCAGCGGGCTCGACAGGCCTTTGTTGCCCGGGCTCGGCGAGCATGCGTTCGATGTCGATACATATGATGGCGCCGGCCGCCTTCGGGATCACCTCGCCGCTTTGCCATCCCGGCCTGCAACGCGTGGCGGCAGCACCGTGCTGGTGGTCGGAGCCGGCCTCACAGGCATCGAGGTCGCCACGGAAATGACCAGCCGCATCGCGGCGCTGAGCAACGGGCGCGTGATTCTTGCAGACCGGGCGCCGTGGATCGGGTCCGACATGGGTCAGGAGGCCCGCAAGGTCATCGATGAGGCGCTCGCCAGCCTGCGCATTGAGTCGCGCCCCGGTATCACGCTGAGCTCTGTGGACGCCGAGGGCGCCACCCTCGCAACCGGCGAGAGGATCGACGCCGGCACAATTGTCTGGTGCGGCGGCATGCGAGCGCATCCCTTGTGCGCGCGCTTTCAGGTCTTGCAAGACCATTTCGGCCGCGTGCCGGTCGATGAATATCTGAAAGTGAAAGGGCGGCAGTCCGAATTCGCCGCCGGCGACGCCGCATGGCTGCTGGTGGATGGCGTACATTCATCGGTCATGTCCTGCCAGCACGCACGGCCGATGGGCCGCTTTGCGGGGCATAATGTCGTTTGCGATCTGCTCGGGGAGCCGATGCTGCCGCTCCGCATCGAATGGTATGTAACCGTGCTAGACCTAGGCGCGTGGGGCGCCGTCTATACCGAAGGCTGGAATCGGCATGTAGTGCTCAAAGGCAGCGAGGCAAAGAAAGTAAAGCAAACAATCAACTGTCAACGAATCTACCCGCCGCGGGGTGATCGAAGAGCGATTCTCGACGCAGCGGCTCCGGTGGTCCAGACCCCGCCCGCACTGCGACATTAATAGGAATTTCTAATCCGCTGACTCGGCGTCCACATTCGCGGAAGATCTCCTCCCGCGTAAGTTCAAGGCGAGGATTCTCCCATCACCAGCAGCCCGGTCAAGCCACGGCCGCTTCTGCCGCCTCCTCCACTCCCTGCCTCGCTTCCAGCCGCCGGGCCAACGCCGCGATCTCGGCGTCGATTTCCCGTTCGACTTTCCGCCGCTTCACTACATCCTCTCGATAGCGGCGCAGGAAATAGTCGATAGTTTCCACGCGGATCTTGATGGACCCCGAAGGCTTGTTTTCGTCCAGATCCTTGAACGAAAAATACGGCGTGCCGCTCTTTTCGATGATTCCCTCGATTACTCCATAGATCGGCGCGTCATGGCCGCACTTGAAGCTCGACATCTCCAGCGCCACCAGGTTCGGATGGCGGGCCGTAAATTTCGCAGCCCAAACCTTGTGATTGGTGCTCACGCTGTAGCTGTTCTTCCAGACGTCTTGGATTTCCAGGGCCGAACGGATGTCACCGTTGCGAACCTCTTCGCCGAACAACCGCTCCAGCATGTCCTCGTCGTAGGGCAGCGTGCTCTGGCTGAAAATCGGGTAACCGAGCTTCTGAAATTCGTCCAGAATCTCGTGGTTCAATCCCGGATCGTGATGATAAACGCGCGCCAGAAGCACGAGTCCGATGCGGTCCTCGCGCTCCAGCTCATCCAGCACGGCGCGAGACTTCTTCTGGATTTCTTTCTCGTACTGCTCTTGCGCCTCATACGCCGCGCCGACGGCGCGATCGTTCTCGTCGGGGCTTATCCCGAGGATATCGCGGAACGCATCGTACATCTGTCGCGCAAACAGCCCGCGGTCCGCCATGTTCACAATCGGGTCCAGATATTCGGTCCCGTGCTCGGCGAATACGTCGGTTTCTTTCGTGAACGCGGCTTTAACGGTCTCCGGGCTCGCCGTAATGGTGGGGCACGCGTTCGAGCCCTGAAGCTGCACGAGCTTGGTAGGAAGAACGTCGAACATCGGGTAGAAGATCACATCCAATTTTTTCTTCAGCCCCTTGACGAACAGCAGATTGTGCACGTGCGAAATGCCGACCTTGGCCGGAAAGCAAGGGTCGATCGCGCCGCGGCTCGCGCCTGCGCGGTACAAATCCCCGCTGGTGTAATCCGAATACACGATGTTTTCCGACGGAATTCCGAGCGCTTGGAAATATCCGTTGAAGATCTGCGCGTGCGAATAGAAATAGAACACGCGCGGCATGCCGATCCGGATCTGCTTGCGCTTCTCCATGAGCTCGATGCGCTTTTTGACGTCCGCCTTCTTCGGATCCCACCACTTCACGGCCGGCATGGGATCGGCCAGGGACTCGGCGTTGCGGAAACGGAACGCTTCGCGCGAAGCCCATTCCACCAGGTTGGGATACTTCGCTTTCACCGCATCGAGGTTGCCCTTAATTCCCTTCATCTCCTCGACGTCTTCCACGGTGCCTTTTTCGCAGGTCGCGATGATCATTCGCTGCTCGCCCACACGCAGCGGGACTTTTGTCTTCTTGTCTTGGAATTTCGGCTCCGGCAGCTTCACGGTTTCGGTCGAGCCAACCGAAAGCTGAATCTGCGTAAGCGGCTGCGAAATGGCCTTCAGCGATTCGGCGCCGTGCGATCCGCAACCGCTTGCTAACCCGCGCGGCTCGGTAACTTTTTCTGAGCCGCGACCGTCGGGGAGCGGTTCAAGCGCTTCCCCTGTCGTATTTACATCAATAAACGTCCGCAGACAATTGTTCTTACAGAAATAGCAGCGAGTGTCTTCGTTGCGCGTGGTTCGATAGGAAATTTTGCGGACCGCGTCCAGCCCGATGAAGGACGTCTGCCGGCCATTCTTCCAGAGCCGCACCGCTTCCACCGCCGCTCCAATCGCGCCCGATTCACCACAATGCTCGTGCACGATGATCTCCGGCTGTTTGCCGGCGGCACGGAAGCTTGATCGGATGAAATCCACCTCCGCCTTCACTACCGCCAGGTTGTTTTGCGTCCCGCCCTGCAACACGAACCGCGTTCCCAGGTTCGCCAGATTCGGAATGCTGGCCACGTACAAAAACACGTTCTTCGGCAGCACCGCCGCCAGACCGGCCAGAATCTCTTCCGCCCTCCAGCCCTGGCGCTGGAAATTGACAATGTCCGATTGCATGAACACCGCGCAGCCGTAACCAAACACCGGCATGCTCTGCGCGGCAAAAGCGGTTTCCGCGAAACGCTCCACTGGGATGGCGAACGTCTCCGCCGTGGATTGCAAGAAGTACCCGTTGCCGGCCGAGCACTGCGTGTTCAGCTTGAAATCCTTCACCCGGCCGTTCTTCAGCACGATCAGCTTAATGTCCTGCCCGCCCACGTCCACAATCACGTGCGGGTCGTCGTAAAAGCGAATCGCGGATTCGGTGTGCGCTACCGTTTCCACTAACGCGACATCGCCATGCAAAACATCTTTCAAAATGTCCTTGGCGTAACCCGTGGTTCCCACGCCGAGCACTTCGAGCTTCGCGCCCTGATCTTCCACCTGAGTGCGCAGCTTCTCGAACATCTGCATGGTGTCTTCGATCGGATTGCCGTTAGAGAGCTGGTAGGCTTTGCAGAGAATATTTCCGTCCTCGTCCACCAGCGCGGCTTTGGTGGATGTGGAGCCTCCATCCACGCCGACGAACCCGGCCACGACCTGCCCGCGCTGGAAGGCGGCAGGCGTGAATTTCTTGCGCCGGTAAGCGCTTTCGAACGTCTCCATTTCGCACTTCGAAGCGACCAATCCCTGCCCTCCCGCGGCGGCTTTTTCTTCCGCGCGGCCGAAATCGATGTAATGGGCGAGCTTTCCGGCTCCGAGGTAGCGGCCGACCTCGTCGTCCTCATCGTTGCCGAACTCGATCGCGCCTAGCGCAGCGAAATACTGCGCGTTTTGTGGAACCTTGATGAGCTCGTCCGGCTTAGCGCCTTCCGGTATTTCGACTTTGCGCTCTTTCCACATCCTCGGAATGTTGGCGATCCAGGCTTCGCGCATCCCCCGGATGAAGCTGTTGGGGCCGCCCAGCAGCAGCACGTGCGGGCGAAGCGTATGCCCGCGCGTCAGGACGCTCAAATTTTGGAGCACGATCGCCTCGAACAGAGACGCCATGAGCTGGTCCGGCGGAGTGCCTTCCTTCTGCAAGCCGTTGATGTCGGTTTCCGCGAAGACTCCGCACTTTCCGGCGACTTTGTGCAGCTTGATGCCGTTGTAGCCCTGATTCGACAGCTCTTCGGTCGGAATCTTGAGCTTCGCGTTGATCTTGTCGATCACGGCTCCGGTGCCGCCGGCGCATTTATCGTTCATCGACGGGATCTTCTTCTTGCGCCCGCTTTCGTCGTCGTCTTTGAAGACGATGATCTTGGCGTCCTGGCCGCCCAGCTCGATCACCGAATACACTTCCGGATGAAGCTTTTCGACCGCAAGGGAAACCGCAGTCACTTCCTGCACGAACTTGGCGCCGATCCGCTCCGCCAGGGTCGTCCCCCCCGAGCCAGTCATGAAGATGCGCGTGGTGCCTTCGTTAATTCCGGCTTCCGCTTCCATTCGGTGAAGGAATTCGCGCACTTTTTCCGGCTGCTTGGTTTCGTGCCGCTGATAGTCCTGCCAGACTACCGAGCCTGCGGCTATGTCCAGCACGCAGGCTTTCACGGTGGTCGAGCCAACATCCAGTCCAACGCTGAATTGTGCTTTCATGAGGATCTCCTGGTGGAGCAGGCTTTAGCCTGCAGCCTGGGCTTTCAGTCCAGGTCTGGACGGGGACTGAAGTCCCCGTTGCAGGCTGAAGCCTGCTCCACGCGTCTCACGCCACAGCTTCCTTTAGCCAGATGCGCGAGCGGCGGAACAATCCCGCATCCCGGTCCATGCGATCCGAGACGTGCAGAATGAACTGCGCGGCCGTACCCGCGACGCCTTCCACGTGCGGAACCTTATAGAATGGCCGCTTCAGCTCCGGATGTTCGTCCACGTAGGCGCGGATTCCGTCCAGCGATTTGCCGGTTTTCTTCAGGCACTCCTCAAACTCCAGCTTCGCCTTCGCTTTCGCCTCGCCCAGAGCCATCTGCACTCGGCTATGCGCATTCACTTCGCCTTCGCCGCTCGTCTCGATGGGAAGGAAGATCATGTCTTTATACCGATTGATTACCGCTGATTGCGCTCCGTCGGATTGCGTGGAGGGCATGCAGCCGAAAGGTTTCAGGGCCAGCACCATGTGGCACAGCCGGTGAACAGTGTAGTACACGTTCTTGCCGACCTCCAGATGCCCCTCGCCTCCGCGCGCATAACGGTTATAGAACGGATTGGCAAGCTGGTCGAGCTCCGGCTGAGGCGCCAGGCGATGCGTGATGCCACCCATCTTGCGATTGACGCGATGGTAGAAGTACTGCCACATCACCTCGCCGATGGATAATCCCAGCACCTTTTTCCGGTAATTCCATTCCGCCTCCCACTTCTTCCGCGAGGCGTACTGCTGAACGTGCTTGCGTCGCTCCGCGTTGAATTTCGCCTGATAGAGCAGATATGCCACCCAGGTCGCGATGGGTTCCACCAGAACCTGAGCGCCTTCGCGCTCAAGAAACCGGAACATATTGAAGTTGCCGTCGCCCTCGGTGGTTTGCGCCCAGAACTCGCCGGTGATTTTCACAATGGGCCGGACGCGCATGCGGTCCACTTCAATGGCGTCGATCTTCTGGCGCGCGGATTCAAGTGTCTCCATCCATGGCTTGCCCCAGAGATGCTCGCGTATCTTTCCCAGCGTGTTCAGAATGTTCTTTACCTTCTTCTTCTCGGGCCTGGAAAGATAGGCGTTCAACCGGCCGCTGGTGGCCTCCAATATCTCGAACGGCGGCCGCTCGCGCAGGCATGTCGCCAGTTCATCGCCCACTTCTTCGAACACGCGATCCGTTTCGCCCTTGTGAACTTCATAGGGACGCACCTGATGAATCAGATCCTGCAAAGTGTCGCCGGCGTGAAGCGCGTTCAGCATGCCCACTCCGAAATCCACGGTGAATTTCAGACCCGGCTCGCCGGAAGCAGCCTTAATTCCCTCCTGCTGCTGGAACAGAAGCACTCGGAAACCATCGAAACCGGCGTTTTGTAGCGCAAAGCGGTATTCCGCTTCATACATCCCGAAGCGGCACGGTCCGCAGGAGCCGGCCGTGAAGAACACGTGCCTGTCGATGATCTCTTCCCGAGACATCCCCTGCTTTTCGAGTCCCTGGAGATACTGAACCAGATTTCCGACGGTAAAATAAGTCGGATTGCACTGGCCGTTATTTCCGTATTCCTTCCCGAGTTGAAATGCCGCGACGTCCGGCGTGGGGACGATTTCACACTTGTAGCCGCAACCTTTGAACACGGCTTGGATCAGCTTCTCGTGTTTCCAGGTAAGGCCGCCGAAAAGAATGGTGACTTTCTCGCGCTCATCCGCGGTGAAAGAGCGCTCCACCGGTTTCTTGAAATGTTGAAGCTGGACCAGACCTGCCTGAGCGCTCAACCGCGCCCTTTCTTCCTTCAACTGCGTGGCAATGTCCAATCCTTCAGGAACGTCAAGTGTAGTTGTAGATGGCATTCTAGTCTCCAGTTGTGTTGTTGAATGGCGCTGCCATGGCGGTAAGGGACTTAAAAGCCCCCCTGTTTCGCCGCTGTTTCCACCAGTAGAGCCGCGTCGGCGGCGGAATCGATCTTGTAGCCGGAGTAGTTGATCTTCAGCGTGCTTTTGCCCGCAATCAGAATGTCGGAATCGGACTCCACCGAAGCGGGCAGCCAAAATACTCCATGTTTTTCGTAGGTGCGGACAAAATGGGTCTTGCGGGTCCAGAAGGACGGGTTCTTGGCGGGGCTGCCCTCCATGCGAACGATGGCGAAGTCTTCGGCGTCGATCCAAACGCGCCCCCGCATGAGATATTTTTTCGCGGCCTTAGGGATGACCTCGAAAACGTAGGAAGTCCGGCCTGAGATTACGTCCGTGCCGGTCTGCCGGAAGACGTAATTTTCCGGCGCTATTTGGCTTTGATCGTGGTTTTCTTTGGTCCCCGCATCCACTTCGGCGTCGATCAGCTTGTCGATGACTTTGCGGCGAATGAAAGGCGAACCAGTCTCCGATACGATCTGAAATTCCTTCTCGCCCGCGGAATAGGCTTCGTTAACGGCAACTTCCGCTCGCAAGGCGAAATGGCCGTTCTCCGCCACGTAACGCCGCTCAGCGTGGTATGCGACCAAGGCGCGCCGCCTGGCTTCGTTCATCTGGGTCATGCGCCGGATGACAGCGCGGGAGGGGTCCGGATCCTGAGTTTGCGCGCGGCCAGACGGCATGCTCCCGGGGAGCCACGCCGCGCAGACCATCGCGCTTAGGCGAAAACACAGCGACGCAGTTCGCAGGTTTTCCATGCACAATGTGCGACAACTATAACAACTAGCCGATGAGATGACAACTCCCCGAAAAGCGTTTCAGGTTTTTTGGGTGAAATCGCGCACGATTGCGGAAAATCGTCCCGAGCGCACAAGCGCGAAGCGCCGTCGCGCGCTGTTCAGGAACGATCCGGCTTCGTTTTTTCGCGCCAGGTCAGATGCTTAATCCGAGACCCATCAACAACTTGCAGCCCTGGCTTCAAAGCGCTCCTTTAGAGCCCGGGCGAACATACCCTCGGAGCAAGCACGACCGACAACGAAAAACCTATCTTAGCTGCGGCAAGCGCAACGATCTCGAACCCTTGGACGCGGAAAATGAAGCCTGCGTCCCCGTTCCCTTCGCGGAAGATGACGCGAACCCCGGCCAGGACCAAACGATGAGCTGGCTCGATGACGCCCTACAAGGGGCCACTGCCCCCGGCGAATTCATCGAGGTCGACGATCCCTACGAAGAGGTCGACGATCCCTACGAAGGCGACTCGGATGCCCCCGGCGAGCCATCCTGAAAAGATTAAACCTTCATCACCCAGCCGAAGGGGTCCTTCGCGACTCCATATTGGATATTGGTGAGGGCCTCGAAGAGCTTCTGAGTGACAGGGCCGCATTCGCCGGAGCCCACCCGCGCTTCGCGGCCGTCTTCCAGAGCGAACGACTCGATGCCCGTGATGACCGCCGCCGTCCCGCAGGCGAACGCTTCGCTCACCTGCCCCGTCTTGACCTGTTCGAGCAGCCGATCGAATGGAATCGCCTCTTCGCTCACCGGAATGCCGAGCGTCGGCGCGAGCTTCAGGATGCTGTCCCGGGTGATGCCGGCCAGCAGCGTGCCCGTCAACGGCGGCGTAATCAGCATACTGCCGCGGAGGAAGAACACATTCATCCCGCCCATCTCTTCCACGGTCCGAGTGCCCCGTGAATCGAGAAACATGACCTGAGCGCATCCCTTTTTCTTCGCCGCCTCGATCACCTGGAGCGTGACCGAATAATTGGCCGAGGCCTTCGCGTCGCCGGTTCCGCCGACGGCCGCGCGGCCCACGGTTTCCGAAACGAGAACCCGAACCGTCCCGGTCTTTCCCGGAGGCAGCCCAGGAAAGTAGCTGCCAGAAGGCGAAACGATTACGAAGAAAAGATATTCGTGGCTCGCACGAACGCCTATGCACGCCTCCGTGCCGATCATCGCCGGCCGAATGTACAAAGATCCGGGAGGCTCCGGAATCCATTTCTTTTGGCAGTCGACCAGCGTGCGGATCGCTTCCACGAACATCGCCTCCGGGACTTCGGGCATAGCCATGCGCGCGGCGGAGTGCTGCATCCTTCGCGCATTCATTTCCGGACGGAACAAAGCCACGGAGCCATCTGGCGTCCTGTACGCCTTCAGCCCTTCGAAAATCGACTGGGCATAGTGAAGCACCAGCGCCGCGGGGTGCAGCTCGATATGCGTCCACGGCTCGACGCGGCCGGTCTCCCAGTGTCCGCTGCGATACCATGACCGGAACCAAAGTGGGGTTACCAGCCGTCCGAACTCAAGCTTGTCCGGCCTGAGATCCAAGCCGGCGGGCGGAGCCGCGGCGCTCGAAGCAAAATCAATATCGATATTTGATTCCGTTATGGTCCCCATAGCTCCAGCCTACCGCAAGAGTGAGGCAACCTGTCGTTGACCGCCTGATCTGTATCGCGCAGCTTCGGGATTCATCAGTAGCGGAGGCTGCCCCAAGCAGCGGAGATGGGCTGTGGCCACCGGCGCGCTTCTTCCATGAGTGGGCCGCGGCGGCCGTTTTGCGCCGGGTCATCGAAGCGCTCCGGCAAATGAGTCATTGTCACTGTGATATTCTCACAAAAGGCCGGTATGAACGACCTACGGCTCGGAGACGTAATCGACGATTTTTGCGTGAAGTGCCGCAGGCTTACTAACCATTCGGTGGTTTCGCTGATGGATGGTCAAGCGGCGAAGGTGCGCTGCCGCACCTGCTATAGCGATCACGATTACCGCCATGAGCAACCTCCGCCCTCCAAAAAGGACCTCAAGAAGGCCGCTCTATTCAACGAAGTGCTAACCAAGGCCGCGCCGGCCGCGGCGGGAGATCCTCCCGTCGATGCTTCCCCAGCAGATCCTTCGCTGGCAGATCCGGCCCCAGCAGATTCTTCCCCGGAGGTTTCCGTGGCGGCCAAGAAAGCGCGCAAGGCGAAAGGTTAGCCGGCGGGTGCCTATTCTTGCATAACCAGCCTGTACCCGACCCCCGGCTCAGTCTGCAAATATTTGGGCCGCGCGGGGTCCTCTTCTAGCTTCCGGCGAAGCTGTGCGATGTAGACCCGTAGGTACTGGGCCTGCTCCGTCGAGTTCGGTCCCCATACTTCGCTCAGGAGCTGCCGCTGGGTCAAAACCTTGCCCGCGTGTTTGATGAGCGCTTGCAGCAGCTTGTACTCGTTAGGCGTGAGATGGACCTCTTCGCCCTTCACCTTCACGATTCGCTTTTCCAAGTCCACTTCGACTTGGCCGAACTGCAACGCTACCCCGGCCGGCGCCGTTGCCGATCTCCGCAATCCCGCTCGAATGCGCGCCAGCAGCTCGCCCACGGTGAAGGGCTTGGCGACGTAGTCGTCGGCACCCGAATCCAACGCTTCGATCTTGTCCCGCTCTTGGCCACGAGCGGATAGCACGAGAATCGGCGCAGTGCTCCACTGCCTTACGGCGCGGATCACATCCAAGCCGTCCCGATCCGGCAGACCCAGATCCAGCAGAATCAAATCCGGACGGTGGGCCGCCGCCTGTGTCAGTCCGTCTTGCGCAGTGATCGCTTCCTGAAAGCGGTACCCTTCGGCGGCAAGCGCCGCGCGCAGAAATCGCCGGATCTGCGGATCGTCCTCCACCATTAGGATCAGCGGTTTCATGACGGGCTCCTGGCAGGCAGCATCACGCTGAATACCGCGCCGCCGCCGGGCCGATTGAAGGCCTGAATCTTTCCCTGATGCGCTTGCACGATGGCCCGGCAGATCGCCAAGCCCAGGCCCGCGCCGCGCGCGCCCTTCGTGCTTCCGCGATAGAACTTTTCGAAGATCCGCTCTTCCTCGCCGGCCGGAAACCCCGGCCCGCGATCGCGGACTTCCAGGATCACTCCGTCCGGCGCAGCCTCGGCCGCGATCTCCAGAGGCGTCTCTTTCGGCGTGTACTTGAGCGCGTTTTCCACCAGGTTTGTCACCACCTGGCCAATGAGGACGTCGTCCACGTAAACCAGCGGCAGGTCACCAGGCAATAGCGTAGTTACCGCGCGGCCCTCCATTTGCCGTTCGACCCGCTGAAGCGCAGCTCCAACGATCTCCTCCAACGGACAGAGATCGCGGCGCAACTCCACCGCGCCCGATTCGAAGCGCGTCATGTCCAGAAGATTCCCGACCAGCCGGCTCAACCTCTCCGCCTCTTCCGAAATGCTCTCCAGAAGTTCCTGCTTCACCTGCGGGGCGAGCTTGCCCTCCTGCGAGCGCAGCGTGGATGCCGCGCCGGTAATAGACGCCAGCGGCGTTCGCAGATCGTGCGAAACGGCGCTCAGCAAAGAGCTGCGCATCTGTTCCGTTTCCATGCGCATGCGCGTGTCCTCAGCCGCTTTCTGGCTCAGCGTGCGCTCGATGGCCAGCGCCGTTTGATTCGCGAAGAGATCCAGCAGATTCTGCTGCTCTGCCGAAAAGACATATCCGCCGGGGTCTGGCAGAACGCACATGACGCCGCAAATCTCTCGAGTGCCGCGCAGCGGCGCGTACACGGCCGTTGCGTTGGGGAAATTCTCCATCCGCCGTCCCGCCTTGACGCCGCGATCGAAAACCCATTGCGCGATGGCCTCCTCGGACGCGGGGACCGGAAGATGCTCGGAAGTACGCTTGCGGAACGCGATGCCGCCCTCGTCCGGAAGAAAGATCACGACATTGGTCTCGAACACTTCCTGCGCCAGCACCGCCGCGGCGCGCGCGGTTTCAAACACACGCGTCTGTCCAGCCAGAGCCCGCGAGAGCCGGTAGAGAGCCTGGGTGCGCGCTTCACGGTCGGTTGCATGCAGCGCTTGCGCGCGAATGCGGGCGGTTTGGGCGCTGATCACCAGCGCCACCACCAGCATTCCGGCGAATGTCACGAGGTATTCGTAATCGCTAACAACGAAAGTCAGGTAGGGCGGGACGCAAAAGAAATCGAAGGCGGCGACGCTCACCACAGACGCGGCCACGGACACGCGCTGGCTGCATCGTATCGCGATGGCGACCACTCCCAGCAAATACACCATCGCCAGGTTGGTCGCCGCGAGATAGGGTCGCAAACCCAGTGCTATCACTGTAGCCAGCGCAAGGATGCCCGCGGCGAACGCCGCCTCGCGCCAACTCTCGCTTGTTCTTAGCTTTTTCGTATCTCCCGCTGCAATTCATCCACCGCAGCCGACCGGCGGTCGTTGTGTAGGTCTTTCTGGAGCCTCCGCAAGGCCAGACCGACGATGTCACGGTGATGCAAACGCGCGCCAAGGCCGGACACATCGCACAGCTCCCGCCACAAATCATGGACCAGGTCGATATCCTCGGGCCACAATCGAGGCGGGTGTGGACCCAAGTTGACAAAGACCGACTGGCGGTCTGGACTTATGATTTCCAGCGAGAAGGCGTGCCTCGGCCCGGGCAATGCTTCCCATGCCTGTCCAATGCGCCGCGCGAGTTCGTCGGACTCCATCCGTGCGCTGACCCCCGTCACCAGGCGCGAAGCTTGCAGGGAGTTGGCCGCGTGAACGATGGCGTCAAACGGATTCACTCCGGGCACAACCAGCAGGCTCACCGGCTTTCCCTGCTTCTCCGCCAACTGCACCACGTGGCTGAAAAGCTCCTTCTCGTAATCGCTGAACAGTTGCTCCTCCGCCAGATCGTACTCTGCCGCGCCGGTGGAAAGCGGCCGCACCGTAGCCACTACAATGTCGTGTTTGCGAAGATTCGTCTTTTCCAGGACCCGCTTCAGGTGTTCCATGCGCCGGAAATCGCGCACCGCCACCACAACGCAGCCCGGACGCGCGTGCAAAGCCTGGGAATCGATTACGGCCTGCGGGTCCAGGTTGAATTGCTCCAGACCTTTCTTTTCTTTCTGCACCCGGCGGAGATTAATCTTTTCCGAAACGGTGAACGTAACGAAAAGTAAAGCCGTAAAGGCGATGCCGTATTTTGTAGCGATTTGCTTCGTAAACAGGTTCGCGATAGCCACCATTCCCAGAACCAGCGTAGTCAGCATCAGCCCGATCGGAATCTCGCGTCCCGCCACGTGAATGTTAATTGGGGTCTTGTATTCTTGGTCGTTGCGCTGGAACCGTAGAAACGTCACGCCCAGCGCCTTGAAGAAGAAGCTCCACACCACGCCGAACGCGTAGGCTTCCGCCAGGATCGTCATATTACCGCGGCTGTAGACGATCGTCGCAATCTGAAGAATCACGATGAGATTGATGATTCCGCTGGTGGTTCCCCACTTCTTGTGCGGCTTGCGAAACCAGGGTGTCAGCACGCCGTCTTCGGCCACGCGGTTCAAAATGCCGTTGGCGCCAATGATAGCGGTGTTCACCGCCCCGGAAAGAATCAGGAAGCCCACGAAAACCACGAAAATGTGGAACGCGAGCCGCAACAAGTACGGACCGCTGAGATTCATCGCCAGGCCGCCAATCAGATTCGCGAAGTAATTCGGCCGTTCTTTGTCCGGAATGATCATGCTCGCGAACAATGTCACAATTCCAGTGCCGAACACCGCATACCAGCAGGTGATATTGGCGGTAATTCGCAGGTTCTTGAGCTTGGGATAGGCGATTTCCCGATACACCTGCGCCAAGGTCTCGAATCCACTCATCGACAGCAGGGAGTGCCCGAAAGCGATGATGATCGCCACCATCGGAATCTGAAGCCAGAATGTGTCCTTGAACCATCCCTTGGCGTCGTCGGAAAACATCAGATTGGACGCAACCGGAGCGGGAGGCGAATTTTCCCATCGTCCTTTGAGTCCGATCGTGATGGGGCACCAGATCAACAGAATGACCACCATCACCGTCGTGATCTGCATGATCCGCAGCGCCTTGCCGCTGGATTCGTGCACGCCCTTGATGTTCTCCCACCAGAAATAGATGGTCACCAACACCGCCATGCCCGCCGCGAACAAGTTCACGTTTACGCGCGCAGCTTGGTGCAGCAGTCCGAAGATCTCGTTCAGCAGCGCGCCAAGATATTGGCCCGCGCTGACCACGCTGATCGGGCCCGTGAGGATGTAATCGAACACCAGCGCCGACACCGACAGCTTCGCCATCACCGGCCCCATGCTGTCGCGCACCACCACGTACACGCCGCCGCGCACATACATGCTGCAGCTTTCCATGTAGATGCTGCGCACGGCGAAACTGAAGATCATCACGCCCAAAACGAACCAGGGCGCGGCTTTGCCGATGGCCTGCTCCGCGGCGCCGCCGGCGTAGAACGCCGAGGAAGCCAAATCCGCCAGGACGATAGAGGCGCCGCGCCAAAAACTGATAAATGAGAGGGCAACCGTCGTCGCAATCACCACGTTCGGCGCGAGCGGGCGTACTGCGGACGGCAAAGTCCCTTCTTGAGAGGACATCCTTGCCTATTTTACGGCGCCGAACCTGTTTCTTAACAGTTTCTTTATCCCCCACGGGCGCTTTTTAACGCCGTCTTAATGCTAGGATTTTTACGCTGGAATTTGGGCCATCCAGTCCAGCTGCAACCCGCCGCATCGCCGGGCCGCCTTGCTCCCAGCGCCAGGAAGCTTGAGTTCCATCTGGTGTTCACCAGCCTCGCCGGGGCCAGGGCGGCGCTTGTCGCCGCTGGCGGATACGCCCGCGATCTAGGCGCGCAAATCACTATTTTGGCCGCGCAAGTAGTCCCATATCCTCTGCCGCTGGAGAAGCCGCCCGTCGACGTTAGGCTTCTCGAACGGGATCTGGGCGCGCTGGCCGCCGCACAGCCGGTGGAAACCGCGATCCGGATCTACCTGTGCCGCGACGCTTGGGAAACCATCCGGAATGCTCTTCCACCTGAATCCACGGTGATCGTCGGCGGACGAAAGCGCTGGTGGTGGCCCAGTGGCGAACAGCGCTTCGCCGGACTGCTGCGGCGCGACGGCCATCGCGTCATCTTCCTGAACCTGCAAGCCGCATGAACCCGCAGCCCGCTACACGCGACGCCCCCGCGCCTTCTGCCGCAACCACCAAAGTCGTCGTCGCCACTACCGTCGCTCTCACCTTCATCACCGTCTGGCAAGCCGCCTCTGTAGTGCTGAACGACATGGCGTCCACCATGTACTACATCGGCGGCATCACCGAGCAGGCTGTCGGCAAATCCGCGCCGTGGATGGTCCTTGCGGTCATGCTGTTGAGCTTCGCGGTCCGCTCCGTCTACATGGAGAGCTGTAGCATGTTCGTGCGCGGCGGCGTTTACGTCGTGGTTCGCGACAGCATCGGCCCCGCCGTCGCCAAGTTCTCCGTCTCCTCTCTGGTGGTTGATTACATCCTCACAGGACCCATTAGCGTGGTCAGCGCCGGCCAATATCTGGGCGGCCTGCTCAACGACATCAGCGAGACCTTGCATCAAAGCTGGCGCACCAATCCGAGTTCGTTCTCCGTCTTCTTCAGCGTAGCCGTCACGATTTATTTCTGGTGGAGCAACATCAAGGGAGTTCCCGAGTCCAGCACCAAGGCGCTGCGCATCATGCAGGTGACCACCGTCATGGTCGTGGTTCTGCTGATCTGGTGCCCGTTGACCCTAATCCTTCGGGGCGGAGCGCAGTTGCCCCCTTTACCCACGCCATCCAACCTCCATCTGGCCGATGAATCTCTAGGCTGGTTAAAAGGCACCTTCTTCGCGCAAATCTCTTTTGTGGTCGTCATCGTGGCGCTCGGCCACTCGCTGCTCGCCATGAGCGGCTTCGAGACGCTGGCACAGGTTTACCGCGAAGTCGCCTATCCCAAGCTCAAGAACCTGCGTCTCACCGCCAACGTGGTCTGCACCTATTGCGTGATCTGCACCGGCGTCATCTCGGTGCTCGCGGTGATGATCATTCCCGACGCTGTCCGCTCGAAATATTACGACAACATGATCGCGGGCTTGGTCTCCAACCTCGCCGGACCGGCGTTGCTCAAGCTCGGCTTCAACATTTTCGTCGTAATCGTGGGCGTCTTGATCCTGGCCGGCGCCGTAAACACTTCGCTGATTGGCGTTAACGGTGTGCTCAATCGCGTGGCCGAAGATGGAGTGCTCCTGGACTGGTTCCGCCGCCCACACAGCAAATACGGCACCACCTATCGAATTCTGAACACCATGGCCCTGCTTCAAATCGCCACGATCATCGCCAGCCGCGGCGACGTGCTGCTTTTGGGCGAGGCCTACGCCTTCGGCGTGATTTGGAGCTTCGCCCTGAAGGCCCTGGGCGTGCTTGTCCTGCGCTATCAGCGAAACGATCAGGAGTACAAGTTCCCGTTCAACCTCCGAATCGGCGGAATCGAAATCCCTATCGGCCTGGCCGCTACGACTTCTTTGCTATTTTTGGTCGCGATCGCCAATCTTTTCACCAAGCGCGTCGCCACCATTTATGGCGTCTCCTTCACGATAGTTCTCTATACGCTGTTTCTGATTTCCGAACGGATCAACGCCGGCAAGAAGCATGAGCAGCGGGCCGAGCTCGAGAAGTTCAATCTCGATCACCAGTCCCAAATCAATTCAGAGGCATTGAAGGCGCGCCCGGGATGCGTCCTGGTCGCGGTGCGCGACGTCAACCGTCTATGGCATTTGGGCAAGGTGCTGGAGAAGACGAACATGCGCCGGCATGACATCGTGGTCATGACTGTGCGCCAGATCTCCGCCGGCGCCGCCGAGTACGATCTCCGCGAAGACCAGCTCTTTGCGGGTTATGAGCAGGAGCTGTTCTCCCATGTGGTCTCCGTTGCCGAAAAGCAGGGCAAATCGGTCGAATTGCTGGTCGTCCCCGCCGTCGATCCGTTCGATGGAATCGTGCAGGCCGCTACGAATCTAAAGGCTTCGCGCCTGGTGGTCGGTGTTTCCGCGCGCATGGCCTCGGAGGAGTTGGCCCGACGCATCGGCCTGGCCTGGGAGCGCCTTCCCGAGCCCCGCCACGCCTTCTCCCTCGAAATCACCAGCCCTGACCGCCCGTCCGAATTCGTTAATCTTGGACCGCATCCGCCGCGGCTGTGGCCGGAAGATGTTGATCGCCTTCACAAGCTCTGGCTGCGTCTCTGCGAGAACCCGAGCGTCGGCTCTAAGCTGCACCACCGCGATGTCGTCGGCCTGGCCCTCCGCCGCCTGGAGCGTGAGCTCGACACTCACCACGCCCACGACATCGTCAATGGCATCGAGCGAGAGCTTCACCGGAACGGCGGTTAGCCGGCGATCAGCTAGCGCTTCCCGCATCGGCAACAACAATATCCGTGTGGATGAAATCGTTGCCCTTGCAGAGTAGCGGCTCGCCCAGCGTATACGGGAGCGCGTAGGAGAAGCAATCCCCGTAGTTCAATGCAGCGATGCCGTCCCTTCCCGAACCGGCTGAACGCATCCCGGGTTGCCTGTCCTTGTTCCCTGTCCAGCGGGACGATCTCAATATTCGCTCCTGCGATTAAGCGATCCAGATCCCGCAGGCCCTCTGCGCCGTACCGCGCGTCAATCACGATGGATGTCTCGACAAAGATGGCCACAGATATCCGGCGCGAATCGGCGGCCTCCATCGCCTCCAGGAACCGGCGCCGCTCGCTTTCGGTCCTCAGGATGGCGACGAGAGCGGAGGTATCGATCACCATTAGCTGGGAAGCCCATCTTCGCCATAGCCGAGAATTTCATCGGCAGTTCTGTTGTCGAGCACGGGAAGGCTGGCGCAATGTTTGGCGATTTCC
>DASQJB010000454.1:0-13708 GCA_035631295.1 Bryobacteraceae bacterium | reverse complement strand
CCATCTCCGGATCGCGCCAGCGCGTGACATTCGCGGTGCGGCGCGCCACGCCGCTTTGTGGACTCTCGATCACATTGGTCGTCGCCAGACATTTGTATAGCGAAGGCGGTAGCTTCAGCCGCTGCAAGGTGAACATCTCGGTGCGCTTCAGATGGCAGAAAGTTAACAAACATCGTGCTGTAAAGCGGACTCGTTCGATGCAAAGCGAAGTTAATACCACCTCCGTATGCGAAATCGGCTATCGGCTCTCCCGGTGCTGTATTCTTCTTCAGAAACTCATAAACGCCACTGGATACACCGCCGTCATTAAGGCGCACCGATCCCGCGGCAGTCTGGATCAGCCGATACGGCCGAACGTGGTCTCGCAAAGTGTCGCCGATGATTCGACCTCCGCCGAACAGGCAGAGCCATAAACCGCCGAGCAGAAAAACGCGTCTTCTGTGCCGCATCTCAAAATAGGAGTCGGTGGGCCATCGGCCGCTGGTCCAGATCCTAACGGTTTGCCAGGCAATCAAGGGACAAAGAGGAAAAGTGAGCGCCTGGAGCGTGGCGGGAAGCTCCGGCGCGTTTGATTGACTTGAATTGAAGAAGCCGCGCAGAGAAAGCGCTGTCATCACGCCCATCAACACGAAGAAAATCCTGTCCTCTGGGTTGGCGGCCCCCGCGTCGGGCGATATGCCACCAAACTGGCGAAAAATAACAAGGTTGAAGCCCATCGGACGGGACGGATGAAGATGCCAGGGTTGATCAGAAAGGCGCCCACCTCAAGAAGTCCGTGCCGTGCCCCCTGGTCGCGCATTACTTCAGGGACCGAGACACCCCAATTCCACAACCACGCGACGCCGCCCGCTGCCGAGAGTAGATACAGCGTGGGGCTTGGCCGCAGAGGGACGGAAAAAACAAGCGCCCGGCCCATTCGACTACACCCAGTGCGGCGAGTACCGCTCCTACCGATACCGCTGCGCTCACCAACCCAAAGCCCGTAGGCCACAACGGACACGCCACCGAGGCGAGACCATATGCGGTAATGCCTTCAACGACGGGTTTGCCCAGTTTCGCAACGAGGAGGCTATAACACAGAGCGGAGGGCGCCAACACTACGGCCGCGGGGCGCAGCCAACGCCGCACCGAAGCTCGAACGGATAGCGCCGAGCGGTCTTCCGATACGATTAGGCAAAGAAGTCCCGCAACGACACCAGCGGCGGCATCGGGACGCCCCATGAAACTGAAAAATCCACCAACTCCCAGGAGCAGGAGGGTTCGATGGTCGAACTTACCACGGATGGCATCCACGAGACCGGCACAACTCAGAACAATTCCAATGAAACCCACCAAATTGCTTGGTGAATAGGTGTGGAGCTGAAAAACACCCAGTCCACTGCCGCCGCTGCAAAATATGAAGCCCAACGTGGCGAGGAAGGCCGCCGTACAAGCCATCAGGCGTCTCGCCAAAAGCCAAACACCAAAGACGCACCCTAACCCCAGCAAGTCATAAGCGACCTGAGCGACTTCGAACGTGGCGCCAACCCAATGGAGTACAGGACTAATGAGAGCTATGGCGAGTGGTGGATATGGGAAAGAAAAATCCCGATAAGGGATGTCTCACCGTTCGCCGCGCGATAGAACTCAAATAGCGAGCGCGCCGGATCCCCCCAGAAGGCGCCGAGCTTTAGCCAAGCGGCATAGCTGCATGCGAACGAAGCCAAAACAAGCAGTCCGGCTTGAACGCAAGTGTTTTGCCACAGATTTCGTCTCATATTTTGGAATCCGTGGAAGAATTTACCCCGCCGCCAGATTGCCTGACAAGACTCGCTTCCGGCCCACGGCAAAAAGATCCGGACTCTCCGGCCGGCGCCACAGGTGCGCTGTCGGCAGGAGTCATGCGACTCGCGAAAGCCAAAGGCACCTCTCGCGGGAGGTGGGCCGCTCGCACGGCCGCCTTAAACGTTAGAGAAACGATTGCTGAAAGAAACCGCGTTTGCACGTAGACCTGCCGTGCCATGGCACAAAAGTGCGATTGTCCCTTGGCCGAGACAAACAGTTAAGACACTGTCCGCCGTTCGCTGTAAATCCATTGCGCCCCATCCCGGAACGGCTTTAGGATGAAGCCGCCTGCGTCGGATTTATCCACGAATGAACGAGGAAACCGGTCACGCGCCGCAATAATCTACAGGGGTCTACCGAAGCGTCGAGCGAAACCCTTCACCTAGCCTCGAACATCTGGCCGGTTATACAGGGATGCCGGCCAGGAGTCAAGAACTTTCTCCGAATTTTGTTGTTAGCATGCGGTTAATGTCACTTAGTTTTGATGATAAGCCGGGCTATACCAAGCATTCTGAGGGAGAAATGTTTCTGCCAGGCGGCCAACACGAGTGTTTGCGCCACAGAGATTAAGCGACATTGCCTCCCGGTATTAAGTGGGCCGCGAGCCAGTGATAAGGATATCTACGAGTCTCCTGGCGCTCTTCTGCCAGTCAGGGCTCGTCGACATGTTAGCGACGCCGATGAGAGCCCGAAGAAGATCAATTGGATCCAGGTCCTTCCGTATGTCGCCGCTCTTGATCGCCCGCCTCACAAGTCCGCGAATCGCTTCCCATATCTGGCCGTGGGACGCTTCGAATACCTTTTTCGCGTCGCCAACCAGCGCATTTAGCACCGGCGCTATGATCTGCTTCGCGGCGATGTAATCGATAAACAAAAGCATCCAGGCTCGCAATGCTTCGACCGGAGGCAGGGTCTCAGCAAATTTCCGTTCTGCCGAGGCAAGCTTCTCGACCTCTGTCCGATATACCGCCTCTAGAAGGTCTTCCCGCGCCGGAAAGTGACGATATAGAGTTCCAGGTCCAACACCTGCCTTTTTGGCGATCTCGTCCAGGCTGGCGCTGGCGCCGGACCGAGAGAACGCCTGCTTTGCTGCTTCCAGAATGCGCTCGCGATTCCGCTGCGCATCGGTGCGGGGCTTCCGGTCTTTAGATTGTGAAGCTTTCGCAGGCATTCGAAAAGAGTTGCAACCGGAGACACTCTCCGGTAATCTGGTTATACGGAGACTATCTCCGGTTTATCAAAACAGATGACGGTTCGTCAAGGGGGCCGTCAGCGGGAGTAGAGAGCAATGCGTGTCTTTGTTACTGGGGCTACGGGTTTCGTGGGCTCCGCAATCGTTCCAGAACTCATCGGCGCAGGTCATCAAGTGCTCGGGTTGGCTCGTTCGGATGCGGCCGCGGCATCGCTTATTGCGGCGGGAGTCGACGGGCAGCGCGGTTCGCTCGACGACCTCGAGAGTCTCCGCAAGGGCACGTCCGCCGCCGACGCGGTGATCCACGCAGGCTTCATTCACGATTTCGCACACTACGCAGCGGCCGCGGAAACAGACAGCCGCGCGATCGAGACGATGGGCGCCGTGCTTGCCGGGTCGGACCGGCCATTTATCGTCACCTCCGGGACGGCGCTGGCTGCGCCGGGCCGCGTCGCAACGGAAAGAGATGCGGCCAGTTCCAGTTTCCCTCGCAAATCCGAAGAGGCCGCAGCTTCGGCCGCGGATCGAGGCGCGCGCGTGTCGGTGCTACGCCTTCCTCCTTCGGTTCACGGCGTCGGCGATCACGGATTCGTGCCGCTCCTCATCCGGCTCGCGCGCGAAAAAGGCGTTTCAGCGTATGTGGGGGAAGGGCTCAACCGTTGGCCCGCCGTGCATCGGCTCGACGCCACTCGTCTTTACAGGCTAGTGCTCGAAAAGAGTCCCACGGCGCCGCGCTACCATGCAGTCGCGGATGAGGGCGTGCCGTTCCGCGAAATCGCTCAAGTGATCGGCCGGCGCCTGAATATTCCGGCCGTCAGCAAGTCACCCGAGGAAGCGGCCGATCATTTTGGCTGGTTCGCGCAATTTGCGGGGCTCGACTGTCCGGCTTCGAGCGCGCGGACGCAGGAACAATTGGGATGGCGCCCGACGCAGCCAATGCTAATCTCCGATATCGACCAGCCAGGCTATTTTGAAACGAACCAGAAAAACGTTTGACCAGAGGGGAGGAGCAAGCAAATGACCACGCAGACCAATCTCGGCGGAAGCTTCACTTTCGCGAACACGATCATGACGGTAAACCGCATGGGTTACGGCGCGATGCAACTAGCGGGTCCGGGTGTGTGGGGACCGCCCCGCGATGCCGAAGAGGCGGCCGCGGTTTTGCGCGGGGCGCTTAACGCAGGCGTGAACCATATCGATACCAGCGATTACTATGGTCCTCATACGACAAATCAGATCATCAAACAGACGCTCCATCCGTATCCGGATGGGTTGGTGATTGGCACAAAAGTGGGCGCGCGTCGAGGAGCCGACAAGTCGTGGATTCCCGCTCTTTCGCGCCGGGAACTCATCGATGCGGTTCATGACAATCTTCGAAATCTCGGCGTGGATCGGCTCGACGTGGTCAATCTGCGCGTGGGCGGCATGGTGAAGCCATCCGAAGGATCGATTGAGGAGCCGCTCACGGCGCTTGCGCAGCTCCAGCGGCAGGGACTGATCCGCCATCTCGGTCTGAGCAATGTCACACCTCGCCAATTCGCGGAGGCGCAAAGGATATCGGAGATCGTCTGTGTGCAGAACTTTTTCAACATCGCGCAGCGGGACGATGACAGGTTTGTGGATGAGCTCGCAACCCGAGGCGTAGCGTACGTGCCGTTCTTCCCACTGGGAGGATTCACGCCGTTGCAATCGTCGGAGCTGGATGCTGTTGCGGCATCCGTGAGCGCGACGCCAATGCAGGCCGCGCTTGCGTGGCTGCTTCATCGAGCGCCCAATATCCTGCTGATTCCCGGCACATCCTCGGTGAAACATCTCCGCGAGAATCTGGATGCCGCGGCGCTGCAACTTTCCGGGGAAGCGATCGCGAAGTTGGACGCTATCGCAGCCAGGAGATTGGGCGGCACCGGATGAGACCGGCGCAGCCCAGCCGGATGCAGAGAAGCAATGGGTTAGGCTTTATAGGGCCAGACTGGACGTCGTCACAACCGCTCCTGTGAGGACGCTTTGGAGGGCGGGCTTGAGCCCGCGCGAGGCTTCAGCCTCGCTGGCGTAGGGCGGCGCTAAAGCGCCGTGCGGGCTGAAGCCCGCCCTCCAAAGGTGGCCAGCACGGCCATGAGGCACTCTCTAGCGGTCGCGGCTCGGAATGGGCGCTTTGCATTTCACGGCAGCTACAGAGCCGCTGCCGATATCGTGACCAATTGAAACGACTATAATACGACTGCATCTCAGAGTAAACATGCCTCGGGCCATGTTTCTCAGCAGTAGTTGCCTGCTGGCTATTTCGCTCACCGCATGCGGCGGACATAATCGGATGATCAGCCTCGGCGATCGCCGCTTGTCCATCGATTGCGAAGGCAACGCCGGCTCGACAAAGGCCACGGTGGTGCTGATTGCGGGGCGCGGAAGGCCGGCTACGGATTGGTCGAAGGTAGAGCCCGCAGTATCGCGCTTTGCACGGGTGTGCAGTTATGATCGCGCCGGTATAGCCAAGAGCGACAAAGCGGAGTCGAGAATCCAATCGGTTGACGAGATCGTTAACGATCTACACAAGTTGCTCAAAGCGTCGGGCGAGAAGGGGCCTTTCCTTCTGGTGGGCCATTCGATCGCGGGATTTTACGTCCGAACGTTCGTAACAAAGTTTCCAGGAGACGTGGCGGGACTTGTATTCGTAGACTCGTCCCATGAGGAATGGGCGCTGCGGCTAGACCAAGTCGATCCGAGTCCGACAGCTCACAGACTGAGCCAGGGGACTGCGCGGCTGGGTTATTTTGTGAAGCCAGGGGAGCGGCTTGAATGGCGAACCGAGTTGCCCTTGATCGTGCTGGCGCGCGGAAAACCCCTTCCTCGTACGACGCAAATGACCGAGGAGCAGTTCGCAGCGCGGGATCGTGTCTGGAGAGAACTTCAGCAGGACCTCGCGGGGCGCTCAACACATGGCGAGTTTCGGATCGCCGAACAAAGTGGGCACTCTATCCAGGCGGAACAACCCGGGCTCGTCATTCAGGCGATCCGCGACGTGTATCAGAAACTGTAAGTTCTCGGGCTACGGGTCGGCCCCTAGCCTGCACGAGGCTCCCAGCCCTGCTCGGAGTGTGGAAGGCGGCTTGGGATGGGAGGCCGCCGCAGGCCGAGGGCCTGCCCCACGCCAACCACTCGACTGCTAGCGGAGTGGGCTTATTCTGTTATGATTTGTGGCTGAGTGCACCGGACTCCGCTGTATGAAAACCATCGCCGCCTGGGCGCGCGCATGGTCGATTTCGGGGGGTGGGAGATGCCGGTGCAATATTCCGGTATCGTCGAAGAGCATCATGCCGCGCGGAGTGGCGCCGGGGTTTTCGACGTCAGCCACATGGGCGAAATTGAGATCCGGGGACCGGAGGCCGCCAGGCTGGTCAACTCGGTGACCACGAACGACGTCGCTCGTCTCGTGCGCGGCCAAGCGCAATATTCTGCGATGCTCTATGAGCACGGAGGGTTCGTGGACGACATCCTGGTTCACAAAGTTGCGGACGACGATTACTTCCTCTGCGTCAACGCCGCCAACCAGGATAAGGACTACCGCCACATCGCGGAGCACAACGCGTTCGACGCTCGTGTGGAGAACGCGGGACCGCGCTATGCGCAGCTTGCCATCCAAGGCCCCCGGGCGTTGCAAACTTTGCAGAAGCTGACGCACACGCCGCTGGCCCAAATTCGCTACTATCACTTTGTGGACGATGAGGTGAGCGGAGCACCGGCGCGCATCGCGCGCACCGGCTACACAGGCGAAGTTGGATTCGAGATCTATATGGCGCCGGAGCAAGCTCCGCGTCTGTGGGATGAGATTCTCGAGGCCGGCGCCGAATTTGGCGTCAAGCCGTGCGGATTGGGAGCACGCAATACGCTGCGGTTGGAGGCCGCGATGGCGCTGTACGATCACGAAATTCACGCAAGCCTTACTCCGTGGGAAGCGGGCCTGGATTGGATCGTAAGGCTCGAAAAGGGAGATTTCATCGGCCGGGATGCTTTAGTGAAGCAGAAACAACGCGGCTTATCCCGTAAGCTGACCGGTTTCGAGATGCGGAGCCGCGGCATTGCCCGAGACGGCTATGAGGCTTACGTGGACGGCTTGCCCGCGGGTTGGGTGACCAGCGGCAGCCCGTCGCCCACTCTGAACAAAAACATCGGATTCTGTTATCTGCCAGCAGCGCACGCGCGCATCGGGCAGGCCCTTCACGTCTTGGTGCGCGGGCAGCTCGTCCCCGCAGTGACCGTTCCGACGCCGTTTTATAAGCGGCCCCAATAAGCCAATGTATCCGGAAAATTATCGCTACACCAAGGAGCACGAGTGGGTGCGGCTGGAGGGCGATATCGCGACTGTGGGCATTACCGATCATGCGCAGAAAGAGTTGGGCGATATCGTCTACGTCGACTTGCCCAAGCCAGGGATCATCGTGGAGCAGGGGAAGGCGATGGGATCGGTGGAATCGGTAAAAGCGGTGAGCGAGATCTACTCGCCGGTGTCGGGCGAAGTGGTGGAGGCGAACGAAGCGCTAGCTGCCGCGCCGGAAAAGCTCAACCAGAATCCGCACGGCGAGGCATGGCTTGTTAAGATCAGAGTGTCGCGCCCCGCTGAAGTCGACGCGCTGCTTTCCGCCGCCGACTATCGGAGCTTCATCGGAATTGGCGGGCAATAACTACGCCAGTTGCGGGCGCGACAGGGGCTAAAGCCTGATTTCTTGGGCGCAGCCTTTCGGCACGGCTAAAGCCGTGCCCTGATACGGTAAGCCGCATTGCGTTATCTACCGAAATCGGATCTGGAGCGCCGCCAGATGCTCGATACGCTTGGCATCGACCGCCTGGAAGATCTTTACTGTCACCTGCCCAAAGACGTGCTCCTGGAGCGCCCGCTCGATCTACCCTCCGGGAAAAGCGAATACGAAATTGTGGAGTATTTCCGCGCCCGCGGCGGCGAAAATGCCAATGGTTACGCAAGTTTTCTCGGCGCCGGCGTATATCGCCATTACCGGCCGGTGCTGGTGGATGCAGTCGTTTCGCGCGGCGAATTTCTCACTTCGTACACGCCCTATCAAGCGGAGATTTCGCAGGGCACTCTGACCTCAATCTTCGAATTCCAGACCATGATGTGCCAGTTGACCGGAATGGACGTAGCGAACGCGTCGATGTATGAAGGCTCGTCGGCTGTGCCCGAGGCGGCGCTGATGGCCATGCGCGCGGCGCCGCCCGGATCCGGCCGCAATCGAGTGTTGATCGCGCGCACCGTGCATCCCGAGTATCGGGAAACGCTGCGCACCTACAGCCGCTTCGGAGCGATGGAAGTGGAGGAGTTCGGCTACGACCAAGAGTCGGGGCTCGCCGATTTGGCGGATTTGGAACGAAAGCTCGACAAGCGCACCGCGGCCGTAATTGTGCAATCGCCGAATTTCTTCGGGATCGTCGAAAGCGTGAAGCAGGCAGCCGCGCTGGCGCACGGCCGCGGCGCGCTTTTGATCGCGGTTTTCACCGAGGCTGTCTCCCTGGGGCTTCTCGCGGCGCCTAAAGATGCGGACATCGTGGCGGGCGAGTTGCAGAGCTTCGCCATCGCGCCCAGTTACGGCGGGCCGTTCGCTGGGATCATCGCGTGCAAGGAACAATTCACGCGGCAGCTTCCGGGACGCCTGGTGGGAGAGACCAAGGATGCGAACGGAAACCGCGCTTTCTGTTTGACCCTGGCCACGCGCGAGCAGCACATCCGCCGCGAAAAGGCCACGTCGAACATTTGCACCAATCAGGCGCTCATCGCGCTGATGGCGACGGTGTTTATGACTGTGTACGGCAAGGAGGGTCTGCGCGAGTTGGCGCTCCAGAATCTTTCGAAGGCTCGCTATTTGGGGGGCAAGCTGCGGCGGCGCTTCACCGGGCCGTATTTCAACGAATTTGTGGTGGCAGCGGCGAACCCCGAACAGATTAACCGAAGACTCGAAGACCAGCGAATTATCGGCGGATTGCCTCTCGAACGCTTCTACCCGGAACTGAAGGACGCGATGCTCCTGTGCTGCACGGAAATGAGCCGGCGGGCTGATATGGACACCGTGGCGGCTGCGATTCAGGCTGCTTAAGGAGGTTAGCCACAGATGAACACGGAAGAACACGGATGATTAAGAAGGTCCGCCCGCACCCTACGCAAAACGAGCCGCTGCTGTTCGAGTTAAGCTCGCCCGGAAAGCGCGGTTACCAATTGCCGGATCTGGATGTACCAGTTGCCGATCCGGTACGGGAATTGGGAGAGGAAAACGTACGCCGCGAGATCGAGGATTTTCCCGAAGTCAGCGAAGTGGATGCGATCCGTCATTTTACGCGGCTTTCCACCTGGAATTATGCGATCGATCTGGGTTTGTACCCGCTGGGTTCTTGCACGATGAAATACAACCCGCGCGTCAACGAGGCCGTGGCGCGCGTGGATGGGCTCTCGTGGATTCATCCGTATCAAGCCGAGTCTCTCTCTCAGGGCGCGATGGAGATTCTGGCTACGTTGGAGCAGGCTTTGGCGGAGATTACGGGCATGGACGCCGTGACGCTTCAGCCAGCCGCCGGGGCTCATGGCGAGCTCACGGGCATTTTTTTGGCGCGCGCGCTGCTGGAGTCGCGAGGCAATCCACGCAAGCGCGTGCTAGTTCCGGACTCGGCCCATGGCACTAATCCGGCTACGGTGCATATGGCCGGATACGAAGTAGCTAACGTCGCCTCGAACGAGCGTGGAATGGTGGACATCGAGGCGTTGAAGCAAATCGTGGACGAAGACGTCGCGGCCATGATGATCACCAATCCGAACACCCTGGGCGTCTTTGAGGAAGAAATTCTCGAGATTGGGCGGATCTTGCACGCCAAGGGCGCATTGCTGTACATGGACGGCGCGAATATGAATGCGCTTGCGGGAATCGCGCGGCCTGGCGATTTCGGGGTCGACGCCATGCACCTGAACCTTCACAAGACTTTTTCCACGCCACACGGCGGAGGCGGTCCGGGGGCGGGTCCGGTGGCGGTGAAGAAATTCCTGGAGCCGTTCCTTCCGCTCCCCCGGGTGAAGCGGCAGCCGGCGCATACCGACCGGCCGCCCCACTGGCGTTGGGATTACGACCGGCCGCAATCCATCGGCCGCGTGCGCGCCTTTTATGGAAATTTCGGCGTGTTGGTTCGCGCGCTGGCGTACATCATGGCGCATGGCGGCGACGGGTTGAAGCGCGCAACGCTGGACGCGTTGCTTAACGCCAACTACCTTCGCAAGCTCCTGGAGCCGCGTTACGAGCTCGCCTACGCGGCGCCCACCATGCACGAATGCGTGTTCAGCGACCGCCGCCAGACCGCACATAGCGTGAACACAGGCGCGATCGCGAAGCGGTTGATCGATTATGGATTCCATCCCTATACCGTGAGTTTTCCACTGATCGTTCGCGGGGCGCTGATGATTGAGCCCACCGAAACCGAAAGCAAACGCGAGCTGGATCTGTTTGCCGACGCGATGCTATCGATTGCCGCGGAAGTGGAGCAGGATCCGGAGTTGGTGCTGAAGGCGCCGCATTCGACGCGGACGGCGAAAGTCGACGAGGCCGGCGCCGCGCGCAGACCGGTTCTGAAATGGCAGCCACGAACGTAATTCGCAAAGTTCTGCCATACTCGACGCTCGCGGTGGCCGGCGCGGCGGCCTATTCCGGCTGGATCATGTACTCTCGCTATCGGGATGCGCGCGCGGCGGAGGAGCGCATCGAAAAGGCGAAAAAGGACCGTGCAATCGAGCAACGCCGCTGGGTGAATGATGTGCTAGGAGACGAAGTGAAGATCTTGAGCTTTGCGGCCGATCCGGGCGTCGTTCGGCCAGGAGGGAGCGTACTTCTGTGCTACGGCGTCGCCAATGCCAGTACGGTGAAGATGGAGCCGCCCGTGGAAGGGGTTCGGCCGGCATTCACGCATTTGTGTGGAGGCGTTTCCCAGGAAGACCACGAGCTACACGCTCACCGCCGGCGACAAAAGCGGCAAAACGGTGAGCGCCTCGCTCACGGTGGCGGTGCGGTAGGGACGGCGCTCGACGTTGGCGCCGGGGCTAAAGCCTTCGTTTTTACTCGCGCTTGACGGCACGGCTGGAAGACGTGCCCTGATACAAACCTCTTTGCGCGCGCCGGATGGCTGAGGTCGTACCTGATACAAAACTCCCGTGCGCTAGCTAGGTCGGACTCCAGAACAAAAAAACCACGAGGCCGAGGCATTGCGCCGCGGCCTCGTGGGTCAGTGTTTAGGAGGAAAGAAAGGCTCAGCCTTTGAGCAGCGACAATACTTGCTGAGGCGCCGAGTTGGCTTGGGCCAGCGCCGCGACGCCGGCTTGGAGCAAGATTTGCGCCTTGGTCAAGTTGGCCGATTCGGTGGCTAGGTCCGCATCGCGGATCGTGGATTCCGCAGCCTGGAAATTGGTGAGTTGCGAATTGGCCAGGTTGATGGCGTAGTTGAACTGATTCTCGCCGCGTCCAACGACGGCCTGTGAGGAGCCAAGCACTGGGACCGCCTTCGACAGCGCAGTCACCGCCGCTTCGGCGGATGCCTGGCTAGTGATGTCCGCAGTGGATCCGCCAGCCGACCGGGATGAGGTGGCTGTGGTTCCTTGCGATCCAATTCCGTCTCCTTGTGGAGTGGTTCCAATCGTCACCTGGAAGGAATTGAGCTGACTCAGGAATCGAATCTGCTCGGTTCCGGACGAGTTGTCTTTCACGGCGACGATCTGTTTGAGCGCAGAGTTATTGCTCTGTTGCAGCGCCGTGTTGATTGCGTTGATGGCTGTGTCAAGAGATTCGCCGCTGCGCGAAGTCGAGTTAATGCTCAGCGTCACCGTAAGCGATTGTTGGGTTCCGGTAGGATCCGGAACGTGCGGCTCAAGTAATTGTTGGTTTGCTCCAAATGCTGGCGCGATTGCAGCGAAGCGATGTTGGTGTTGATGCTAAATGACACGGATTCTCTCCTTGAATTTCGAGTGCCGGGATTCCTTTCCCGGAGCGTTCGTTAGCGGCCACCGCGCCCTCGCGGTTGTGGTTCGGGATCGGCACTTGACGTAACTAACGCCATCAACCGAGCCCCGACCGCTAGCGAGCGTTTGACTGCCTTACGCAAACCTTATCGGTTGAGGATAGGCGCTTTTGAGCGCAACCTCTCCGCCGCCGCGTCCATCGTCGCAGTAGAAATTTCCCGCGCGGCTGCCCGATTCTGTTCGCGCGTCACGTGAATCTCCTTGCGCAGCACGGTTACGCTGCGCGGCGCGCGGATGCCCAGCTTCACTTGCGATGCGGTGGCCTCCAGGATCTCGATTTCCACTTCTCCGCCGATGAGCAGCGCTTCGCATGGCCGCCGGCGGATCACGAGCATGCGGTCTCCTCCCCGGCTAAGGCGTGCCAGTGAGAATAGCGGTTGTCGCTTCGGACCGCTAGAACCGCGATCCTAGTCGCTAGATTCACTATCACGGGCGCCAATAAATTAGCGGTCAGCGGACCGTTTTCTGGCGCGCAAAGGATCGCCAAGCATAAGATCTCGCGGGCCGTTGCGCTCAACTTCCGCGCGTCCACGCCAAGCACTCGAGCGTCATCTGGCGAAAGCTCCAACGAATAGGCCAGATCGATCGCCGACACGGGCACAGCCCATAGGCACCGTCCTCGGAATCAAGGCTTTGCAGGCGCACGATGGGCGAAAACTCCGGCTGCTCCACCACCGCGAACCGCCGGCTCCATTCGAAGCCAGGCAGTCCCAGCGGAAACTCCAACGCGGCTGCTTCACTGACCTCCGACATCCCGACCCGGCGCGTTTGAATCGAAATCATTTCGCCGGTAGGAGAGCAGGTGGGAGGCCAAGAGTGTGCGACACAACAGCGAGGGGCCGGCGAACGCAGGGGGCTAAAGCCCTCTTCCGCAGGCTGGCGGCACAACTGAAGTCGTGCCCTGATACGGCACCCCTGATACTCGTTGTATCGTTAATAAGTTGTATCGTTAATAAAAGGTTCCGGCGATGATTGACAGGTTAGGAATTCGAGTTTCCTCTTTTTTTCTGTTTTTATCGATGGGGGCGGCATGGGGACAGCAGGCTTTTGTCCCGCAAGTGATCGCCACTCCGGGCGCTCCCAGCGCGGTCTTATACGGGCTCTACCGGGGGAGCGTGGTGAAAAGCGCCGATCTGGGATCGACGTGGAATCCGATTTACATCACCACCCCAGGCCTGCCACAACCGCCCGTGCAAGGGTTCGATATCGACCAACTGAACCCCAGCACCGTGTACTTTGCAACTTCCGCCGCCGTGGGCGCTTTTTGGAAGAGCACGGATGGCGGCGCCACCTGGGCTAAAGCCAATACCGGATTGCCAAGCCTCGGCGCGACGGTGGATTCCTTCAAGCAAATCCTGGATACGGCCAACCAAGTGACGCTGCTTTATGTGAAGATCGGCGACACGCTGTATAAATCCGCCAACCAGGGCGCATCATGGTCGTTCGTAGGCTATCTCCCAGGCTCAACCGGACGGATAGCGATCGCCGGAAGCCGGCAATCTTGGATGTATTACCTCGATCCGGAGATCGTGCAAGTGTGGTTCAGCGGAGACGAGGGCCATTCCTGGTCGCCGATAGGCACGGTTCCGGCCATGTTCCCCGCTCACATCATCGGTATGGACGTGCTGTATTTCAATCCCAGC
>DASQJB010000453.1:0-2799 GCA_035631295.1 Bryobacteraceae bacterium | reverse complement strand
CGGCGCTTACGCCGATGAAGAACGAGAATGCCAGGACGGCGGACTTCAGGGTCACGTGCACGTAGAGCGGCAGCATTGTGGGAAGCGTGGCGCTGAGAATTCGCAGGCCGGCCCAAGCTAGGCCGACGCCCGCGGCGCACGCCAGCAAAGATAGCAGCAGATTTTCGGCTAAGAGCTGCCGCACCACTCTTCCGCGGCTGGAGCCAAGCGCGGCCCGCAACGCCAGTTCCTTCTGGCGAGTGGCGGCTTGCGCCAGGAGCAGTCCTGCAACATTCGCGCACGCGATCAGGAGAAGCAGAAATACCGCGCCCTGGAAGATGAGTAATGGCTGCCGAAGGTGACCCACATAGACCTCGCGCAGCGAGTCGACCTTTATGTTCCAGCCGCGATTCATTTCCATCTCCTGACCGAGCGGGCTAGCCAGGCTGTCCATTTGGGACTGTGCTTGCTGGAGCGTTACGCCTGGTTTGAGCCGCGCAAAGAGATTGAAGACGCGATTCGGGCTTCGCCGGGCCCGCGCAAGGTCTTCATCCGGCTGCAAGAACCACAGATCTATGTCCGGGTAAAGAGTTTGAAATCCGGGCGGCGCGACCCCCACAATGGTCGCTCCAGAATACAGGCGGACTTTCTTGCCGATGACGTCGCGGGTGCCTCCGAAGATGCGCTGCCATAGGCCATAGCTGATCACGATGTCAAAATCGCTCCGTGATTGCGCGAACCACCTTCCCAGGACGGGCTGAGCCCCCATCACTTCAGTAAGTCCCGGAGAGCACCAGCCGGCCTGAAGCCACTGCATTCCGGAATCGCCTCCTTCCAGGCCCACTTCCAGACTTGTGACCCGCAGGGCTCCCATTTTCTCGAACGCGGAGTTGTGCTCGCGGATAAAGAAGTAGCTTGCCGGGTTCGTCCCCAGCTTTTGATTTGGCTGATTTGGCGGCGAAAAGCGGACCATCACAAGCCGGCCTGCGTCCGGATAAGGCAGCGAGCGCAGCAGGATGGCGTGCACCAGACTAAAGATGAGCGTATTGGCTCCGATCCCCAAGGCGAGACAGCCTATCGCGGTCAGCGCAAGCGCTGGACTCCGGCGCAGCGACCGCAATGCCCGCCGCATGTCCAAAACCAAGTCTTCCAGCCACTGGAATGGCCACGCGTCGCGCGTCTCTTCTCTGGCGCGGGCCGCGGGACCAAATTCGCGGCGCGCCCGAGACTGCGCCTCGAAACGCTTCATGCCGATCTCTTCGAGTTCCCGGACGCGGGTCTCAAAGTGAAAACGCAATTCTTGTTCCAGCTCATGATCGAAGCGCGACCTGCGCGCCAAATAGAGAGCCTTACGGATCGCTTCCCAAAAGCTCATATAACTCCTTAAGAAGTTCGCAGAACCAGTTGACGGACCTCGCGAGTTGCTGGAAGGACTCCGACTCCTTCTCCAACTGCCGGCCCGCCGGCCTCAGGCGGAAAAGGCGAGCCTTGCGCTTGGTTTCGGATACGCCCACTCCGATTTGAGCCGTTCCTTCGCTAACACGCGATTCACGGCGGGATCAAGCGACCGTCTTCAATCTCTAAACCGCCCGTGAGGGGGACGGCGCTAGGAGTGCGAAGGATCGCTAGGCGGAGCGTGCCACCAAACAGATCGGCGCTGAGAGGTCCTTCCATTATTCCCCTTTTCCAGACTAGATATAGTCCAGACAAGTAAGGGATGTCAAGGAGCCTAGACTGGACAAACACGGCGACCCGCGGGTCCCGAAGGGCCTTCGCGGTCCGTGGGCCTAAAAAAAGCCGCCCGTTGCCGGGCGGCCGAATGTGCTTCTGACTGCTGATTTCTTCCTTAGTAATCCATATCGCCCGGGCCATGCGGACCGCCCGGCGCGGGGGCCGGTTTCTTCTCGGGGATCTCGCAGACCATGGCTTCGGTGGTCAGCATCAACGCTGCGATCGACGAAGCGTTTTGCAGCGCCGAGCGGGTGACCTTGGTCGGATCGATGACGCCGGCCTTCACCAAATCCTCGTACTGCGCGGTCTGGGCGTTGAAGCCGTAATTGGCCTCCTTGTTGCCGCGGATCTTCTCGATCACGATAGCGCCTTCCCAGCCTCCATTAGAGGCGATGTTGCGCACCGGATCTTCGCAGGCGCGGCGGACGATATCGACACCAATCTTCTCGTCGCCTTCCGTCTTCAAGTTTTCCAGAGCGGAGGAGGCGCGCAGCAGAGCCACGCCGCCGCCCGGCACGATGCCTTCTTCCACTGCCGCGCGAGTAGCGTGCAGAGCGTCTTCGACGCGAGCCTTCTTCTCTTTCATCTCCGTCTCGGTCGCGGCGCCGACTTTGATTACGGCCACGCCGCCGGCCAGCTTCGCCAGCCGCTCTTGCAGTTTCTCGCGGTCGTAGTCCGACGTGGTCTCGTCGATCTGCGCGCGGAGTTGCTTGATCCGGCCCTCGATGGCTTTCTGCGAGCCTGCGCCGTCGATGAGAGTGGTGTTGTCCTTGTCCACCGTGACGCGCTTGGCCTTGCCTAGGTCGTCCAGCCGGACGCCTTCCAGTTTGATGCCGGTTTCTTCCATGATTGCCTTGCCGCCCGTCAGGATGGCGATATCTTCCAGCATGGCTTTGCGCCGGTCTCCGAAGCCCGGGGCCTTCACGGCGCAGGCGTTCAGCGTGCCGCGCAGCTTATTGACGACGAGCGTCGCCAGCGCTTCGCCTTCCACTTCCTCGGCGATCACCAACAGCGGCTTTCCCGAGCGCGCGATCTGCTCCAAAAGCGGCAGAAGATCCTTCATGTTGCTGATCTTCTTTTCGTGGATGA
>DASQJB010000452.1:0-2180 GCA_035631295.1 Bryobacteraceae bacterium | reverse complement strand
ATGGTCTCGTTCCATGCGGGAATGAAAAACGCGGCCGCGCCTGCGCGGGCCAGCGCCGCCAGCGTTGTCCGCCGTGTGGGATAGACTTTCAGCCCCCTTTTCGTCTGCATGTCTTGCCAGACGGGAGGGTATCTCCGATCGTTTCGGGGCTCCATGAAACTTTACGTTTCTTTACAGAGGATCGCTGGCGCGACACGCCGTTTAAGCGACCGTTGACCGCTCCCTGTCGATGGCGGTTCTGCAATCGGCTGTAAACTCGAGCGTCCATGCTGGCCGCGACCGTCCGGCAGTGCCCCATGGCCCTGCCGGCCTCTAAAGCGTCTTCAACCGAGCGGTTCTGACGAAGTTGAGTTAACGCCGCAGGAACTCGTCAATTTTTTGGGCGGCGGCGACGGCTCCGTTTTCGGAGCGAATCGCCGCGCCTGCGGCCGCCGCCGCTTCACGATACGACGCCTCGGAGAGCACATGACGGAGCCCGGCGGCGGCGGTGCGCTCGCTATATCTTGGCCGCGCGACGACTTCAGCTAGCCCAAGCCGCCGGACATGGTCCGCGTTATCGAACTGATCGTGCGCGAAAGGCACGACCAGCGTGGGCCGGCCGGAGCGGAGCCCTTGCGCGGTAGTGCCGATGCCTCCTTGGTGAACAATCGCCGCAGACCGTGGAAAAATTTGCTCATGGGGAGCATAAGGCCACGCGAGCACGGAAGGCGGCAAGCGGTCCGGCAGACCTTGCGGATGGGGTCCGGTGAGAAACAACGCCCGCGCGCCCAGCCATTCTACCGCCCTCAGGCTGGCTGTGTAGAAATCGCCGGCGGCGGCGACTGCCGACGATCCCAGAGTGAACGCCAGCGGCGGGGGGCCTGAATTGAGGAACGAAGCCAATTCCGGAGCGAGCTCGCTCGGCGGAGCGTCGTGAAAGGGAAATCCCGTGATCACCGTCTGCGCGGGCCAATCGGGCTGAGGCTGGGCGAAAACGCGCGAGAACAACGCGAGCACTAATCCGGGAGCATGCGCGCCTTCAAATAGCGGATTTCCGCGTAGCGGCAGGCCGAGCTCCCGGCGCAATTCGAGAATCGGCTGCATCCAGCGCATCGATATGGGCGACAAAGCGCGCCAGACGGCGCGCATCGCGCCTGGCCCGAGGGCGCGGATTTTTACCAGCCAGGGAAGCGGCGCCGGGACGGGCGGATCATACGCGGAAAGGAAAGACCCTGGCGCGAGCACCGTGGAGATCCACGGCAGCTTGCGCTTTTCCGCGGCCATTACGCCGGCGAAAGAGAGAGGATGCGTGACAATGGCGTCGTAGCTATGCGCGGCCGCCTCTGTGTCTTCATAGGTTTCGCGGACCACGGACGCCATGGCGCGAACTACGCGCTCGGTCCCGCGCGCCCTGTCGAAGAAATAGCGGATCATCTCGGTGTCCTCGAGCGATACATCCGGGCGGACAGGCTCGAAACCAAGCCCCTGCGCCTCTATTTTTGGGCGATAGGCGGCGCTAGTGGCGATGGCGGCCTCGTGGCCGCACCCGCAAAGCTCGCGGGCAACGGCGAGGTAAGGATGCAGATCGCCAAAGGAGCCGAAAGTGGTGAAGAGGACCTTCACACGGGCGGGGCGACACAGACGTCGTCGTAGGCGTGACGGCGCGCAACGTCGCCGGCGGCTTCAAACACATTCAGAGCCTGCTCGTAGAGATCGCGCGGAATTTCGACGCCGCCTTCCCAGCAGCCGAGGTTTTGGTAGGCGCCAATCGCCTGAGCCAGCGCCTCCTGGGCGACGTTTGGGAAGTACGAGGCCTGCCGGGAAGCGACTTCTTCCGCTGGCGCTTGTTGAACCCATTGCTTGGCGCGACCGAAGGCTCGGGTGAAAGCGCGGCAAGCGTCCGAGGAAATAAACTCCCGTGAAGCGCACAGGCTGCTGAAAGCCACGGGCGGCATCGCCGCGCCCACGGAAGCGACCGCGAACCCCGGGCCCTCTAATTCGAGCTGCTGCGGCGCCGGACCTTGCAGATGAACGTAGTCGCCCTCGCCGGCGCGGAACGCCGCGGCCATTTGCTCCGGCGCGCCAGCATCGATGACCCGAACGCGGCTCCAGTCCACGCCATGGCATCGAGCGGCATAGCGCAGCATTGCCATAGGCTGCGCGCCGTGGTCGGCGATCACCGCGCTTCCTTCGAGCCTGGT
>DASQJB010000451.1:0-2459 GCA_035631295.1 Bryobacteraceae bacterium | reverse complement strand
CGCACAAGTGCAGGGAATTTTGGAATCCCTGGGCGTACCGTTTGTGTTGAACGACCGCCTGGTGCGCGGGCTCGATTACTATTCGCGGACGGCGTTTGAGTTTACCCACGGGTCGCTGGGCGCGCAGAACGCGATTTTGGGCGGCGGCCGCTACGACGGGCTCTCGGAATCGCTGGGCGGGCCGAAGGCGCCGGGCATCGGCTTTGCCATTGGCGAAGACCGCCTGGTGATGTCGCTCAAGGAATCCGCCGACGCGGTGGTGCGCAAGCCCGATGTCTACGTGGCTCCGCTTGGCGCGGGCATGGATCGCGAGGCGGCCCGCCTGGCTCGCGAGTTGCGGCGGCACGATGTGGTCGTCGAGTTGGGCGATGAGACGTTCCGTCTGAAAAAGTCGTTTGAGACGGCCACGAAACTGGGCGCCCGCTTTACCCTCATCGTGGGCGAGAATGAGGTGAAGGCCGACGCGTTTGCGTTGAAGAACCTGGAGAGCGGGGAGCAAGTGACGGTACCGCGCGCGCAGCTGGCGGAGAAGATCCAAGGCCATCTGTGATCGGTGGACGACGGGCGTCCGCGCCCGTCGACTCGATTTCGAGCGATGACCTCCAGGCGCTGCAGCGCGGGTCAGGGTGGCTTTAGCGGCACGGCTCGCAGTCGTGCCCTCTGCGCGGTTCTGACGCGGCTTCGCGGCTGACGGGCGGAGACGCGCGTCCTCGATTGCGCGTGCTGAAAGTTGTGCCGGTCGGCTGATCTACTGGAACTGGGAGGACGCATGAACAGGATTCATCTCGCGACTCTGGGTGTTGTGCTGGTGGCTTTGGCCAGCGTGGGCTTCGCCCAATCCAACCCCCTCGAGCAGACTCTGATTGACGCCCAGCGCGCTGCCGCCAATGCCGAGATCAAGAAAGACGTCGCCTTCTTCACTCGCACCCTGGCCGACGACTACGTGGAAGTGGATGCCAACGGAGGGACTTCGGACCGCGAGGATGTCATTAAAGGCGTTGCTGATTCCGACATCACCAACATCCTGCTTTACAACTTCAAACTGATTCCGTTGCATGACACTGCGGCGGTGCTGACTTACGATCGAGTTCTGCTGCGCGAGAAGAGGGATTTTGGCTCGCGCCGCTACCAGCACGTGAGTTCCACCTGGGTGAAAGACGGCGGGCAATGGAAGTTGAAATTCCAGCAGATCACGCCTAATCAATGGAGTGCCAACGACGTTGATTGAAGGCGGGTTCTTGCCGCGGCGCGCCACATCCCGGCGCCGCGGGATGCCATAGTCTTCTGGAAAGTCGGATCACAGCACCGGTCGAACCCCTCCATTTATAATCTTCAATTCGGCTCCGGGCCGTATTCTCCACTGAAGGGCACAACTTGCTCGATTTTTTAGGCGATCTTCGACGGACACACCAGTGCGGCGCGCTGCGCGCCTGCGATGCCGGCAAGCACGCGGTGCTGATGGGCTGGGTGAACCGCCGCCGCGACCTCGGTAATCTTATTTTCATCGACGTGCGCGACCGCACCGGCGTCACCCAGATCGTCTGCGACAAGGAACGCAACCCGGCGCTGCACGAAAAAGCCGCCGGGCTGCGGAACGAATACGTCATCTCCGTTTTGGGCACGGTCAAGCGGCGCGACGCCAATACCATCAACAAGAACATTCCCACCGGAGAAGTGGAGCTGGTGGCCGACGAGCTGCGCATTCTGAACGAAGCCCGGCAACCTCCGTTTCTGCCCGGCGACGCCGTTCTGCCGAACGAAGAGCTGCGCCTGCAGTATCGCTACATTGATCTGCGGCGCGATGCCATGCAACGCAACATCGAGCTGCGGCACAAGGTCGCCATTGCGATTCGTGAGTTTCTTTCCTCGCAGGGCTTCTTCGAGATCGAGACACCGTTCATGACGCGCTCGACGCCGGAAGGCGCACGCGACTACCTGGTGCCCAGCCGCGTGCAGCCGGGATCGTTCTACGCGCTGCCACAGTCGCCGCAGCTGTTCAAGCAGATCCTGATGATTTCCGGCTTCGACCGTTATTTCCAGATCGTGCGCTGCTTCCGCGATGAAGACTTGCGCGCCGACCGCCAGCCGGAATTCACACAGATCGATCTGGAAATGTCCTATCCACAGCCGGAGCGGGTTTGGGAGGTCGTCGAAGGCTTTCTGACCGCCGCCTTTAATGCCGCGGGGTTTGAGATCAGGACGCCGTTTCCGCGCATGGATTATGACGATGCCATCCGGCAGTACGGCGTCGACAAGCCCGATCTGCGCCTGCCGGCCTTCACTGAAGTGAGAGAATGCCTTGCCGCGGAGAACCTCGAGACGCTGGGCATCAGCGCCGACCTGCCGGTGATTGCCGTCCGCACGCCGAAAGTGGGAGAGCTCTCGCGCAAGGAGCGCGAAGAGATCAAGCCCATGTTCCACTCAAAAGGCGGATCGAAACTGTTCGAGGACTTCAAGCG
>DASQJB010000450.1:0-3265 GCA_035631295.1 Bryobacteraceae bacterium | reverse complement strand
CCAGCCTGGCAGGACATTCCCGGCGAATATCGCTCGGCGCTCCGCCGCATCATCGTCACCCAAGGCGACACCGAACCGGCTTCCGTCGAGCAGCAGAGACTGCTCGGCGCTACTTGCCCGTCTCTTTATGATCTCCGCAATCTCTTCCAGGTCAATGTCGAAGAAGGACGCCATCTGTGGGCTATGGTCTACCTGCTTCACCGCTATTTCGGACGCGATGGCCGCGAAGAAGCCGAGGCCCTCCTGCAGCGCCGCTCGGGAGACCTCAACAACCCACGCATCCTCACCGCTTTCAACGAAAAGACCAGCCACTGGCTCGCGTTCTTTCTGTTCACTTTCTTCACAGACCGCGATGGCAAATTCCAATTGGCCGCCTTGGCTGAATCCGCTTTCGATCCCCTCGCCCGCACCGCCAGGTTCATGCTCACCGAAGAAGCGCATCATATGTTCGTTGGCGAATCCGGGGTGGCGCGCGTACTCCAGCGCACCTGCGAGGTCATGCGCGAGCACAACTTGACCGATCCCGCGCAAGTCCGCGCCCGCGGCGTGATCGATCTCGAAACATTGCAGCGGTTCGTCAATTTTCACTACAGCGTCACGCTGGACCTGTTCGGATCCGAAGTCTCCTCCAACGCGGCGAATTACTATACGGGAGCGCTGAAGGGTCGCTATTCAGAGGCCAATATCGACGACGATCACTCGCTCGCCGAAGACTGCTACGTACTCTCGGAAATCGCCGATGGCGAGATCGTGAACCGCCAGGTCCCCGCTCTCACCGCTCTCAATACCCGATTGCGCGACGACTACACCCGCGAGATCCAGTCCGGATTGGACCGATGGAACCGCATTCCCGAGAGATTCGGAATTCCCTTGCGGATCACGCTGCCCCACGCCGGATTTCATCGCAAAATCGGAGCCTTCGCGGGCCATTATGTCAGCCCTGATGGCCGCGTTCTTTCGAGAGCCGATTGGGAGCGCCGGTCCCGCGCGTGGCTTCCGTCGGACGATGATCACGCCTTGGTCAACTCGCTCATGGGCCGCGTCGCCGATCCTGGAAAATTCGCCAATTGGATCGCTCCGCCCGCCCGCGGCGTCAACAACCTGCCCATTGAATTCGAATACGTCCGCTTTGACTAGGCGCCAGCCGTGAACGATCCGTCCTTTATCTCCCAGCGGCCGCAAGCGGGCTCCGCGCCCGCTCGCAAGCTCTTCGCGATCATCGTCGTTCAAGTCCATCGCGGTCCTCTCCGCCCTAAACCCGCGGGCGTTGCCACGCCGCCCGAGATTTTGGAGGCCTGCGGCCTCGATGTCGGCGAGTTTTATGCCCTGCTGGGCGTCTTGCAGGAGGCTGGCCTCATCGAAGTGTCGGGCGCGTACCCGTTTGAAGAAATCCAACTCACTCCCGAGGCAGAGGAAGCCTTCCGTGATGTTTCATAGTTTCGACGTGCCGCCAGACAACCGCTATTTCGAAGACTACACCCCTGGGCACGCGTACGAGTTCGGCTCCATCACGGTCAGCGAAGCGGAGATCATCGAGTTTGCCCGGCGTTTCGACCCACAGTATTTTCATACCGAGCCCGAGAAGGCCAACCTCAGCCGGTTCGGCGGCATCGTCGCTTCGGGTTGGCATACTGTCAGCCTCGCGATGCGGCTCTACGTCGACCACTACCTTTCCCACGTGGCAAGCCTGGCCTCGCCTGGAACGGACGAGGTTCGATGGCCGAACCCCGTGCGCTCCGGCGATACATTGAAGATCCGCGTCACGATCCTGGATGTCCGACCTTCCCGATCCAAGCCGGATCGAGGAACTGTCCGCGCGAGAGTCGAAGCAATCAATCAGAGAGACGAGTTGGTTCTAAGCATGATTGGTATGAGCATCATCGGCTGCCGTCCGCCGGCTTGAAAGCGCGGCATCCCACTTCCCGAACGACCTGCCCGATTCCGCCAAGCGCGCAAGCAGCTCATTCGGTTCCCAATTGGCTCCATGTTTATTGCGCAATCCCACGCTCCGTCTATGCACTAAGTCCAGGCCTACTTCGTCGGCGAAGTGCATCGGCCCGCCGCGAGGCGCCGGAAAACCGTACCCATTGACATAAACGAGGTCGATATCCGACGCGCGCAAGGCGTGGCCCTCTTCTAAAATTCGCGCTCCCTCATTCACCAGCACATAGATCGTCCGTTCCACGATCTCTTCCGCCGGAATCGAGCGCTGCGGCGTGCCGTTTTTCCGCGCTGCCCGCCCAATCAGATCCTCAAGCCGGGGATCAGGTTCCGCATTTCGCCCGTTGTACCGGGACCACCCTGCGCCTGTCTTTTGTCCCAGCCGGCCTAGCGCGTAAAGCATCTCGATCACGCGCGGTTAGCGCTCGCCTGGCCGGTCCAACTCCGCAAATACACGGCGGCTGCTCATCGCGATATCGATGCCCGCCAGATCCTGCACCGCGAACGGGCCCATCGCCATGCCCCATTCTTCCAACGCCGCATCCACTTGACGCGGCGACGCTCCTTCCTCCAGCAGCAATTGCGCCTCTCGCCGATACACGCGCTGCATGCGGTTCCCGATGAACCCGGGCAATTGCCTGCAACCACCGTCACTTTGCCGAGTCGCCCAGCAAGATCCAGAGCGGCGTCTGTCACGATCCCTTCGGTCGCCCTTCCTGGCACGACCTCCACCAAACGCGTCACGTGAGCCGGACCAAAGAAGTGCAGTCCAATAACGCGTTCGGGGCGCGCAGACGCTTCCGCGATCTCATCAATGTTCAAATACGACGTGTTGGTCGCCAGGACGGCCCTGGGCTTGACGATAGGGTCCAATTCCGCGAAGACGGCCCTCTTGACTTCGATGTTCTCGAACACCGCTTCTACAACGATGTCCGCCGCATCGAAACCCGCATAATCAAGCTGCGTTTGAATCCTCGCCAGCCGGCGCTCCATCTCATCCGCGGCGATTTTCCCCTTTTGCACGGAACTCCGGCAGCTCGACTCGATCGTCCTGATGGCCGCCTCTAGAGCCTCCTGCTTCGTGTCCTTCAGAAGAACCGGGATTCCCGCGTTCGCGAAGCACATCGCGATTCCGCGACCCATGGTTCCCACGCCCACCACTGCGGCGGTTTGAATGGAGATGCCATCAGGCGCTTGTAGACTGTGCGCTCATCTCCCGCAGCTTGTATCGCAGAACCTTTCCCGCAGCCGTCTTGGGCAGTTCCCGGAGGAACTCAATACGCCTTGGATACTTGTAAGGCGTGATTCGCTGCTTGACGAAATC
>DASQJB010000449.1:0-9526 GCA_035631295.1 Bryobacteraceae bacterium | reverse complement strand
CGCGAAACACCTGCCCATCCGCCAAAGCCACGCAGATGCCGAAATGTTTCGGATCCGCGTTGCGGAGTTCAGGAATGTAAGTTGCGACCTCCCCGTTCTCGACGTTCTTATACTTTTCCCAGACGCGGTCGACGATTTCCTGAATTTCTGCCGCGTGAGAGTGCGCCGCTCCGTTTGGCGCAGTATTCGGTGACTTCTCGGAGGCTCCGGCGGTTGGCATGCCCCGCAACTCTGCTCCCATAGATGGAATCGAAGAGGGGGGCGCCTGCGAGACAGGGCAGGAGCGGACGGGTGAGTTCCTCCAGAATTCTCAAGTGTAGTGAAAAGCCCACGTTGAATCAATCGAATCTTTGGATCGGGACTGAAATATTCCTGAATAGAGCTAGCGATTCATAGCGGGGGTTTGCCGATCAACGCCTCGCGCGCGTTCGTTGTGACCCGGGTAAGCACCACGCGCTCGAAGCCGAGCGCCCCCGCTGGGATGGCGAATTCATGGATCTCGCGCCGGCCGGGCCTGCACCAATAGATCGCCCAGACGCCGTCGTCGAGCGACTTGCCCGCGTGATCCAGAAACTTCACCATCACATACACGGCCTCATACTCGTGAGAGCACTGGCTCACAGCGTCCACGAGATACCGGATCTCTTCCGTTTTCACCATCTGCCGCACGTGGAAACACTGACCCACATTCTCGGCTGCGAGGGCCGGGAGCGGCAGAAATGACAGTAGCAACAGGATCAGTCGCAAACGTTTGATCGTATCAGGCTTGCTCTCCTCCGGCAAAGGGGAAATTGCCCATGTTTTGTCCTTGCGCTGCTCGGCGCGTTTGTGTATGATTATTCGTGTGAGTGAATAAAAATACACCAGGAGGTGAATGCGCCATGGCCGCGCCCAGTCTTGCTCGCCGGGCGAACAGCCCTTTGCACTTGACGACGGATCTCGATCTCGAGCCGCAATTTCTTTTGCGGGTGCTCGATCTCGCCGCGCAGATGAAGCGCACGCCTCTGCGCTTTTCGCAAGCGCTCGCCGGCCGTTATCTCAGCCTGCTGTTTGAAAAGCCATCCCTGCGCACGCGCCTGACCTTCGAGCTTGCGATCAAGCAACTGGGCGGCGACGCCGTGAATTACGACGGCCGCATCGGCCAGCGCGAGCCGATAAAGGACGTGGTTCGCAATCTAGACCGCTGGACCAACGCGATTGTGGCGCGTGTCTACTCGCATTCGACCATCGAAGAGCTGGCGGAGTGGTCCAGCGTACCTGTGATTAACGCGTTGAGCGATCTTTACCATCCGTGCCAGGCGCTGGCGGACGTGCAGACGCTGCAAGAGCGTTTTGGCAAGCTCGAAGGACTGAAGCTGGCCTTCATCGGCGACGGCAACAACGTGGCGCATTCGCTCATGCTCACGGCTGGGCGGCTCGGAGTGCATGTGGCGGTGGCCACGCCGGAAGATTACCGGCCAAACCCCAGTATTGCCGCCGAGGCCGCGCGCCATGGCCGCATCACGCTCACTTACGATCCCGCGGAGGCGCTGGCCGGAGCGCACGCCGTCTACACAGACGTGTGGACCAGCATGGGTCAGGAATCGGAAGCGGAGACTCGCGCTGCCGCCTTTGGGCCTTACCAGGTCAACGAAGCCATGTTCGCCAAGGCACGGCCGGACGCGATCTTCATGCACTGTCTTCCAGCCCGGCGAGGGGAAGAAGTTACCGGCGCGGTGATCGAATCGAAGCGCTCGGTCGTGTTCGATCAGGCGGAAAACCGGCTGCACGTACAGAAAGCGCTGCTTGTTGCGCTCCTGCAATAACCGACCTTTACAATCTAAAGTTATGGCAAAACCCAAGAAGGTGGCGCTCGCCTACTCCGGCGGTCTGGACACCTCCATCATCATTCCGTGGCTCAAAGAGAACTACGGCTGCGAAGTCGTGGCTGTCTGCGGCGATATCGGCCAAGGCGGCGACGAGCTGAGCGGGCTTGAAGAAAAGGCTCGCAAGACCGGCGCGTCGGAAGTTCATGTCGCCGACATGCGCGAGGAGTTCGTTTCGGAGTACCTTTGGCGGCTGGTTCGCGCGGGCGGCGAGTACGAGCATAAATATCTGCTCGGCACTTCCATCGCCCGGCCGTTGCTCGCCAAGAGGCAAGTGGAGGTGGCGCTGGCCACGGGCTGCGACGCGCTGGCCCATGGCTGCACGGGCAAAGGCAACGATCAGGTCCGCTTCGAGCTGACTTATAAGGCCCTTGCGCCGCACCTTACGGTGATCGCGCCGTGGCGGGAGTGGAACATCGTCTCGCGCGAAGACGCCATCGCCTACGCCGCGGCGCACGACGTGCCGATTTCCCAAACCACGGCGAAAATTTACAGCCGGGACCGCAACATCTGGCATATTTCCCACGAGGGCGGCGCTCTAGAAGATCCGGCCAACGCCGCTCCCGAAGATGTTTGGATGCTGACTCGCCGTCCGACAGATGCGCCAGACCAGTCCGCTGAAGTGACCATCGGCTTTGAGCGCGGGCGTCCGGTTTCACTCAATGGAAAATCACGGTCCGCCGTGGCGCTACTTGAAGAGCTGAACCAAACTGGCGGCGAGCATGGCATCGGGCGTATCGATCTCATTGAGAATCGCTTCGTCGGGATGAAATCGCGGGGCTGCTACGAAACTCCCGGCGGCACGATCATTATGGCCGCACACAAAGAGCTGGAAGCGCTCACCCTGGACCGCAACTTGGCGCATTACAAGCAAAAACTGGCGCTCGATTACGCGGAAATGGTTTACAACGGGCTCTGGTTTACGCCTTTGCGGGAATCGCTGGACGCGTTCTTTGAGAAAGCCAGCGAATCCACCACCGGCGAAGTCCGAATGAAGTTGTATAAGGGCACTCTGCAGCCGGTGAGCCGCAAGTCGCCATACTCGCTTTATTCGCTGGATATCGCCAGCTTCACCATGGGCGCGGAGTACGATCAGCGCGACGCGCGCGGATTCATTAATCTGATCGGCTTGCCGATTCAAGTCCGGGCTTCGTTGAAAAAGTCCGCGAAGGTATGAAGCTCTGGGGCGGACGCTTCGCCGAAGGCCCATCGGATGTTTTTGAGCGCTTTTCCGGCTCGCTGCATTTCGACCGCAAGCTGATTGATGCGGATATCCAAGGCTCGCAGGCGTTCGCCCGCGCGCTGGAGGCCGCGGGCATATTAACCGCGGGGGAACGCGAGTCGCTCGTTCGGGCTTTCGACGCGATCCAGGAAGATTCGAAAAGCCCTTCCTTCTACGAAGGCGCGACAGACGAAGACGTCCACACGCTCGTGATCCGCAAGCTCAAGGAGCTGGTGGGGGCGCTGGCCGACAAAATCCACACGGGGCGCAGTCGAAATGAGCAAGTTTCTCTCGACGTGCGCCTTTGGCTGCGGGGAGAAATCGATCGCGCTTCCCAGTTGCTGCTGGATCTGATGCAGGCGCTCATCGCCTGCGCGCGCCGCGATTCCGACGCGATTGTCCCCGGCTACACGCATCTGCGCCGTGCCCAGGCTGTGCCGTGGCCCCATTATCTTTTGGCCTACTTTGAAATGTTCGCGCGCGACTTTGAGCGGCTCAAGCAGACCCGTGCGCGGGTCAATGTGCTGCCGCTCGGCAGTGGGGCCTTGGCCGGCAGCGGTTTTCCGTTCGACCGCAACGCGATAGCGCACGACCTCGGCTTCGACTCGACAACATCAAACAGCATGGATGTCAGCGCGGACCGCGACTTCGCCCTCGATTTTCTCTATGCGGCTTCGACGACGATGCTGCATTTGAGCCGCCTGGCGGAGGACTGGATCTTGTATTCGAGCGAGGAATTCGGGTGGATCGAGCTGGGGGATGGCATCACCAGCGGCTCCAGCTTGATGCCGCAGAAGAAGAATCCGGATTCGCTGGAGCTGATCCGGGGGAAGTGCGGCCGCGTCTTCGGCGATTTGACGTCGCTGCTGGTGACGATGAAGGGTTTGCCCTCTACTTACAATCGCGACATGCAGGAGGACAAGGAGCCGCTGTTCGACGCGGCATATCAGCTTTCCGGGTCGCTCGAGATGGCGTGGGCGGTGATCGAGTCGGCGCGCTTGAACCGGGCGCGCCCGCTGGCGGCGGCGGAAGAGAGTTGGGTGGTGGCCACCGACCTCGCCGAAGCGCTCGCGCGCAACGGAACTCCGTTTCATCAAGCGCATCAGATTGTCGGACGCCTGGTGCTGGAGAGCGTGCGCGCTGGAAAAAAGCCTGGCGATTGGTCGGCGGAGGAACTTGTGAGGTTTGCGCCAGAATTCACGCCTGCCATGGCCGCTCTGCTTCATCCGGAGGAGGGAATGAAGACGCGGGAAATCCGAGGCGGCGCGGGGCCACGCGCCGTTGCTGCGGCTCTGGATGTAGCGGAGGAACGCTTGACCGCGTGGCGCGAAGCCTCCGCCTAAAGAGCCACTGAGATTTTCCTGGCCTTCCCGCCACTGATATTCGTGAGGTTTTCGCGCGGAGCGGAGTCAGCGATTGGGACCGCTTGGGGTCCCGGGCTGATCCCCGGCCTGTATGTAGCAGGCCGGGGAAATTCCCTCCGGGCGGAAAGGACGAGTTCGATGATTACAATCGTAATCACGGTCTCGGCCCTATCCGAAGAATCAGGGCAACGATTACTCTCCGTCTCCGACGGAAGTAGTCACCTTAAGGGGCTGGAAAACCAGCCCCTTAACCTCACTTGCAGTATACACTGAACTAGCTGCTAACGGAATATCCCAACGAATGAACAAGAGCTACCGCCAGGGCCAGATCCTCAAGCTAATCCACTCACGGCAAATCCACACGCAGGAAGAGCTGGCGAAGCTGTTGCAGAACGCCGGCATCTCCGCCACACAGGTGACCCTTTCGCGCGATATTCGGGAACTTGGCCTGGTGAAGACGGCGCGCGGTTATGCCGAAGCAGCCGCCACTGCCGGGCCTGCCGGACCCGATTTTGCAACCATCGCGCGCGAATCGCTGCTGGAAGTGCGCGTGGCGCAAAATCTCCTGGTGCTGCGCACACCGCCGGCGATGGCCAATCCGTTGGCCTCCGCTCTCGACCACGCCGAGTGGCCGGAAGTCGCCGGCACTATCGCCGGGGACGACACGGTGCTGGTCGTGGCGCCGGACGCGAGAACGGCGGAGCGGCTCGGTGCGAAGCTCCTCGAGTTGGCCCGGCGATAGTCCCGCGCCTGTGCGCTCTGCAAGAAATCCCGAAAGCGGCGGCAAAATCTACCAAGCATCGGCGCCAATCGCGCGGAACGCGAACAGATAAGCGCCGTGGTACGGAGGTTGCAGTTTCGAAGGTAGCCGGTATTGACCGGCGGGTGAATGCATATGAGAACTATCAAACTTGGACTTATGTTAGGTCTAGCCGGGGCTATGAGCTTTGGCGCAGTTTGGCGCGGCGCGAGGCTCCTGGATGCCTCTTGCTACGGCGAGAACGGCAAGGTGCGGCACATTGGATCTATGTGCGCGCCCACGGAATCAACCACCAGCTTTGCGATGCAGACCCAAATGGGCCACGTCTACAAGCTGAACGCGTTGGGCAACGAGAAGGCGGAGAAGGCGTTCCAGGACGGCGTAATCAAGCCCAACAGGCATGGCGATGTTCGCGCCCGCATCACGGGACGTCGCCAGTCGAACGGCTTTGTCGCCGTGAACTCGATTGTTCAGGGAAGCCGGGGGGAATACTAAGTCATCAGTTGTCAGTTATCAGTTGTCAGTTTTAGCGGCTGATGACTGACGACTGATAACTTGACGACTCATTCCTCTCGCAAAACCTCAAGTGGTTTCTGCCGCAGTATGCGGATGCTGACGAGCCAGCCGGAGGCGTTGGCTAGCAGAGCGGTGAGGGCAATGGCGGCCAGCGTGGCCCAAGGATCGAACTGAAACCGAGCGTCCAAGAGGCGCTTGAGAATCAGGCTTGAAAACGCAGCAGCTAGCAGGGATCCCAGCAGGCCGGCCACCGCGCCTAAGGTCAGAAATTCGATGGAGAAGATTTTCCGCACGCGCCGCCGTGTGGCGCCGAGCGTTTTCAGGATCACAACCTCGCGAACGCGGCGAAAGCGCGTGCCGGCCACGCTGGCAGCCAGGATGATTGTTCCGGCGAGGATCGTGAACGCAGAGAGAAAGCGGATCACCAAGGCGATTTGATCGATCACTTGTTGAGCGATCGCCAAAGCGTCGGCAATGTTGACGACCGTGATGGTGGGAAATTTTTCGAACACCGCCCTTTGGAGCGCGCCGACTTCGGAAGCCTGCATCCGCACGCCTCCATAGAACATCACCGGCAGTCCAGCAAGCGCCGCGCGGTTGAAGACGAACTCGGCTGAGGGGGTGGCGCGCATAGCCTGGATTTCGAAGATGGCCGCCACGCGAGCACGGATCGTCCGGCCGCTCGCGGTTAGCTCAAGCCACGCCCCGGGCGCGATCTGAAGCGTCTTGGCGGCTTCGTCGTCTACAGAAACGACAGGGTCTTTCATGTCTTTGGTCCACCAGGCTCCCTGAAGGACGCGTACATCGGTGGGCTGCAAATCTTCCCACGTCACGGAGCGCGTGTTTACGAAGCGCCGGCCCACGCCGCGGAGATCGCGGTCCGCGATCGAAGATCCGTCGATGCTGACCAAACGGGCGGCGACGCTGGGACCCAGGATGGGCGCGGCGGCCACTCCCGGCTGCTTTTCAATCAGCGCCTTTAGGGGCTCAACCTGAGCCTCCGTGACTCCGATCAGAAAGACGTTTGGCATTCCTGGAGGCGCGGTGGCGACGATCTCCTTCACCAGGGATTTCTGCACCAGATAGACGCTCAACGTGAACATCACACCCAATCCCAGCGCCACCAGCACCGCCTGCGCCTGGTTGCCTTGGCGGTAAAGATTGGCCAGACCTTGGCGCGTAAGCGCGGCCACACGCCACGGCGAGCGCCGCAGGAATTCCCGAATTAGCCGCAACAGAATCGCGGCGACGGCCGCAAGCACCAGAAGGCTGACGGTTAAGCCCGCGGCAAAATATCCACCCACTTTTGGGGATTCCGCAAGCCAGGCGGCGATGACGCCGATGCCTAACAGGATGGCCACGCCGGCTGCCCATGCGGGGCGGCTCTCTCGCACTCGGGTTCTTAAGGGGGGCTTGGCGTCGGGCATGCCGCGGCGCAGAATTAGCGCCGGCCGGATCTTCCGGATGGCCAGCAGTGGAGGCAGCGTAAACAGCAGCGTGGTGAGGATTCCCACGGCGATTCCCTGAAAAGCCGCGGCAAGATGCCAACTTACTTGCGTGTCGATAGCGAAGAGCTTATTGATGAGCGAGGGGAAAACCTGCTCCACTCCACGGCCTACCAGCACACCGGCGGCGCCGCCGGCAATGCCCAGCAGCAGGGTCTGGAGCGAATAGATGCGGATGATCTCGCGCGAAGTCGCGCCGAGCGATTTCATCACGGCGATGTGGTCCATCTTCTGTTGCAGGTGCGAGTGCATCGCCATGCCGACGCCGATCGCGCCCACGATCAAGGCAATCAGGCTTACAAGGCTAAGGAAGACGGTGGCGCGGTCCAGGCCGCTCGTGATGAGGGGGTGCGATTGACGGAAATCCGCGATCACCGCCTCCGGCAGCGCGCGCTTGATCGCCCTGCGAACTTCCGCCACCGGGGGGGCACTGGGGCCGAGCTTGAACAAATAACGCTGCGCAGCCCGGCTTCCAAGCTGCATTAGTCCCGTGCGCTCGAACGCTTCGCGCGACATCATGATCCGTAGTCCGATGTTCAGGCTTCCCGACATGCGATCCGGCTCGGAAACCATCGTCGAGGAGACGCGGTAATCTTGGCCGCCCACTCGAACGGAGTCTCCCACTTTGAGCTTCAACCGGATAAGCACGTCCTCGCCCGCCACAAGCGTACCGGGCTGGAGCGCCTGCTCCAGCGGCATCGGCGGATTCAGCTTGACAGTTCCGTAATAGGGATAACGCGATGGATCAACGGCTTTGATAGACACCAATACAGGAGTGGAGTCCGGCGCCGGCGACGAAGCCATGGACACGGTTTCCGTGATCAGGGTTCGATCCACGCCTTGGGCGGCGAGCGAGTCGAGCTGGGCGCTTTGATTCGCATTGGGCAGCACGAATTGGCGGGCAGTGAGATCGGCTGCCATCACCGTCCGGGCCTCGCGCGTGAGCATGGACTCGAAGCTTTGGCTGAAGCCACGAACCCCGGAGAGAGCGCCCACTCCCGTGGCCACGCCCAGCACGACGAAGATAAATTTCGCGATCGACGATCGCGTTTCGCGCCAGGCGATGCGAGCGGCGGTGCGGAAGGACAGCCTCATTGCTATGTGCCGGGGCTGAAGCCCCGGTTGCAGGCTTCAGCCTGCTCCACCTGAATCTCATCGGCCACGATCACGCCGTCGCGCAAGGTGAAGATGCGGTCGGCGCGCGAAGCCAGAATCTGATCGTGCGTCACCAGAATCAACGTCGTGTTTTCCTGTCGATTCAGCGCCAGGAGCAGCTCCAGCACATGCTGGCCGTTAACGCTGTCCAGATTGCCTGTAGGCTCATCCGCCATCAGAATTGGCGGCTGGGCCATGAAGGCGCGCGCCAACGCAACGCGCTGCTGCTCCCCGCCGGAGAGCTGGACAGGATAATGGTCAAGCCGATCGCTCAGGCCGACGCTTTCCAGAAGCTTTCGCGCGCGCTCCATCCCTTCCCGCACTTCTCCGCCTAAGAGTTCGAAGGGCAGCAAAACGTTTTCTTCAGCGGTCAGCGTGGGGATGAGCTGGTAGCTCTGAAAGACAAAGCCGATCTTGCGGCCGCGCGCGAGGGCAAGCTCATCCTCAGCCAGCCCGGTGATGTCGATTCCGTCCAGAACGATGGTTCCGGAAGTGGGTGTGTCGAGCCCGGCCAGCAGGCCCAGCAGCGTGCTTTTGCCGCTACCCGAGGCTCCCATGATGGCGACGAATTGGCCGGCGGGAATCTCGAGGTCGATACCGCGGAGGATTTCGACGCGGTGAGTGCCGGTATCGATGACCTTCGTAAGATTCCGGGCTTGCACAATGGGCATCGCTTTCATTATGGCAAGGGGCGCCAGGGAGACCCGCGGGCGAGCCTGGGTTCATTTTTGGGTTCGTTTTTGCCGGGCCGGTTCTTTCGAGAAATGCTTGAAAAGCCTGGGGGAAAGAAATGTTCGATTCGTTGGAATTGGGTTCGTTTCGCAAAAATGTACTCCGGGAGTGGCTGAGAGCGCGGTCTTCGTTCGTGCGGAAGACTCATTACGGCGTCATGGTACACGAAGGGAGAGACGGATCTAGGTGGGAAGTGGTTGAGGAGTAGCGCTCGGGCCGCTTCCATCAAACTCGAAACGCGAAGGCTCGGGGATCTCGTCGCCATGTTCGCGCATCGCGGAATGATCGGCCAGGAACAGGGCTAAAGCCTTCAGTTGCTCATCCTCTGACGGCACGAAAGCGTGCCCTGATGATAAGGTTCATGAATCCATAGAATTGTGTAACAATGCGTTTCAGTAAATAATCCA
>DASQJB010000448.1:0-5487 GCA_035631295.1 Bryobacteraceae bacterium | reverse complement strand
CGCTGGCGGTCGATGGAAAAAGAGGCGCCGGGCACGGTGACACGATAGGAGCCGCTAGGGACGGCTCCTGCTCGGGCCGGAGCAGCGCCTGGCAGCCGGTCACCACAACTCCCCAATCCGATCCCACGCTGGCACACTCATTTACGAATCCATCTTCGGCCCGAAGAGACCAAGCGCTGTATTCTTGAGTCCAGGGCGGGCACTACCGCCCGCCCCCGATCTTTGACAATTGGCGTTGTTTTTTCGAGCGCCCTCTCAGCCTGGCTTTGTTTTTTCGACGCCCCCGCGGCCAGCCGGGGCGGCAAATTGGCTCTGCTCGTTCAAAAACTAGTGGCCGTCCGCCACAAGCGGATAGCTGACGGCTGATAGCTGATAGCTCCCCATAACCCGCTATCATCAAATCGTGTGGTTTGTAGTCCTGGCGTTCCTCGCCCAGTCGGCGGATTTTTCCGCGCAGGGGCTGAAAGCGCTCGACGAGCGCAGGTACGCCGACGCGGCTGCGCTTTTTTCACAGGTCGTCGCTCAAGATCAAAAGGACTATAGCGCCCACTTCAACCTCGCGCTAGCCTACAGCATGCTCTCGCGCGATGCGGAAGCCATTCAGGAATATCAAAAGGTTCTCGATCTCAAGCCCGGCCTTTACGAAGCCGAATTGAACCTGGGCCTGTCGCTCGTTCGAAACAAAGACGCTGCCGCCGCCATCCCACTTTTTCGGAGCGCCATGGAGCAGAAGCCCAAGGAATTCCGCCCGCGGCTCTATCTGGGCGACGCGCTCTTCGCCACGCAACAATTCGCGGATTCCGAAGCCGCCTATCGCGCGGCGCTGGAACTGGACGCCAACTCCGCCCCCGCCGAACTCGGTCTCGGACGCGCCCTGGCGCATGAAAAGCAGCTATCGCAAGCTGAGCCGCATTATCGCAAAGCCGCCGCCATCGAACCTTCTTATAAAGATGCGCCGCTGGAGCTTGCCGCGCTGTACGAAGACAACAAGCAAACCCCCGAAGCCGTCGCCATTTATCGCCAATTTCCGGAAAATCCGGGAGCGCAGGAACGATTGGGCGCGCTGCTGCTCGAATCCGGCCAAGCGACCAACGCGATCGCGCCGCTCGAGGCCGCGGTCGCCGCCTCGCCCACCCCCGCCAATCGCCTCGCCCTCGCACAGGCTTACGTGAAGGAAAAACAGCTCGCCAAAGCGGAGCCTCTCGCCGCCCAGGCCGCCGCCGCCTCGCCCGAAGACCTCGAATTGCGCCTCTTCTACGCCCGCCTGCTCCGCGACCAGCGCAAGTTTCCCCAAGCCGCCGCCCAGTTTCTGGCCGTCGCGCAAGCCAAGCCCGATTCGGTGGAAGCCTGGACCGAGCTCTCCGGCGTCTATATGGCTTCAGAGCAGTATCAACAGGCCCTCGCGCCGCTCGACCGCATCCGCTCCCTCGGCGCCGAATCCAACGGACTTGTTTTCATTCGCGCTTTGGCTTACGATCATTTGCAGCAACGCAAGGAGGCGTTGGAGAATTACAATAAATTTCTGGCGGCGAGCCACGGCGAACACCCCGATCAGGAGTTCCAGGCCCGCCAGCGCGTTCGCATGCTAGAGAAGGATTTGGGTAAGAGGTAACGGCAATGCGGTGGATGTTGATTTTCGCGCTGGCCTCGCTGTCGCTGGCTTTCGATCTGGCCGGGGTGAAGTCCGAGCCGAATCTGGAAAAGCGCAGCGACCGCGCTTTGGACAATGCAAACGTAGCGCTGGATGCGGCGCGCGACTCGTATACTCGCGGCGAGTACGATCAGTCGCAAACTCAACTGGACGAGGTAGGGGCTTCGGTCGATTTGGCCTATGACTCGCTCCAGCAAACCGGGAAGGATCCGCGGCGCAGCGGAAAATTCAAGCAGGCGGAGATGCGCATTCGCGAATTGCTGCGCCGGCTGGAGGGCCTCCGCCAGATGGTGAGCTTCTCCGACCGCCCCGCCGTGGACAAGCTGCGCGACCACGTTTCGTCCATACACGACAATCTGCTCGACGGAATCATGAGCAGGAGGAAATAATAATGACCGCGCGGATCACGCTTTCCATCGGCGCCCTCGCGCTCTGCTCCCTTCCGCTGGTGCGGGCGCAGGCGAACAAAGATTATCTGTCGACCGACGAAGTCGAGCAAGTGCGCGAGGCGCAGGAGCCGAACGACCGCATGCTCCTCTATCTGCATTTCGCCAAGCAGCGGCTCGATCAAGTGAATCAGCTCCTGGCGAAGGACAAGCCTGGCCGCAGCGCCTTCATTCACGATCTGCTAGAGCAATATACGCAAATCGTGGAATCCATCGACACGGTAGCCGACGACGCGCTGCGCCGCAAGCTCCCCATCGACAAGGGCAACGCCGCGGTGGCGCAGCAGGAAAAGCAAATGCTCGCGAATTTGCAAAAGATTCAGGGATCCAATCCCAAGGATCTGTCGCGCTACGATTTCGTCCTGAAAGACGCGATCGACACCACCACCGACAGCGTCGAATTGTCCGAGCAGGATCTCAACGCCCGCGCGTCCGAGGTTGCCGCTCACGATAAGAAGGAGAAGACGGAGCGCGAAGCCGCCTTGACGCCCGAGGAGCAGGACCAAAAGAAGGCCGCCGAGAAAAAGGAAGCGCAACAAAAGAAGAGGCCCACGCTGTTGCGGCCAGGTGAAAAGCCTCCACGCGACGACTCCAAGAAAAACTGAGCCGCGACCAACCTTACTGAGCCGCGACCGTCAGGGAGCGGTCCAACCGAGCGTCCTCCGGATCCCTTCTTCAATTCCCGTCGAAGGCACGATCCGCGTGATCTGACGGAGCCGCTCGATGGAAATCGGCTCATGCCGCATCTCTTCCGCGCGAGTGGGGACCGCGCTGAATTTCAGATTTTCCATCGGCATACTCAGAATGCGCGCGGCCGTCTCGGCGAACGAGCGGACCATCGTTAAGTGCCCGGTGGCCAGGTTCACCACCGAGCCCGGCTCGGCTTGGGCCAGCCCCAGCCGTAGCAGCCCTTCCGCGACATCTTCCACATAGGTGAAATCGCGGAGCTGGGTTCCGGCCGTCAGCTCCAGCGGCTTCTCAGCGCGCGCCGCCTCGATTAACGACGGCAGCAGCCGCCCGCAATGTTCGCCGGGTCCGTAAACAGTGAATAGCCGCGCGGTGACGGCGCGCAATTCCAGTGTTTTGGCGCACTTGGCGATATGGAGCGTTCCCTGAAGCTTGGTCTGGCCATAGACTGGAGTGGGATTCGCCGGACCGTCCTCGCGCAAATCGCTCGAGACTTCGCCGTACTCCAGCGCCGATCCTACATGAATCACATGCTGCCCCAGCCAGTAGCAATCTCTCCACCGAGCCGCCGCGTCGCAGATGGCCCGCGGCAACAGCGCGTTAAGCCGCTCAGACAAATCCACGTCGCGCTCGGAGGGATCTACTCCGTAGCCGGCAAGATTAAATACGATCGCGGGACGGATCTCTTCGAAGATACCCGCAGGCGCGCCCGGCTGTGCAAGGTCCGCTTCGAAGACTCGCCCGCCCAGAGCGGCGGCCACGCCTGCGGAATCGCGTACTACCAGATGCGTCTCGGCGCCCGCCTCACCAAGCTTCCGCGCGACCCAGCTTCCAATAAATCCCGATGCGCCCAGCACCACGGCGCGAACTCCCGAGTAGGTCACGGCGTTGCGCCCGCCCGAAGGGGACCCTCCGCCACCGCAGGCGAGTCGTCGGTCGAGCCGTCGTCCACCACAATGCATTCGAAATCCTGGAAGCTGGAGCGGCTCAAATGCTCCAGACAAGCGCGCAAAAAGCTTGCCGAATTGTGGACGGGGACAATAACGGTGATCGCAACTGGCATAAGCACCCGCTTGCCAAGCTCTGAGTGTTTATGGGTTTGCAACTGCGTTGCCAGTTTCGGTTGGGCGCCTTCATGCCCAGCGCCCGAACTCTTTACAAACTGTCTGCGAAGATCCCAAGATTTGGGAAGGCCGTGGAGGGGGGCTTCAGCCCCGCGCGAGGCTTTAGACTCGCACCCCGCCGGATGCGCTAATCTACATGAGTGAGCGCCATCGCCAGCGAAGCTACAGCTATTGCAACCCCCCACTGCGAGCCGGGTATCGGGCGCCTTATCCGGACCCCCGAATCCGGGGACCGCATCGCCGGAGTGGCGATTCAACCCTACGCTCTCTGGCCCGACGATCGCGGATATTTTCTCGAAGTCGCCCGCATTCGGCAGGGCTTGGCCGCTGAGTTTCCGCCCGAATCCACTCAGGTTTCCGCCGCCCTTAGCTACCCCGGCACAATTAAAGCGTTTCATTTCCATCGCTACCAGACGGATCTCTGGGCGCCCGCCCAAGGCATGTTTCAAATCGTGCTGGTGGACCTGCGCCCCGGCTCGCCCACTTACGGCTTGAAGAACACAATTTACGCAGGCGTGCTCAATCCGTGGCAGGTGCGGATTCCGCCCGGCGTCGGCCACGGCTACAAAGTGATCGGCGCCGATGCCGCGATGTTGGTCTACGTCACCGATCGCCTCTACAATCCTCAAGACGAGGGCCGGATCCCGTATAACGATCCCGATATCGCCTACGACTGGGAGACGCAGCACAAATAGATGCGCTTCCTAGTCACCGGCGGAGCCGGATTCATCGGCAGCGCGTTCGTCCGGCTTTTGATCCAATCCGGCCGCGCCAGCGCGCTTGTGAATCTCGACAAACTCACTTACGCCGGCAATCTCGAAAATCTCGCCGCGATCTCCGGCGATCCCTGCTACCGCTTCGTTCACGGTGATATCTGCGATACCGGCCTGGTGAATTCGCTGGTCGAAGAGTTCAGCGCCGACGTGTTGGTGAACTTTGCTGCCGAGTCTCACGTCGACCGCAGCATTCTCTCGCCGGAGCCCGTTTTCCAGACCAACCTGCGCGGAACGTTGACTCTGCTCGAAGCGGCCCGGCTTCATCGCGTCCCCCGTTTCTTGCACGTCTCCACGGACGAAGTCTACGGCAGCATCGACCCTCCACACGAAGCGGACGAAAATTATCCGCTGCGCGCCTCGAGTCCCTATTCGGCCTCCAAGGCCGGGTCCGATTTGCTGGCGCTCTCCTACTTCACCACCTACGGCCTGCCCGTTACGGTTACCCGAGCTTCCAACAATTACGGCCCCTATCAGTTCCCTGAAAAGCTAATCCCGCTTATGATCTCCAACGCCATCGAAGACAAGCCTCTGCCGATCTACGGCGATGGGATGCAGATTCGCGATTGGCTGTACGTGGACGATCACTGCCGCGCGATCCTCGCCGCCATCGACCGCGGGCAGCCGGGCGAAACCTACAACATCGGCGGCAGCCGCGCACTCCCGAACGTCGAGGTGGTGCACAAGATCCTGGCGGCTCTGGGCAAACCCGAGAGCCTGATGCAAACCGTCCGAGACCGCCCCGGCCACGACCGCCGCTACGCGCTTTCGAGCGCCAAGCTCATGCGCGAGACCGGCTGGAAGGC
>DASQJB010000447.1:0-18988 GCA_035631295.1 Bryobacteraceae bacterium | reverse complement strand
TCTTTGGCGCGAAATTGCACCACGGATCCCGTCACCGTGCAGCAGGAAATCTCGGGCGGCGTGTTGTCGATGAGGAATGGATCGGTTTCCCGTGAGGATTGAAGCGCTTGATCGGGCGGATTGGACGGAGCATCGGAGGCCGTGACTCGCGCGACATATTTGCCGTCGGGAAAACCAGCAGAATCCCAACTGAAATAATGCTCGCGGATTTTGTCGTGTAGAAGCTTCCACTGAGTTTCGGTGACGCCGCGGATCTCCACTTTGTATTCGAGCGTATCGCCGTTATCGTCTCTCGCGAGCCAGCGTAAGCCGATGTGGCCTTTGGCGTAAGTCAGGGCCGGCGTTGACGCGGAGGTGGATGAGGAACTTGCGCCACTGGACGAGTTTTTGCGGCCCAACGGAGGAAGATTGAGCGTTGAGGCGCTGGCTGATTCAGCGACAGAAGCGGGAGCCGGGAACTTGTAATTGGCGGGAGTGACTTCAACCTCCTCGATCGCCGGCGTCACGTTCTTGGTCTGGTAGGCCAGGCTCACTGCCTCTGCTTGGGAATTGCCGGAAAGAGTCAGGCGGTACTGAAGGAACCTGGCGGCAGGAGACGCCACGCGGCCGGCATTTAGTTTCTGCCAGGGACTCCAGCTCTGTTGCGGGCGATTGAGATTGCCGCTGCGCGTTTCCACGGTGAGGCCAGCCTGGCCTTCAGGCTCAGGAGCGACGCGGCCCCAATAAGAGAACGCGCCGGCGTCCAAAACGTCGCTTTCGAAGGTCCCGGAGGCTTCCCGCCGCGGCCCAATCGAAAAGAGTTTTCCGATGTTGCCGGTGACCGCGAACAGGCCCGCGTCCGGAGCGGAGCTCAAACCTGTGACTTGAGTAGAGGCGAGGGTTATCAGGCGCGTGGAGGAATGATCGGAATCTAGCCGGTAGATGTTGCCATGGTTGCCTGTACCGACTATGGGTTTGCCAGAGACATCGAACGCGAGGGCATAGACGAGGTCTTCCGGGTGGCTCCAAATCTTGCGTGGCTCGCCATTGGGCAGGATGCGATAAATTTCGGACCCGCCGGCCACATTCTGCGGGGCCGATGCAGGCGGCGCAGCGGTGCTGGGACGAGGCTGGGCTGTGACAGTGATGGTTGGCTGCACGGCCGTGGCCGGAGCAGCCGCGGAGGGCGTGGGCAGAGGCGCGGGAGCCGGCGCCACGGGTGAAGCCTGCTTATTGCCGATGGCGGCAGCGTAAATGGCTCCGTCGCCTGCGACGGCCACCGCAGTGACTTCGTGCTTGGGGGTCTGATATAAAACGAAGCCGTCGCCCGCGGGCGAGACGCGCAGGATGAGACCGCTCGGCTCCGTGCCGACGATCAGATTTCCGCTGGAGTCGAGGGCCAGGGAGCGGGCGTGAGCCTCGGCCGTGCGGAAGAAAATAGAGCCTGATCCCGCCGGACTGACGCGATGAATTTCTCCCTGATCACCGGTAGCGACGTAAAGATTTCCGGTGCGGTCGAATGCGAGGGCCCAGATGTATTTGGCTTTGGGATCGTAGAAGACCTCGAACTTGCCGGCCGGATCGACGCGGTACACCTTACCGTCGGGAGAAGTGGCGGCGTAGACGCGGTCCGACCGGTCCACCGCGAGCGCTTGAATCGCGATGCCATCCAACTCCGCTAGCGTCTTGGCTTTGCCCTGAGGGTCGACCGCGAAAAGCTTGGCCTTGGACGATCCCAATCCGCCGCCGCCCGCATAGATATTGCCTTTCGAATCGCGCGCCACTGACCAGAGGAAAGCGACGGAAGGGTCGAAGATCTCCTTGGCTACGGGCGCTAGCGTGAGCGTGCCGTCGCTTGAAAGGGAGAGACCATTGAGACTGCCTTTTTCAAAATCGTCCGAAGTCTCGCGCCACCATTTGGTTTCGCCCGCGAATGCGGCGGCGGCCAGGGAGGCGGCGATCGCGCTCGCGAGCAATCTTCTCATCCCACCCCATCATCGCGCACGGCGGCCGGGGATTGCGTGTTCCGTCCGATTAGCGGGAAGCACGCGCGCCGAGGGCGCAGCAGCCGCTCTCACATGGCGCGTGATTCTGTTCCAGCATCTCCGCGATCAACTCGACCATCGCCAGATGCGTTCCCACGGTCCGGGCGCGCGCCATCTGAACGCCCAGTTCCTGGGCGACTTGCCGCGCGACTACATCCAGATCGTAGATCACCTCCATGTGGTCGGAAAGGAATCCGATGGGCGCGATGATTACGTCCCGGCGGATTTGGCGGAGGTACTCGCAGATATCCGGCTCGAGCCAGGGCTGAGAAGGAGGGCCGCTGCGGCTCTGCCAGACCAGTTTCCAATCGCCGCGCCCCAGCGAACCGGCCACGGCGGCGCAGGCGCGCTCCAACTCCGCGACGTAGGGACTCGAACGAGCCATCGCCAGAGGAACGCTATGCGCGGTGAAGACCAGATGCCCATCCGGCAGCTCCACGCAGGCGTCCCGCACGCGATCCGTCATGGCTTCGAGGAACTTTGGGTGGTCCGAGAAAGGGCGGACTTTTTCGATAATCGGGGCATCGCCCACTGTCGCGCGCGCCGCCTCGATGTTTTCGATGTATTGCCGGCATCCGGAGTAAGAGCCGAAGGCCGACGTCACAAAGGCCAGGGCTCGTTTGACGCCGTCGTCCCGCATCTGACGCACAGTGTCGGCGAGCAGGGGATGCCAGTTCCGGTTGCCCCAATAAACGGGCAGTGAAACCCGCTCCCGTACGGCGGCGATTAGGGCGCGGTTCTGATCGTTGATGGGGCTGTGGCCTTCGAAGTGGTAGTAGTGCTCCGCCACTTCGAGCATGCGCTCACGCGGAACGTTGCGCCCGCGGAGCACGTTTTCCAGGAACGGAATCACGTCTTCGCGTTTTTCCGGGCCGCCGAAGGAGACGATCAGGAGGGCATCGTAACGCGACACGATTTCATTCTCGCAGAGCACGCCAGGGCAGCAAAGACATCATAGCGGCGTCTTGACATCAATTTGATCAAAACGGCATCATAATGACAGATGCGCACCACATTGAATTTGGACGAAGACATCCTTGAAAAGGTGAAAACCTACGCCGCCGATCGGCACATGCCAATGGGAAAGGCGGCGAGCCAGCTAATTAAAAGAGGACTGGAGGCTCGCTGCCCCACGCGCTGGGAGAACGGTTTTCTCGTATTCGATCCTCCTCCCGGCGGCCCGAAGGTCACGGCCGCGCAGGTCCGCCGTTTGTTGGAGGCGGAAGGCTTTTGAGGGAGACGCTGCTAGACGCAGGCGTATTGATCCCTCATCTTTGGCCGGATCATCAATTTCATGAAGCGGTTCAGCGTTGGATGAGGCGGAATTCGCATGCGGGGTGGGCCACATGTGCTGTCACACAGGCTGCCTTTGTGCGCGTTCTCTCCAATCCGGGTTTCCCTAAGGATGCGATGATTTCACCACAAGACGCCGCCGATTTGCTGGAAGCAAATCTGGCGCATCCCCATCACCGCTTTTGGCGGGACGATCGAGGATTGATCGAAGCAATCCGCCGCGTGAAGCCTTTGCAAACTCATCGCGAAGTGACGGACGCATACTTACTGGGCCTCGCGCTGCGGCACAAGGGGCGGCTCGCCACGATGGATCGCGGCATCGCCCGGCTTCTTCCTGAGGACGCCGATCCTGAAGTGCTGGAAATCATCCGTGCTTGAGGCTATCGCGAATAGGGGTGGCCCCGCAGCGTGGCAAGTGCGCGGTAAATCTGCTCGGCGAGCACAACTCGCGCCAACTCGTGTGGAAGGGTGAGGGGCGAAAGCGAGAGTAACACGTCCGCGCGCGACCGCCAATCTTCGGGCAGGCCGTCAGCGCCGCCCACCACAAATGCGAGGTCGCGGTTGAATAATGCCGCGAAATGGGCTGAGTCCAGGGCTCGGCCAAGCGGGTCCAAGAGAATCTTCTGCATGGAAGGATGCTTGGTCCAGGGATCGAAGCGGCGCGGGTCGATTTCGCGCATTTCGCAGGTGGCGAAGCGGCCGGAGCGCTTGATGTATTCCTCGGCCATGGCATTGGCGTGAGGATCGCGCGGCTTGCCGATGTAGTAGAGAAAGATTTTCATCGCTACTCGGAAGGCGAACTTCAGTCCGCGCGGGGCTTGAGCATGCCACTAGCGGGGGCGAGGCTTGAAGCCTCGCGCGGGCTAAAGCCCGCCCTCCTTCTTCCGGAAGAATGCGATGCCGTGGCGGTCTTCTGCGAACTCCACTGCATCGCCAATACGGACGCGGCCGCCGAGGATGCGGACGGTGCGGCGTTCGCCACCCTCCAGATCCACAATGGCGAGCTGATAGGGAGCGTCGGCGACAAACTGCGGGGGCGCGGCATGTACGACTGTCTCGGTATAAACAACGCCTCGATGGCTCACGATGCCCCCAAAATCGTCACGACCGCCGTTGCGCCGGAGCCGCCCAGATTTTCCGCCAAGCCCACCTCATTCCGAGCCACCTGCAAGTCGCCAGCCTCGCCGCGAATCTGCATTACGACGTCGCAGATCTGCCCCACGCCGGTCGCGCCGACCGGGTGGCCTTTTGCTTTGAGTCCGCCGCTCGCGTTCAGCGGGCGCTCGCCGTGCAGGCAGGTGCGGCCCTCCAAGGCGTAACGGCCTCCTTCGCCTTTCTTCACCCAACCCAAATCCTCGGTGGCGACGATTTCGGCGATGGTGAAGCAATCGTGCACCTCGGCGAATTGAATGTCGGCTGGGCTCAAGCCCGCCATCTTGTACGCCTTTTCGCCCGCCAACCGCACGGCACGGAACGTCGTGATGTCGGCCTTGTGGTCCAGAGCGACGGCATCCGACGTTTGAGCGATGGCGAGAACTCTTGCAGGCTTGGCGGTGAACTCGGAGGCGCGCTCCAAAGGGGCGACCAGCGCGGCAGCGGCACCGTCGCTGATGAGGGAGCAATCGTAAACGGTCAGAGGCTCGGCGATGGGCTTGCCGGCCAGGGCCTGCTCCATGGTGATCACTTTGCGCATGTGGGCTAGCGGATTCTTGGCTCCATTGGAGTGACTTTTCACCGCCACGGCGGCCAGATGTTCGCGAGTGGTCCCGAATTGATGCATGTGCCTGCGGGCGATCATCCCGAACAGAGCGGGAAAGGTTGCGCCGGCGCGCACTTCTCCGCCCGTGTCCCCCGCCCCTGCGAGAATCTCCGAGACGACGGGGGTGGGCTGAGAGGTCATCTTTTCGACTCCGCAGACCAGCACCAGATCATAAAGGCCGGCGGCCACGGAGGAAACTGCATGAAAGAAAGCGGAACCCGAGGAGGCGCAGGCAGCCTCGAAGCGGGTGCAAGGCACGCCCTCGATCCCGAGTCCTCCGGCTACATATGGCGCCAGGTGATTTTGGCCCACGAAAGACGGCCCGGCGAAGTTGCCCAGGTAAAAAGCCTCGATCTTATCGGGACTTACATGCGCCTCGGCGAGACATTTGGCACCCGCCTCGACGGCCAGGGAGCGCAAATCGCGATCCGGGAAAGCCCCAAACGCGGTCTTTCCGATCCCAACCACCGCCACCGGTCTCATATATCATTTAGGTTAGCGCCAGAAAGATTGCACGGCTAGACGGCCACCAGCGTCATCTTGGTGGAGGGAAAGAATCCATCCGATGCCGGCCGCCGTCCTGAAAGTAGAGATGAACGAAGCGCCGGGATCCACTCACTACGACGCCGTTCCCCTTTCTTCGGAACAGGAGAGCCGATTTGTATCGGAAAACATGCGGCGGGTGTTTCTGTTGATCTACCGAAAGGTAGGCAACGTGGCCGACGCGCAAGACCTGACGCAGGAAGCGTTCATCAAGGCTTTGCAGCGGCAGGATCAGCTAAAGGATCTGGAAAAGGCCGCGCACTGGCTCTCGCGGATCGCAACGAATACAGCCATAGATTTCCTCCGGCGCAACGGACGCGTGGCGTTCACAGACTTGGAGGACATGCCCGAGCCATTTGTCAGCTCGCCTGAGGATAGTCCGGAGCAACGAATGCTTCGGAACGAGCACCGGGAGAAGCTGGAGGCGGGGCTGGAGATCCTCACAGGACGCGAACGGACCGCGCTGCTCCTACGGGATGTGGAGGATCTTCCGGCGGAGGAAGTAGCCGCGCGGCTTAAGTGTTCGAAGGCCACGGTGCGATCGCATATCGCCAACGCGCGAGTGAAATTGAGGCGGCATTTCGAGAAACGAGCGCAGAAAGAAGAGAAGTCATGACACACGCCAAGGAAACCGATCTGGCGTTGTTCGCTTCCGGCGATGCAAGCCTGTGGCAGAGGCTGCGGCTCCGGATGCATTTGGGCCGCTGCGCGCAATGCCGCGAGGTCGCTGCGGCTTACCAGGCAGACCGCGAGGGGCTGAAGCAGGAAGCTTCGCGAATGCCGCCGGGAGTGGATTGGGAGCACCTGGCGGCGGAAATGACCGCCAATATCCGCGTGGGGCTGGAGGCCGGCGAATGCGTGGCGCCGCGGCGCAGAAAGCGCGCCGCGCTAGCGACGACGTTCCGGATCCGGCGCATGCCGATCCAGCTGAGTTTTGGCTGGGCCGCGGCCGCCGCGGCGGTGGGCGTCACGCTGTTGATCGGTGCGGCGCTGTGGCTGAATTTTCCATCGTCCGACAAGCAGATCCTGGGCAAGGCCATGTCGCAACTGTTCCATGGGCGAGGAATCACGGACAGCGAGGACTCAGGCCCAGTGGTGGAGGCGTCCGACAACGGAATCATGCTGCGCGGCAACGGCGGCGCTTTGAAGATTTCGCAGGGCGCGTTGCGCCCGGTGGCGGTGTCGGTGAGTGCGCAGGGCTCGGCCAGCGCGAGCTATGTCGACGCCGATACCGGACAGATGACGATTACGAGCGTGTATGTGCAGTAAGCTGTACCTCTTTGTCTTTACCGCTGCGGCAGCCGCCGCGCAGACCCCTAACGGCCATATCGACATCCCAAAGGATGCCCCCGTTTCCATGGTTTCGGTGGATTGGAGCGGATCGCGCGCCACGCCGCGCGGGGGCGCTTATCTCGTGGACGTGCATGCTTCGCTCACGCTGCTCAACTCCAGCCAGAAGCACGTGCGGGGCGTGACGTTGGAAGTGCTGGCGCAGGAAGTGACGCCGGGGGGCAAGGGAGCCGTGAAGGTTCCAAGCCTGGACGTGGCGCCGCGCGACGTCTTTTCCGTGCGCATCGACGAAACGTTGCTGCGTCCATTGGGGGGGGGCGACGCGGCGCCAGTCGTGGAGGTGCGACTGGACGGCATTCTGTTCGATGACCTGAGCTTTTACGGTCCGGACAAGTTGAATTCGCAGCGCGAAATGACCGTCTGGGAGATGCAAGCGCGGCGCGACCGCAAATACTTCAAGACGCTGCTGGAGAGCGCCGGGCGCGACGCCTTGCAAAACGCCATGCTCGCCAGCTTGAACCGGCAGGCCGAAGCGCCTCGTCCGGGCGTGCAGGTGGTTCGGGGTCGCGCCACCAACGCGGATCCGGAGCATGAGGTCCAGTTCGCATTCTTGCGCGTCGCCGAAGCTCCGGTTGAGCCGGCTGCCGGAATGGCGCGCGTCACGGCCAATGAAGCCTGGGCGCCGAGATTTGAAGTGCGCAACGTTTCCAAGCGCCCGGTGCGCCACGTGGAGATCGGCTGGATTGTGAAGGATCAGAGCGGCAATCAATTCCTAGCCGCCTCCTTACCGGCCGATCTGAATCTCGCGCCCGGCCAGGGGGCTCGAGTGTTCCCGGATGCGGCGATCCGGTTTCCGGACCGCGTTTCCATCCAGGCCATGAGCGGGTTTGTCTCCAGCGTTCAATTCGGCGACGGCTCCTATTGGATTCCCAGCCGCGGCGCAATGGAAGAGTCCGAGCTGCGCGGCCTGGCCTCTCCCTCCCCCGAAGAGCAGCGCCTTTTGCAGATTTATCGCAAGAAAGGCATGGACGCGCTGATTCAGGAATTGAAGAAGTTCTGACGTGTTGGCCCTCTGAGAGTTATCCTTCTCCCATTTCCTTGACCATCTGCCTCCGAAGGGTCTGGTTGATGCGCGTCTGATAACCTTTACCGCCTGCCCGGAGCCACGCGATTACGTCTGCGTCGAGCCGAATCGTGATCGGCTTCTTCACAGGCCTATAAAACTTGCCGCGGACGGCTTTCGACCAATCCGTAACTTCGGGGATCTCGGATAGATCGATTTCCCGATCCGGCAAATTTGCAAGCTTCTTCAGCCGTCTGCGTTGCGCCGCACTAAGGTCCTTCCTCATACGCTCTCCTTTCCCGTCTGGTCGCCTTTCGAGCGGATATGATCCGGATCGTCTCGACGCCGGCTTCCTCCCACCAGGTATGCGCAAAAAGCAGCAGCGCCAGATCCCCGGCCATACCTACCGTTTGCCAGCGTTCCTCTCCTTCCGTAATGCGTTCGCGCATGCTGAGAGCAAGCGGGTCATCGAAGAACCGTCTGGCGGAGTCAAAGTCGATCCCGTGCTTTCGCAAGTTGACCCGGTTCTTGACTTCGTCCCATTCGAAACGCAATCGTCAATACCATTTTGTATGTACGGACGGCGGGCGTCAAGAGTCGCAGGGCTTCTGATCGCTCTCGTCAAGGGCTACGAGCCGGTTTGCAGGAAATGCCCTCGACAACCGCCATCACGCGCACGGATGCGGCGGCGGTCCCAATGAGCGGTCTCGGCTTCGAGGCGCGCCGATGAGCGGTAACGAATCGTCGGGATGCACGGAATGGCGCCTCCGGAACAGCCCCTCGATCGTTCGCTTGACTTCTTGTCGAAGAGCGCGCGTGGAGATACAGAGTCAGGTGGCGCCCGCGCTTGCGATGAAGTATTATATGGGCTGGATTCATGAAGCGGGGTTTCGTTCTCCGCGGAGGCGAATGATGAAGCAAAAGTTGCTCATGCTGGGGGTGTCGGCTGGTCTGGCGGCGGGCGTGGCTTACGCTCACCACTCCTTTGCCGCGACGTATTTTGAGGACAAGACCGTAAAAATCGAAGGCGATCTGGTTCAGTTCCTGTATCGCAATCCGCACTCCTTCGTGCAGGTGGAAGTGAAGGAACCTAGCGGCTCCATCACGCGTTGGTCGATCGAGTGGGCTGCCGGCGGACAACTTGGCCAAAAGGGCATCACCCGCGACACGCTCAAGGTCGGTGACCACGTCGTCGTCAACGGCAATCCCGGCCGCACTCCCGAAGACCATCGCCTTCGGATGGTCAACATCACCCGGCCTTCCGACGGTTTCCACTGGGGCGGCAGCTTCGACTAAAGCTGTAGCTTTTAGCTGTCAGCTATCAGCTTTCAGCTATCAGCCATCGGTGGAGTTGCTGTGGTAGCGGAGGAAGATGTGATTGATCGCCGCCGCTTTTATCGTGTGCTCCTAGCGGTAGCTCTGATGGGGCCGGGCGCGTTCGCCCAAATGGATTTCTCCGGCGAATGGGCGCCCGTGCAAGACGAAGACAACACCGGTAACCCCTACGTCGGCGAATTCCTCGGCGTCCCCATGAGCCGCGCGGCTTCGTTGCGCGCGCAGGCCTGGAACGCCTCGCTGTACACGCTGCCCGAATGGCAATGCCGTCCGCATGGAGCCATGTACATCTCGCGCGGCCCTTCGCAGGTCCGCATCTGGAAGGAAGTCGACGCCGATTCGCGCGATATCACGGCTTGGCACGCCGAATGGCTTCGCTCCATCGATAATGCCTATTACATGGACGGCCGGGCCCGGCCAGCGAAAAACGCGCCGCACACCTGGGGCGGCTTCTCCACCGCCGAATGGGATGGCGAAGCCCTCAAAATCACCACCACGCATTTGAAGGAAGACTACTACCGCCGGAACGGCATGCCCTCCAGCGACCAGGCGACACTGACCCAATATTGGATCCGGCGCGGCGATTATTTGACGTGGATCACCATCGCGTACGATCCGCTCTATTTAACCGAGCCGATGATCCGCAGTTCGGAATACCGACTGGCCCTCAACCAGCAGATCCCGCCCTACCCTTGCACCGTGGTGGAGGAAATCGACCGGCCCGCGGGTGTCGTGCCCAGCTACCTGCCGGGAAAGAATCCATTCTTGAGCGAGTTTGGGCGGAAGTACGGCTTGCCCACCGATGTCACTCTGGGCGGCGCCGCCACGATGTACCCGGAAGCCGCAAGAAAAGTCACGGCGGAAAAGAACGCCGCGGCCAAGAAGTAGCACCGCCATGATCAAGTATGTTCTCCTGCTTGCCGCCGTTTGCGCCGCGCCGGCGCAGGAGATCGAGATCACGCCCGTTCGCGGAAACATCTATCTACTGTCCGGCGCCGGCTCCAATATCACCGTGTCGGTGGGCAAAGACGGCGCTTTCCTCGTGGATTCGGGCACGGCCCAGGTGGCTGATAAAGTTCTGGCCGCCATCGACCGGCTTTCTCGAGATCTTGCGGCAGTCGGCAAGCCGATCTTGAACGACTCTCGCGGCGGCTCCGGCACTACGCTCAGCGGCATCGCCAAGCCAAAGCCCATCCGCTACATCGCCAATACAAGCTCCTTTCCCGATCACACTGGCGGCAACGCCAGGCTCGCCGAAGCCGGCAAAACATTCACGGGAGGAAATGTTTCAGGCGACGTGCGCGACCCTACCGAGGGCGCCGCCGTTCTGTCCCACGAAAATACGCTCCAGCGACTCACGCAAGCCAAGCTGCCTTCCAAGGGCTTGCCCACGGAAACCTTTTTCGGCGGCGTGATGAAGCTCAGTCATTTCTTCAATGGCGAAGGCATCGAGCTCATTCACATGCCCAACGCCAACACCGATGGCGATAGCATCGTCTGGTTTCGCGGCTCGGACGTCATCAGTGCCGGCGACATTTTCGATTTCACCAGCTATCCAAGAATTGATCCGGCTCACGGCGGCAGCGTCCAGGGAGAGCTCGCCGGCCTGAACCGCATCATCGATCTTGTGGTTCCTGAATTTCGCAGCGAAGGCGGCACTCTCGTGATTCCGGGCCACGGCCGAATCTGCGATCTGGCCGACCTCGCCTACTACCGCGACATGATCACCATCATTCGCGATCGCGTCCAGGACATGATCAAGCGCGACATGACCCTCGCGCAAATCAAAGCAGCCAAGCCGACCGAAGACTGGGATCCGCGCTTCGGCTCTGGTGCCGGTCCCTGGACCACCGATATGTTCGTCGAAGCGGTTTACCAGAGCCTTGCGCAAGCGAAGAAGTAGGAAGTTTCCATGAGGCCCACGTTGCTCTTCCTTTTCCCCGCGCTCCTGCTGGCGCAAGGACGCGGCGGAGATCAACCTAGCGCGCCCGCGCCTCAGCCCGCCAAGGCTTCCGCTCCCATCGATCTCACCGGATATTGGGTCTCTCTCGTCGTCGATGAATGGCGCTTCCGCGTCTCGCCGCAGAAGGGCGACGTTCCCTACCTGCCTCTGAACGCAGCCGCGCGCCAAATCGCCAACACCTGGGACCCCGATAGAGACTTGGCCGATGGCAAAGCCTGCAAAGCTTACGGCGCCGTTGGCGTCATGCAGCGTCCGGGCCGCTTGCACGTCACTTGGGATGACGACAACACCATCCGTGTCGACGCCGACGCCGGCATGCAAACCCGCACGTTCCACTTCGGCGACGGTCAAGGGTCCAAAGGCGACTCCTCTTGGCAGGGCTACTCGGTTGCCCAATGGGTGCGTCCCGGCGGCCGCAACGCCCAGCCCAAGGGTGGCCAACTTAAGGTAGTCACCACTAATATGCTCCCCGGTTATGTCCGCAAGAACGGCGTTCCGTACAGTGCCAACGCGGTTCTCACCGAATATTTCAACCGCTTGGAAGGCGCACAAGGCGACGTCTACATTTCCGTGACCGCGATGCTCGACGATCCCACGTATCTTACGCAACCCTTTGTCCGCAGCTATCAGTTCAAGAGGCAGCCCGACGCATCCGGCTGGGATCCTACCCCCTGCCTGCCGCGGTAGAAACCAGCTTGCCCACTACACATAAGCGGTTGCTTCCGCGGGTCTCGACACGAGTGTCGAGACGGCGGGCAGGAGTGCCTGCGCCACTTAGCTGCGCAGAGGGACGAGCGTGCGCAGCCGGCTCTCGCGCAGGTGTAGCCCGACCCAAACCAGGACTCCAATAGCAATCGCGAGAACCGTATTAAACACTGGGCTGTCCGCCCTCACATTGGCCGCGACAGCGCCGCCAAGATAGCCGGTGAGCAAAATGGCGCCGAAAACCGAGGTCGCCGGAATCGCATACAGGATCGTGCAAACGAGCAAGGCTGCTCCAATCCCGGCAACTGTACTTTCGGGAAATCCGATTTGAACCGTCGCCTGGACCGCCTGCGGCGATTTCAATACTTTTGTCACGCCGTCGAAAATCATCAACAACACGATGATCGTGCTTACGATCCTTCCAGCCCAGAGGCTGCCTTTCGAAACAGAAACCGATTCAGTGGCCGATTGCATGCGCATCCTCCTTCTTGTCGATAGATGCGGCGCGCGCGGCATCCGACTCGAATTGAATGCTACCAAAGGGTGCGATCTTGAGCTAACCCGTCGTCTTCAGGCCGGCGGCGATCGCGTTCACTGTCACCAGCAGAGCGTCAAACGCTTGCTCGCCTCCGCTGGCGCGCCAGGAACGCAATAGCGAGATCTGCTCGCGATGGAGGCGGTTCAACGCATTCTTCCGGATCGCGATCGCTTTCAGCATGCGCGGCCTCCGCTGCTCGCGATCGGGGCCGAGCAGCTCATCCAACATCCTGCGGGTCAGCTCGTATTCTTCGAGAATCATCGTCAGAATCCGCTCCCGGATCGCCTCGTCTTCCACCAGCGTCGCGTACTCGGCCATCCAAACGGGATCGGCCGCGGCCACGCTGAATTCGATGTTGTGCAGCAAATAAGAAAGGAATGGCCATGCCCGCGCGGATTTCACAAGCACCGTCCACGCTTCCGGCTCTTGATTACGCGTCTGCTCAAATGCGCTGCCTACGCCGTACCACTCCGGCAAGTTGAAACGCGACTGGCTCCAACTAAAAACCCAAGGTATCGCGCGCAGATCTTGAATTGTTCGCTGGCCGGTGCGCCGCGCGGGCCGGGACCCGATATGGCTGGACTCGATGGCGTCCACAGGCGTCGCCTGAGAGAAGAACTCGATGAAACCGTCAGTCTCAATCAATTTCCGGTAGACATCGCGGCTGAACTTCGCCGTCGCTTCGAACGCGCCGTCGTCCGGCTGCGGGGGGGGTGGCGGGAAACGCTCCTGCATTAGCGTCCAGCGGGTAACGCCGGCCAGCAGGCGCTCCAGGTGAATCGCTGCCGTCAGGCGGTTGGCGTATTTTTGGGCGATCACTTCTCCCTGTTCGGTGATGCGAATTTCGCCATGCAGCGAGCCGGGAGGGAGCGCTTCGAGAAACACCGGTGTGGGGCCGGCGCCGCGGCCGATGGTTCCTCCACGGCCGTGGAAGACGCGCAACTCGACTTGCGCCTCGCGAGCCGCGCGAGCAAGCTCGATCTGGGCCTTGCGCAAGCACCAGTGGCTAGCCAAAATGCCGCCGTCTTTATTGCTGTCGCTGTAGCCGATCATCACCTCTTGCAGCGGACGCGTACGCGACTCGCGTAGTTGCAAATGCCGGAGCGTCCGCGTTGTCATGGGATGGGCCAGAAACTCGGCCAGCACGCGGCCGCACGCTTCCAGATCCTCGATGGTCTCAAACAGCGGAACCACGGCAATTTCGCTGGCCAGCCCCGCGGGCGTGTGGATTGCCAGGCCCGCTTCCCGCGCCAACAAGTAGACGTTCAGCAGGTCGGAAGGCGCGCGAGTCATGCTTACGATTAGCGGTCCAATACCCTGGAAGCCGTGCCGTTCGGTCCAATCGCGGATTAACCGCAGCACGCCCACGCTTTCCTCCGCTTCCGGCGGCAATGGCGCCGAAGCCACTGCGAACGGCCGCGGCGAATCGAGCTCGCGGTCCAGAAATGCACGTTTACGATCCTCACTCCACTGCGCGAACCCGTCTCCCTCCAGACCCGCGATGCCCAACAGTTGCTCCACGGCGGCCCGGTACACTGCGCTGGACTGACGAATGTCCAAACTAGCGCCATGAAATCCATAGGAAGCTGCGAGCCGTTGGATCGGCGCTACTTCGGCGTCCGCCACCGCTTCCGCCCCAATTTCCGTGAGAGACTCGGCGAGTCGTTGCAAATCCCGCCGCAACTCCTCCGGCCCGCGATAGTGCGGAATCCGGTCGCGCATCATCTCGGCCCATTGCCGCCACGGCTCGTCGCCCGCGCGAACTCCCAACGCCTCTCTAAGACGCGCCGGCGCCGGCTGCATCGATTGGGAAAGACTCAGCGCATGCGCTAAGTCCTGAAGGCGATCATGCAGAACCGCCAGCGCGCGCTCGCGTAGCGACTCCAACGCGAAGCGCGTAACGGCAATCGTAACAAATGGGTGGCCGTCGCGATCGCCTCCCACCCAGCTTCCGAAAGTCAACCGCGGCTCTTCCGGCGGCGAGACGCCTGGAAACATCCACTCCCAGGACTCTCGAAACCGCTCGGAAACGAGTTGCAGCACGCCGGGGAAAACGTGGGAAATGTAGTGCAACGTATTGCGGATCTCCGATTCCACATCGGGGCGCTCCCGCAGAATCTCGCCCGTTCGCCACAGGCGCTCCATAGCGGCTTCGATGTGGCGGCGCAGCCCGTGCTGCTCCATGGGCGTCCGCGTGGGATTTTCGCGTTCCACGAGCATGAGATAGATCTCGCGCAAGCGCTCTAACACACTTGGGCGCTTGGCCTCGGTAGGATGAGCGGTCAAGACGGGCTGAACATGGATGGTGGGCAGCACACGCCTGATTTCGAAATCGCTCAACCCGGCCTCTCGCAAATGCCGCAATTGGTACGGCCAAGTCCCGGGCTCGCTCGCCGGTCCGCTGGAGGTTTCGCGCACGCGGCGGACCTGATTCGCGGTATTCTCCTCCGCCATGTTGAGGAGTTGGAACGCCATCGAGAGCGCTTGCGCGCCTCGCGGCGGCAGGGGCTCCGACGGACCCTGCGATTCAAAGAACGAATCCTTCACCAACCGGGCAAGCTGGCTTTCCCCGATGGAACCCAGACAGGCCTGGAGACATTCCCGCAGGAAGCGGAAATCTTCATCCCACTTGCGAAGCTCTACTTCCAGGAGGCTGCGCGCGCGAGCGGGCTCGGCGGCGCGTGGAGCTGGATTCTCCACGCGCCGAGTTCCCATCCATTCAGTGTGTCATGTCCGTGGCACAGGCTTCAGCTATGGAGGCGCGACTGAACCCGCGCCTCAATGGAGACGGTCAGCTCTGTACCCCGCCCTGACGGGCGGGGCTGTCCGAAATGTAGAAACACCATGCACAGGCTTCAGACTGGGGACTACGTTCAGCCCTTTGCGGGAAACTCACGCAACTCGGCGTACAAACCTTTCGCGGATGCAGGCCGCTTCGCCTTCCCGCTCAAGATCATGTTGGGCGTGACATCGGCGCCATAGAGGGCGCGGTTATCGTCATGGTCGGGACGCAAAGTAGCGCCATTCAATGTGATGCCGGCGAAAACGCCGTGGGCGCGAGACCATGAGAGAATCTCGGCTTTCAGCACTGCGTCGGTTTGCGCTGTTGTCTCGCGGCCCACAGGGCCAGCCATGACAGCGGCGTCGGCGCCGAGGGTGAACTTATCGTTCATCAGCTTGTCCATGCCTCGCTGGTTCATGACCGCGAAGACCACGTCGGTTTCTCCGCCGCCGATTTGCAGGCCGAAATTGCCGCCCTCCACCCGCACAATTTCCGGCGCGCTCCACTCGTTTTCATGAACGCGGCACGTCACTATGCCCACGCCATATTGCCCGCCGACGATGAAACCCGCGCGCTTGAGGCTGGGAATCACGCCGACGCATTGCGCTTTCTCGATCAGGTCACGCGGAATGCCCCGATCGCCGGCTCCCAAAATGTCTTGGAGCGCCTCGGCAGAGCCCTCTATGCGCTTGTTCGCGCGATTCAAAGCTGAATCGGCAAACAGCGCCGGACTTGCCGCGGAGGCCGCCAATAAGGCTGCCATTAAGAAATTGTTGATTCTCATGCTGTCCTCCCCTATTAGGGCGATTGAGGGGGACGGGGGAGCGTTACAAGAGCTTGTGGAGCCGCTACCAAACCCGAACGCCGGGCAAAGCCCGGCGGCAGGCTGAAAGCCAGACCCCACCGCGAAGTTTTCAGGTCTAGTGAATCGTTACTGCGTTTTGGGGCCTTCAGCGATGCTGCCGCCTAAGCCGGCGTAGGTCTCTTTAACGCGGACAACCTTGTTGGCTGCAAACGTAACGAAGGTGACGCGGCCGGGGGGCTCGCCGTAAATCCAGTCCTCCTGCTCCTCGCCATCTTTGGATTCGCGCGTCTTCCGCACGGGCCTGCCGACCGCCAGCAGAACCTGGTCGCGGTCCATGCCGACGATGACCTTCTTGTCTTGAACGGCCTTCTTGATTTCAGGGGGCAGAGTGTCCACGTACTGCTCGGTGGCGGAGTGCTTGTCGAAATCCAGCACGGGCGTGAGCATTTTCTTGACATCCGCCGAAGTTACGTTGCCCAAGCCGTCCTTAAAGCGCACGGCTATATATGTGCCGTTGGCGGCGACGTTGGCGGAGGGATCGCCGACGGGCCTCGTTTGCCCTCCCAATCCCACCTGCACGCGGTCGTACCAATGTCCCTGAGTTTTCGTGCCGTGGTTGAGTTCCAGGACAATCGCGTCCTTCTCAATGCTCACATGGGTGACTTGGATAAGCTCGCCAGGCTTAGCCGCGGGACCGACCTCGCGGCCGATGTCCTCCCACTTTTGTTTATCCCACGCGCCGCTGGAATCGAAATCCAGAGGTTTCTTGGAGCGCGGCAGTTGGGTTTTCACGGTGGCCCATTCGGCGCTCAGGCCGCGCAGCAGTTCTATGTGCTGGTCTTCGGCGGCTTTTTTGGAATCGGCGTGCAACCACGTGGCGGCCGCCAGAATCGCCAGCGCTCCGCGGGTACTTAAGCGGGGATTTACTCCCTTCACGATCCCTCACTTTCGGCTGGACTCCGCGTCGCGCCGGCACGGGACACAGCCCAGAACAACACAATCACGGCGAAGGTCGTGGAAAGACTCCCTTCCGGTCCGTAATCGCCGCCGCTCCAAAGATTCCCCACGCTCCAGTGCAGCGCGTATCCAGTTAGTCCCATTGTAAACCCGCTGAGCTTCGCGCCGAACAAAGGCAAGGCCAGGTTCCAGCCGAAGTGAAGGCCGATGGGAAGCCATAGCGCTTCGCTTTTCCAATAAGCGAATCCTAATAGAATTCCCCAGGCTGCCGTATTGACCGCGCCCAGCACTGTCGCATTCTGATTGCTCAAATGCGCGATCCCAAAGATCACTCCCACAGGCAGTATGGTGGCGAAGGCGCCTGCCGTACGCACGAGAAGCTGGAACGCGTACCCATGGAATAACATTTCCTCGCCCGCGGCCCCGAACAAGAGCGCCAAAATCACCAAAACCAGCGCGATAGCGGGGTGCGGGGCGGCCGCGGGCGCTCTGTCGATGCTCGCCGCGTGGGTGAGAAGCGACAAACCGAGGATCGCCGAAGCCGCCGCCGCGCCCAGTCCTAGTCCCAACAGGAACTGCTGGCCCGACGCCGGCGACCACCCCAGACCGAAATCGCTCAATCGCCCGCGCTCGAAAGCTCTTACGGTTACGGCATTGGCGACGGCGCCGGCCGCGAAACTGGAGAGCGCGCTGGTCACCAGCAGCCCCGCTCCCACCGCTTGCGTCAGCGCGGGAAACGAGAGAAGGCCAAGCCCTCCCAGCATGACGAAGAGACCCACACGGAGCGCCAGCTCGAGTTTACTCAACGGAACAATATTAAACGATCGCTGCCTTGGCGGCCGGAAACCCGACGGCTGCGCACCTCCACGTTAAACTTGAAAATTGGTTGATATTCACAGCCACGTGCTGTACGGGCTTGACGACGGCCCTCGAACCTTCGAAGAATCGCTGGCAATGATTCACATGGCGGCGGAGCACGGCGCCACGGATCTGGTGGCGACGCCGCACGCCAATTTCGACTACCAGTTCGATCCCGATCGCGTGGCCGAGCGCCTCGCGGAAGTGTCCTCCGCCGCGGGCGCCGCGCTACGGCTCCATCCTGGCTGCGATTTTCACCTGACTTACGAGAATATCGAAGACGCCATCCAGCATCCCTCCAAATACGCCATCGCCCACAAGCGGTACCTGCTGGTGGAGTTTTCCAACCTGATGATTTTCCATAACACGCACGAGATTTTCACGCGTTTGGGAGAAGCCGGGCTCGTGCCTGTAATTACGCACCCGGAGCGGAACTCTTTACTGCGGCAGCGCCTCGAAGAAATCGCACGGTGGGTGGAGGGCGGAGCCTGCGTGCAGCTCACCGGGCAGAGTCTCACTGGCGAATTCGGCCGCAAGGCGCGGGTTTTTTGCCGCAGCCTGCTGGACCGGGGCCTGGTGCACTTCGTCGCCAGCGACGCGCATGACTGCGAGCACCGGCCTCCGCGGCTGGACCAAGCTCGTGATTGGCTCAAGGGGCATTACGGCCAAGACGCAGCCGATCTCCTATGCACCACGAATCCCCGCTTCGCGCTGGAAGGGGAACCCGTGGAGTCTCTTAAGCCTGCGGCGAACCCCCGAAAATGGCTCACGTTTTGGCGTTAATGAATCTGTAACGTCGGGAAGCGAAGTTGGCTCTGATTCAAGGAGGGGCTAGCCATGAAACATGTGAAAGCTGCTGCCGCTGGCCTTGCAGCGGGCAGTATCCTGATGTATTTTGCCGATCCGGACCGGGGCCGGCGGCGCCGGGCGCTGGCGCGCGACAAAGCCGGACGAGCGTTGCACGGATTCTCGGACTTGCTCGATAAGGCGCGAAGAGACGCGGCTCATCGCACCGTCGGCGTTTTCTCCGGCTTCAAAGCGTTATTCTCGGACCACGCCACGGACGGCGACGT
>DASQJB010000446.1:0-9930 GCA_035631295.1 Bryobacteraceae bacterium | reverse complement strand
GCTTCTGAAGCATGATCTTCATCTGCGCGACGTTGGGCTGGCCAGGCACATCGGGCTTGCCGGTGACGTCGTACTTATCCGTTTCGAGCCATGCCGGTCCGCCCACGATCTGCTTGGGATGGAGATCGTAGGCCATGGTGAGGATGTCGCTGATCGTCGTGTTGATGGTGACGACCTCTTGCCCGCGCAGGGTGAATAGCTTGCCAGGCCGGTTAGGATCGCTGGGCTTGATGGTGGCGACTTCGAACGCCGGATTGGCGTTGGCCGCCATGCGCACGGGTGGGGGCGGGGGATCGGGAATCGCCCACGCGGTCTCGGGCGTGGCCTTGGCCAGATTCAGAGGCAGGGCTGGACCGCCTTGACTCCAAGTTCCCGTGATCGAGTTTCCGTCCGCGCTCAGCTTTCCCTCATAGGTCCCATTCATCGCGCCTATCGTCATTTTTATGTTCGAACCATCCTTGGTGAACGAATACGCAGGGATGGACTGGCCGCCTTGATCGATGTTGGGGTAAAACGTGGCCTTCAGCTTATCGTTATCCAAGGTGACTTTGATTACCGCGCGGAGCGCCCTGCCCTGCGGGGGCTGTAGCGTGCCTTGCCATGTGCCGGTGACGTTTTGTGCGAGCAGTGCGCCTGACAGCAACATCGCAATAGCGATCATCCAGAGCGTTTTCATAGACGGCTTCCTGAGCGGTTATTACGCTGATTCGGGGAGATGGTTCCGATAATTTGTTCCGACCCGGCTCCGCCGTAAGTATGGCAGGTTTGAGAGCGCGCCGTTACGAGCGCCGGGCACAAGCCCGGCGGCGGGCAAAAGACTCTCAGGTGTAGTAGCAGTACGCGCGGCCTACTTGATCGTGAGCTGAGCGGGAAGGCTGCAAACTGGCGTTCCGCCGGGGCTGGTTCCGCATACATAAAGACTCGTGGTCATCGACGGCAGATCGGGCGGAATGGCCAGGTTGATCTGCTGGACTCCCGGGAGTCCGGGAGCGGGGCCCGCATAGTTGGGGGTGGGGATGTCGCGGTCGTGGATGTGGCCGGTAATGGTTCCAACGCCCGATAAACCCGTAGCGAAGATCTGGAGGACGCTGCCGGCGGGGGCGGGATGGCTGGAGTCGTTCGGGGTCCAATCCTGATTCAACACGGCGCCGGAGAAGATCGCGGGAGCGAAAGGCGCGAGATTGACGGTGTAAGGCGAACTGCTAGTTCCATCGACCGTGACTACGAGCTGAGAGCTCGATCTGGATCCCAGCGCGGCTGGAACCAGCAAGTTGATCTGGCCGGCGTTTGAGAAAGAGATGGTGGCGGGCGCGCCGTCGAACGTGGCCGAGACGCTTTTGCCTGCGAAGTTTGAGCCGAAGATAGTGCTCAGCGATCCGGGAACGGCCGGGGCCTTCAAGAGGCTCGCGGCATTTACGACGCTGCCGATCGTTGGAGCAGGGGGCGGAGGGGGCGCGGTGACCGTGAACGTAACGGTGAGGGATTGAGTGCCGGCGTATTGTCCGCCGTTAATGGTCAGCGTGCCGGTGTATGTACCGGACGCGACGCCGACCGGGTTTGCGTAGACGCGGACCGCCGTGTCGTTGACGCCTTGATAGGGATCGACGCTGAGCCATCCAGAACCGCTGCCGTAGGAGACAGAGACCTTCCAGTTCAGGGCTCCTCCGCCGGTGTTGTGAATGACGAAGACGCCCTGCTGGGTCGCCGAGCCGGAGCCGGCGCTGAATTGAAGCGAAGTTGTGTTGAGGCTGAGCGCCGGAAGGTAGGTGGAGCAATCGCCCACGATGGAGCAATCCGGCTGCGGAGCGATGGCGTGGAAGCGAGGCAGCGCCTCCGTGGCGGAGGCCGTCGCAACGGAAGATTGCGGCGCGAAGAAGACCGAAGCCGTGGTTTGTGTGGCCTTGCGGTTGCCATCGGGCGCGAGTCCGAGGAACGTGGGGAACTGGGCGGATTCGATTGCGGAGTTGTTGGCGTCGACGACCTCGTAGACAACGTAAGCTCCGCCGTTGACGATGGAGATCTCGGAGACGGAATTGAAGGCGACAGTTCCCGATCCGATCGCGCCGGGCGTGTAGACGGGAGTTCCGCCCGCTCCGTTGGACGCCGCGCCGTTGACGCGCGCGAGCAGCAGCAAGCCTTGGGCAGACGGCGCATAGGCTCCACCCGAGGCGGGAAGCTCGAAATCGCCGCCGGCCGTGGGCTGGACTGCGTCCGAGCCGGCGATCACGTCGGGGACGAACAGTTGGGCGTCTTGCGGGAAGCCGGCATACGAGACGATGATGCGCTCGCCCGAATCGGCGTTCAAATTAGCGACGCTGGAGCGAGGCTGAAACGAATCGGCGGAGCCTTCGGTGACACGGATGCTGCTGAAGGATGTGCCGGCGGCGATGAGGTCCGCAAAGTCGATGGTCGCGGGCAGCGGTGATCCGAGTTGCGCGCATACCAGCAGCGAGGAGAATCCGGCATATAAACCGGATTGGGGACGTCCGGCAACGACCTGGCTCATAGTGAGTGGAAGGCCGCCATTGATGCTGATGGAGGCGATGATGGGGCTGTTTACGGGAATGCTGGAAGCGTTGACCCGGATGTCCGCGATGTTTAGCGCGACCGAGCCTTGGGCGGAGAAGGCCACGGAGACGCCGCCGAACGACAAAGTGTTCGGAGTCAGCAGCAGGGGCTGCGACAGCACCGCTTGTGGGCCAGTCCCGCTATCTACCGTGAAAACGATGCCGGTCAGCGTATTGCCCGATGAGATTCGGTTGGTGATGTTGGCGTTCATCGAGACGGTGAAATTCGCAATGAGCGTCGCATTGGGCTGGCCCGTACAAACGATGCCAATGTCGCCGATCCGCTCGGCGAGGCCCTCAACCCGAACGATGGGCGGGACCGCGCTGGTGGTGCAGATCACGGATTGAGCGGACAGAATCGCTGCGGGCAGCGAGAACAACAAAATGGTGCGAACAGCTAGAGACATACTCCGACTTTCTGGAAGTAGGCGGGCGCGGTTTCTAAATCATACCTCAGAACATCCGTGGATGCCCTGCTACGCTGAAGCTTCCATGCAAGAACGCTCCGCAAACCGCTCCCTGACGGTCGCGGCTCAGAATCGGCGCGGTGGACGCGCGGAGCCAATACCGAGCCGCGACCGTAAGGGAGCGGTTTACCGGGCGAGTATACGCTCGCTTGCCAAAATCAATCTCGACTTGCGGGTGCTCCATAAGCAGCCCAGCGGGTTTCACGAGATGAGAACGGTGTTTCACACCATCTCACTCGCGGATTCGATCGAAGTCGAGTACGAAGCGGCGCGGCGGACTGAGATCAGCCTGGAAGACGACGCGGAGATTCCCGACAACCTGATCCTCCGCGCGGCACACGCGGCGCTGGACGCAATGAAGGTCTCGGCGCGAGTGTGCTTCCGCCTGATCAAGCGGATTCCGATGGGCGGCGGATTGGGAGGCGGATCGAGCAATGCCGCGGCGGTTCTGATGACGCTTCCGGCATTGGCCGGCCGCGGGCTGACGCGGGAGACTGCGATGGAACTCGCGGCGGAGCTTGGTAGCGATGTTCCCTTTTTTGTGCTCGGGGGAGCAGCGGTGGGGGCCGGGCGTGGCGCCGAGCTTTATCCGCTTCCCGACCTTGCGCCGGAGCCTTTGCTAATGATCGCCTCCGGAGTCCATGTTTCCACTCCGGAAGCCTACGGCGCGCTGAATCGAGGCGCCGAGTTTTCGGATGCGCCGCGGGTTATGAGAAGTTTTCAGGAGTACGTTTGGGCGCTGGAACGAGACCGCTCGGCGGCGGCCGTAAGCGCGCTTAGCGCCAACGATTTCGAAACGAGCGTCTTCGCCCGTCATCCTCGGCTGGGCGCGATTGCGGCTCGATTGAAGAAGCTAGGTTTGGTCAGGGTACGGATGACGGGCAGTGGATCCGTGATCTTCGCATTGTTTCGCTCGAGCGAAGAGCTGCGGCGCGCGAAAGCGGCCCTGCGGGGCGAGCCGGCGCTCGAAGGTTGCCGCATCATGAGAGCATCGCTGGTGAGCCGGCGAAAATACCGGCAAATGTGGCAGCGGCAGTTGGGCTCTGGCCGATAGCCGTGCGATACGATAGTCCTCGTCATCTCTCATGCCGCAGTTTCTTTCGCACCGGCGCGACTTTCTCAAGATTGCGGGAATGGCGGCGGCCGGCGGATACCTTGCCGGCCAGCAGCCGCAGTCTTTCCTCGGCCCGGCCGCCTCGGAAGACACCGCCAAGACGGATTTCACACTACGGATCTCGCCGATCACCGTGGAATTGGCGCCGAATCGCGTTCTCAGCACCATCGGATACAACGGAACCTCGCCAGGGCCGCGGTTGCGGATGAAGGAGGGCGTGCCGGTCAACGTGAATGTGATCAACGACACGGATGTGCCGGAGCTGGTGCATTTTCACGGATTGCTCATCCCAGCCGAAGTCGATGGAGCGGAGGAAGAGGGTACGCCGATGGTCCCTCCGCATGGAAGCCGCAGTTACCGGTTCACGCCCACGCCGGCGGGGACGCGCTGGTATCACACGCACACCATGGCGATGGACGATCTACATCGCGGCAGCTTCACCGGGATGTTCGGTTTCTTGATTGTGGAGGGCGCGAACAATCCCGGCAATTTCGACCAGGAGCATTATCTGGCGTTGCGCGATTGGGAGCCCTATTTCACCAATCAGGCGATGGATACCGACGATCTCGATTCGATCGGGCCGCAGCCGGAAAAGCCTGCGGCGTTGGACACGCGGCCGCCGGGCCTGGAAGTGATGGCTGATATCTTCTCTATCAACGGCAAGTCGCTCGGCTCGGGCGAGCCGATCCGAGTGAAGGCGGGCGAGCGCGTGATGTTTCATTTTTTGAACGCCAGCGCGATCGAGATTCGCCACCTGGCGCTGCCCGGCCATAAGTTCAACGTGGTCGCGCTGGATGGAAATCCCGTGCCTACGCCGGCCGCCGTGGACGTACTGATGATCGGTCCGGGCGAGCGCGTGGACGCCTGGGTGGAGATGAATCAGCCGGGAGTGTGGATCATGGGCGCTCCCGAGGATCCGGTGCGAGAAGGGGGATTGGGTATTGTGATCGAATACGCCAACCAACGCCGCACACCCCAATGGACGCCGCCGCCCAAGTCCAATTGGGATTACACCATCTTTGGCAAGCCTCCGTCGCAGCCGGCGCCCGAGGAAAAACTGGACATGGTGTTTGAGAAGATTCCGCGCGGAGCTGGAAAATTCAACAGCTTCACCGTGAATGGCAAGTCCTATCCCCACGACCAGGAGTTTGTCCTGAAGCAGGGCGTGCGCTACCGGTTGACCTTTCACAACCGGACCGACGATGCCCATCCGCTTCACGTGCATCGCCACCAGCTTGAGATCTCGGAAATCTACGGGAAGCCGACCTCGGGCGTGATCAAAGACACCGTCGTGGTGCCGACCTATGGGCGCGCTAGCGTTGATTTCACCGCCGACCAGCCAGGTCTGACGCTGTTTCATTGCCACATCCAGCAGCACATGGATTTCGGCTTCAAGGCGCTGCTGCGGTATTCGTAGGCCACTCCGTCGCCACCCCGGTGACGCCGTCGCGCACTTGTGATAAGGCTTGGGGAGAGGTGTCGCTATGCCGAAATGGTTGGCCAGCATATGGCGCAAGATCGGCGCGTGGTTTCATCGGCGCACGCCGACGAGGCGCCCCTACTATCCCTCAAATCTTCATGGCCGTCATCGCTGAGTAGCTGGACGCACGGGATGTGAAGTCGGGCAAAAACACAGGCGCGCGCTTGCCTGCATCTGCTGAAACGCATGGTCTAAATCGATTACATGCGATCACGAGAGCTCCAGAACGTGCTTGGGTGCAGCCTGTATTCGTGCACCTCCCAGTCCGGCACGCTCACGCAGTTGGGTCCTCCGGTGAGCCAAGCTGCGGGAAGCGCGCCGGGTTCAAGGCCGGCGGCTGGGTCTGCCGCCCAAACCGCGGCCGATGGAGCAAGAGCCAGTATGACTATGGCTCTCACGATTAGAACGTCAGCCGCAGCGCCATTTGCAATACGCGCGGCGTGCTGGCCGAGTTGGTCGAGGTGATCTCGCCGAACGTCGCCGAGCCATAGGCGGCGTACGTGCCCGCGCTGGTGAGGCCCGGCTGCTGTACAAGGCTCAGGTTCGTCGTCGAGGGATTCGCGAAGTTTTCGTGGTTGAACACATTGTAGGCTTCCGCCCGGAACTGGAGACGCATGCTTTCCTTCGGAAGCCTGAAGAACTTGCTCACGGCCACGTCGGCGTTCCAGAAATCGAGGCCTCGAAGAATGCCGCGCGTCCCCACCACGCCCGAAGAGGCAGGCACGAAGTCATTTCCAGCGCTGGTGTTGCTGAAGAGGCTGGGAATGCCTAATTGATCGAACGTCAGGCCATTGGCCGGGACGGTGGTGACGCCCGGGGCAAGAACACAGTACGCAGCGTTGAGATAGTTGGTGTTGTACATCCCGGAAGCCGTGCAATTCAGCGGCGTCCCCGTGCGGAAACTGTAGAGCCCGGTAGCCTGCCATCCGCCGACGATCTCGTCCAGCCAGTTGGAAATGTGGCTCGCGAACGCCTTGCCTTTGCCGAAGGGCAGCTCCACCACGAAGTCCGCCGTGACCTGGTGGCGGGCGTCGTACTCCGCGGGGCCCAAGCCGCAGTTGGGACAGAACCCGTTTTGTATATCCGAGATTCCGCTGCTGAAGCCGGAGATGTTGCTGGAGTTGCCCGTGGTGCTGAAGCCTTCGGCGCCGGAGCCATTGTCGATGCCGTGCGACCAGGTGTAGTTGAAGTCGTAGCCCCATCCGCTGCTGACCGTGCGGCGCAGAGACACGATCATCGCGTGATAGGCGGACTTGCCTGCGTTGGTATACGTGAGCACGCCGGAGTTCTGCGTCGGGAAGAACGTGTTGCAGCCGGTGATGACGATGCAAGTGCCGTTAGCCTGGCGGATGCGGTCCATGTCATTCAACGTGTCGGTCCAGCTTCCGGCGTACTTGTTGAAGGCGTCATAGAAGAGGTTCGCCGACGCGCTGCCCTTGATATAGAGGTTCGCCGCGCCCGGGAACATGTTTTGGAAGAACGGCTCTAGCGGAACCAGACTCGGGTTGGCCGCGACCTGCGCAGGCGTAAGGCCGGAATTGTAAAGGTTCGCCAGAAGTGCGGTCGCCTGGGCCCAGGATTGCCCGGACGCCGGATCCACAAAACCTTCGAGCGGCTGTCCGATATCCTGCTGCACCAACGCCCGGTGAGCCAAGCGGCCGGCGTAGCCGACTTCGATGGTCATATGCTTGGGAAGCGGGCGGGCGTAGCTGGCGTTGAGGACGTATTCATAAGGCGCCTTCAGATCGCTGGCGACCGCGGTGAACGTGGTGAAGCCGCCGCTGATCAGCGGAGGCGTATAAGGGAAGGCGCCGCCGCTCGCCGCAGAGAGCGCCGGATAGGCGCTTCCGTTGTACCGCAAAGCAGTGCTGTAGTTCGTGTTCACAGGCTGCGCGACGGAAGTGGCCAAGCCGGGCGAGCCTCCATTGGCGAACGCCGCTGCCATGCCATTGCCGTAGTTGTCATACACGATGCCCGCGCCAGCGCGGAAGACGCTGCCTTTGGACATGAGCTTCTCCAGCCACGAACCATCTTTGGGCGAATAGGCGATGCCCACGCGCGGCGCCCAATCTTTATAGTCCGTCGGATAAAACCCTGGGCCATGGTTCACCGGCCCGCCGACGCCGTAGGTGATAGAGGAAGCCGGCAACGCATAGTTCGGAATGCCGTACATCGCTGCGGCGACTCGCTGCCCGAAATATTGGTTGATGGAAGTTTGCGGAATCACCTCCACGCCGTTGGTCTCGTACGGAACGCCGTAGATCGAATAGCGCAGGCCGGCCGTGATAGTCAGGTTGGGAAGCGCTTTCCACGTGTCCTGTATATATTCCTCGGGCGAATTGGAGACGTACTTGCGCGCGATGGGCTGGCCGAACGGAATGGCCTGGCCGTTGATGCCGTAGTTATAGGTGGCGCTCGCGTTGTTCAGCATGCCGAAAATCGCTCCAAAGGCATTGGCCACGTTGCTGGTGGAGGAAAGCGCCGCGCTGGGAATCGTCTGCTGGATGTAAGTCAAGACGGGCGTGGTGATGTCGTTGCCAAGCCCCAGCAGCGTGTTGCGGTTAAAGCTGTAGCTCGGCACATTCGCGCCGGAAGTGGTGACGTTTTGCGCCTGCCGGAAATTCATGCCTGCCTGGATGGTGTGGCGCCCGTGATTCCATGTAAGATCGTCGGTGACGTTGGGCGTCGGCGCAATGCGCGTGCTGGGGCGGTTTGTCGGACTGAGAGTCGCGAATCCGAAGTTCGGCACAATGGCCTCCGTGCCCGTGCTTGAAGTGCCCAGACGCGTGTAGCCGAAATTGGCCGTGTTCACGATGTTCGGCGTGATCACGTAGGTGTAACGAACCGCGACGCCTCGGGAGTTGTCGAGGAGCACTTGCGATGGGGACTGGCCCGGAAACTGGGCAAGTCCGTTGTTTGTACTGCTGGTGTACGGCACCTGCGAAGCGCCATTCAGCGTGCCACGCACCGAGATGTTATGCCGGCCCGCGCCGTCAATGTTGTAGTCGAGCCTCGCGACTTCCGCGTGGTTGTTCAGAGGCTGCGAGGCGTTGAACAGCAGCGAGTTGAAATTCAAGCCTTTATCGGACGCCGCCAGCGGGTTGTTGCCCGATGGATATTGCTGCATCAGGCTCAGCATGTAGGAATTCTCACCAACCCCTAGCGGATCGATCGCCTTCACGTCGGCGGGGCTCAGCGAAACGGTTTGTCCGCTCTTCAGGAGAACCTTGACGATGCCCTGCTGGAAGCTATCGCTGGGAACGGTATCGGACTTGGATGCCTGGCTGCGATCCTTTCGAGCTTCCCAGTTGAAGAAGAAGAAAAGCTTGTTCTTCAGGACGGGGCCGCCGAGCGAGGCGCCATACTGATTGCGGATCAGCGCGGGGCGCGGCACGCCGGCGCGGTTGCTGAACCAGTCGTTGGCCTCGAAAGCCGTGTTGCGGTTGTACTCGTATGCGGATCCGTGAAATTGATTCGAGCCGCTCTTGGTCACGATGGCGACTTGTCCGCCCGCGGTATGCCCCATATCCGAACCTTGGCCTGCAATGGTAGTGCGGAACTCTTGCACGGAATCGAGCGGAATGGGAAGCACTGCGTTGAAGCCATTGTTGGCCGTGCTGCCGCGGTTATCGTTGACGTCCACGCCATCCAGAGTCACGTTGTTTTGATCTGCCCGCGCGCCCAACACCTGGCCAGTCGAACTCACGCCTGGCTCCACGCTCAGCAGCGCTACCACGTTGCGCGTCTGTAAAGGCAGTTGTTGAACCTGCACCTCGGTGAAAGGGTTTCCGACCGTCGCATTGGTGGTATTGATTTGCGTCGCTTCCGCGGTGACGTTCACAGTCTCCACGGTTTCTCCAATCTCCAGTTGCAGATTGAGCGTCGCGGGCACATCGACTTGCAGCGCCAGCGTCGCAGTCTTGGTTTTGAATCCCGCTTTTTGTGCCTCGATTTTGTATGGCCCGGGCGGGACCTGGAGGATCTTGTAAGCGCCCGAGTCGTCGGTGACCTCTTTGCGCGAGGCAGAGGTGTCGGTGTTGGTGATGGTTACGATCGCGGCCGGGACTACGGCTCCCTGCGCGTCAGTTACTACGCCCTGAAGCGAACTGGTTTGCGCCACAAGGGGCAGAACAGCCGCGAATAGAAAAATAGCAAGCCGATTCATTCGGTCGATCTCCTCAAGGTCTGTTTGGAAGTGAGCGAGACTTTAGACAGGGTCGCTTTGTCTCGCACCAGGAGACAGACAGGCCCGACATTGGGCCAATCGAAGGGTGTATGCAGCTAAGTGTATGGGAAGCGCGA
>DASQJB010000445.1:0-19785 GCA_035631295.1 Bryobacteraceae bacterium | reverse complement strand
CACTTCCTCGCCGGTGGGTTTGCGAGCCACCACCCGGCTGCCCGTTAGAGCCTGGCGCATAAACCAGTGATAAACGGTCAGTGCGCTCTTGATGACGTCGGTGCGTTTGGAATGCGTCAGCTCCGCCATCTGGTCGATTAGTTCGATCTCCGCGGGGCTGAGAACGGGTTGAAGTCTGGCCATACTCGGATCTGCTCAATTTCTGCTCATATGATACTACAGCTCTGGCAGAGCCGACTCCGGCCTTTCTTCTATTCCTTTCTCTCCTCCTCCCATGCCACCGGCTTTTTGTGCTTCGGCTTCTTCCGCGCGCTCTCCGGCAAGATCGGGCGCGAGGGCTTCACCCTCCCTACCCGCTCCCGCGCCAGCGCCCGGACCTCCTTCTTCTGATCGAATGTTTTCTTCCGTTTTTTCACGGCTTGTGTGCTAGACTCTTACCAAGGAGGCCGTATGGGTTTGCGTTCGATCGGCTTACCTGAGCTATTGGTGATTCTGTTTGTCGCCGTGCTTTTGTTCGGCGGCAAGAAGATCCCGGAAGTAGCGAAGGGCATAGGCGAGGGTATTCGCAACTTCAAGCATGCCTTGAAGGGTGAAGAACATAACACACCAGCTCCCGACGACAAGAAGCCGGCGTAGGGCTTCCTGGCGCTTCCCGCAGTTTGTGGAGCGCGCCTCAATCGGTATCCAAATCAAAACCCCGCACCGGCCCTGACGCCGTGAGCGGGGTTTTTCATTGATCAGAACCTCTTGCTGAGCCGCAACCGCTAGGGAGCGGTAACCCGGTCCCAGCCGCGAACCTCTCTCCTACTTCTTCTTGGGTGGAACAATCGAATCCCGGACGGCCTTCGCGACGCGGAACTTCACTACTTTCTTGGCCGGGATCTTGATCGCTTCGCCGGTCGCCGGATTGCGGCCCATGCGGGCTTTCCGGTCCACGCGCACCAGCCGGCCGATGCCTGGTAGGATGCACACGCCGTTCTTTTTCGTCTCGCGAACAGCCATTTCGGCATAGGCGGTTGTGAAGGACTTCGCCACCTTGTTGGGCACGCCGACCGCCGCCGCCAGCTCCTTGACCATCTGCGATTGAGTCATCTTAGCTGCCATAGTTCTCCTTTAGATCTGATTCTCCCTGTTGTTGGATTGTCGCGGAACCCGCATGAATATTGCGCGAAACCGCATTCGTACTTACTGCATGATAAGGGATCGCACGCCGCGCTGTAAAGAGGAAAATGCACGAAAACCGCGATTTTCCGCAGGTTTTCGCGTGTTCCCCTACTTGCCCACCAGGTGTAAGGCGTCCTTCTCGTTCTCCAGGCAAATGTAATCCAGCAATTCCGTGTTCAGCACGATCGACTGCTTCAAAGGAATCGTCCACGGTCTCGTGTACGCTTTGGGATCGTTCACCGTAAGCTCGATTTCCAGCGTCCCGTAATTCGGCCGCCGAAGCCGCTCCGTCATCGTCGCCGCGCTGCTCAACGGACTGCCCGCACGGTCCAGCCACTGCCCATCCCCGAAACCATTGGTCTCCACCACCAGCGTGTCGCCTTCCCAACGCCCCGTGGAATAACCGCTCCACGACGGGTTCGGGTCCTCCGGCAATGGCCGCCCATCGGTGAAAATTTGCCGGTAGGAAGCATTTCGCTCCGTCAGGAACACGATCAGCCCCGGAGCCTGCACGATCTTTCGCAGCAAAGCGCTGGTGTGCAGTTTCGCAATCCCTCCCGGCAAACAATGCGTCGTCGGATCGTCCTTCCCGTACTCCGCCTTCCGCGTCTTCACCAGTTCGGCGGCCCACGGCTGGTAGGGCAGGCCGCCTTTTACTCCCCTGCCGATATCGCCGAACACCGGCGGCACTGCGATTTCCGGAGCGCACATCACGGACTTTCCGCCGCTCTGGCAGTAATTCCCCCACAGCCCGGAAAGATCGGGCTTGCCGTCGGAAGTTCGCGGCGCCGGGGCGTTGAGATTCGGCGATCCGTCGGGGTTCTTCGGAACTCCGGCGGTCGGGTAGTTCAGCCACTGCGCGGAAGCAGCCACTGCGACCAGCGCGAGCCCTGGCCAAGCTTTCATAAGTCACCCCGTCGCCAAGCCTGTCACAGCCGCGCCCCGGCTGCAAGGGAGGGAGGCACCACTACACCTGAAAATCTTCGCGCGCCGCGAAGGTTGGTGGGGCCTGGCTTTCAGCCTGCCGCCGGGCTTTGCCCGGCGTTCGCTGCGGCTCTGCCGCTTGTGGCGCAGGCTTGCGCATCTGCCCACTCGATGGTAGTATCTCTACCATGCCTAATGACGGTAGAGAGTCTACCATGCGTGACAACGCCGGTTCTGAGAAATCTGGTTCTGAGAAAGTCGAGCTTCTCCAGGGCACCTTGGACATGTTGATCCTCCGCACTCTGCTCTTCGGCCCCGCCCACGGCCACCAGATCGCCAAACACATCCAGCGCACCACCGAAGACGTGCTTCAGGTGGAGCACGGCTCGCTCTACCCTGCCCTGCACCGGCTGGAGCGGAAAGGCTGGCTCTCCTCGAAATGGGAAGTCCGCGAGCAGAAGCGCGAACTCAAGTATTACCGGCTCACTGCCGCGGGCCGCAAGCAGCTCGCCAAGGAGGAATCGAAATGGAAGGCGCTCGCCGGAGCGATTGCGCGAGTCATGTGGCCCGAATCGGCCGAATCAGAGGAGGCCTAAAATGTTCTGGCGGCACAAGCGCGAGCAAGACTTGGATCGCGAGCTGCGCGATCATATAGAGCTGGAAGCCGCGGAAGCGGACCGGCGCACGCTCGGCAATATCGCGCTCGTCAAAGAGAACGTCCGCGACGCCTGGGGTTGGATGTGGCTCGACCGCCTTGCCCAGGATCTGCGCTACGCCATTCGAACCCTGCGCAAAAGCCCCGCGTTCGCCGCCACGGCGGTGCTGTCCCTCGCTCTCGGCATCGGGGCGAGCACGGCAATTTTTAGCCTGATCGATGCGCTGTTGCTGCGTTTGCTGCCGGTGCGCGATCCGCAGGAACTGGTGCAGCTGACCATCGCCGGAGTGCCTCGCGCCAATCCTCCCCTCCTGGAGAACTTCTCCTATCCGCTCGTGAAAGCACTTGAGACGCGGCACGAACTCTTCGCTGGGCTCTGCGGGTTCACTGGCGGGCGTTTCCCGGTCGGCGCCAACGACTCGGTGGAGGAAACACCGGGAGCGTGGGTTGCCGGAGCGTTTTATGAAACGCTTGGCCTCCAGCCCGCCGCGGGCCGTTTGTTGACGCGCGACGACGACCGCCTCGGCTCAACTCCGGCCGCGGTGATCACGGACGGTTACTGGAATCGGCGATTCGGCCGGGACCCACGAATCATCGGGCAATCGATCCCGATCTTCGGCAAGCCAGTCACTGTCGTTGGCGTCTCTCCGGCCGGATTCACCGGCGCCAACGTGGGCCAAATAGCTGATATCACCTTGCCCCTCGCAGTCCTCCCACAACTTCAGCCCGACGAGCCTTACATGATCAACGCCGGCTCATGGTGGATTCGCATCGTGGCGCGGCCACAGCCGGGCATCGGCCGCGGTCAACTGAAGGCCCGGCTGAACACGATCTGGCCGCAACTCGCGGAAGCGGCAATCCCGGGGAACATGGATGACGGATTCCGCAGAATCCGAGGGACCACGATCGAGCTTCGTCCCGGCGGCACGGGTTGGACCGATCTGCGCCGCCAGTTCCGCCAGCCGCTCTACGTGCTGATGGCTCTCACCGGGCTGGTGCTTCTGATCGCGTGCGCGAACGTGGCCAATCTTCTGCTTTCGCGAGCTGCTGCGCGGCAAAAGGAGATCGCCTTGCGTTTCGCGCTCGGCGCGCGCCGGCTACGAATTGTCCGGCAGATGATCACTGAGAGCCTCTTGCTCTCGCTCACTGGCGCGGCGGTTGGAGTTGGCCTCGCCTGGTTAGGCAGCCGCTTCCTTCTGGGTTTGCTTTCGAGCGGGTCGACCCGCGCCATTGCGCTGAATCTCGCGCCCAACTGGCATGTGCTCGGAGCCGCGACGGCCGCGGCGATCGGTTCGGCCATCTTGTTTGGATTGGTTTTCACTGGAGCGAAGGCAGCCGGCAAAAAGCGATCGGCTGCCCCACTGCTTGTCGTCGCGCAGGTGGCGTTTTCCCTGATCCTGCTGATCGGCGCGGGGTTGTTCGTCAGGACTCTCCAAAACCTCCGCGGTCTCGATCCGGGCTTTCAGCGCGAAGGCATTCTCCTGGTCAATGTGGACGGATCCCGGCTAAGCTATCGCGATGCGCGACTGGCTGGATTCTATATCGGTCTGTTGGCGCAAATCCGGTCGTTGCCGGGCGTGGAATCGGCAAGCTTTTCCGCGATTACTCCCCTCAGCCGCGGCGGCATTTCGACGCGCATCACCGTAAACGGCCGGCTCGCCGGACAAGAGCAGACCGAGTCCATCCCGGTGTCGCCGCGCTATTTCGAGACGATGCGAACGCCGGTCCTCCTGGGACGGGAATTCACCATCCGCGACGACGCGAAAGCGCCCAGGGTGGCCATTGTCAATCAAGCGTTCGCGGCCCGGTACTTGCCGGAAGGCCATCCGCTTGGCCAGCCGCTGGGCGTGGGGCCTCAAGCGACGCCTTTCGAAGTCGTGGGAGTGGTCCGCGATTCGATTTACGAAAGCCTGCGGGAAGCTCCGCCGCCCACGGTGTACGTGCCGCTGCTTCAGCGCATCGGGCGGAGCGGCGCCGTGTTTGAAGTTCGCGTAAACGGATCCCTCGCGCAGGTCGCGTCCGCGCTACGGGCCGGCCTCAAGCCCATGCTGCCCGGAATGCCGGTAGAGGTTCATACGTTCACTGCGCAGGTGGAGCAGATGCTGGTGGAGGAACGCCTGATGGCGACGCTCGCCGCGAGCTTCGGCTTCCTCGGCCTGGTCTTGGCTGTGATCGGCCTGTATGGCTTGCTCGCGTACACGGTCGCGCGGCGGACCAGCGAAATCGGCATCCGCATGGCTTTGGGCGCGGACCGCCGCCGTGTAATCGCGATGGTGATGAAGCAGGCCGCCGGTCTGCTGCTGGTCGGCCTCGCCATTGGCGCGCCCTCTGCGTTCGCGCTTACGCGACTGGCCCAATCGCTGCTGTTCGGCCTGAGCCCCCGCGACCCGGCCACATTCGCCGCTGCCGCTATCCTGCTCGCCGCTGCAGCGGTCTTCGGAAGCTTTCTCCCCGCGCGGCGAGCGTCGAAAGTCGATCCTATGACGGCATTGAGGTGCGAATGATGTGGTGGAGCAGGCTTTAGCCTGCAACGGGTGCTTTAGCACCCGATTTGGGAGGACGGACTATGTTCTGGCGTCGTAAGCGCGAACAAGACCTCGATCGCGAACTTCGCGATCATCTGGAACTGGAAGCCGCAGAAGCGGATCGGCGTGCGCTCGGCAATATCGCGCTCCTCAAAGAGGACGTCCGCGAGGCCTGGGGCTGGCTGTGGCTGGACCGTCTCTGGCAAGACGCCTGCTACGCCATTCGCGGCCTGCGCAAAAGCCCCGCCTTCGCCGCCACTGCCGTGCTCTCGCTCGCCCTCGGCATCGGCGCAAACGCTGCCATCTTCACAGTCGTGAATGCCGTACTCTTGAAGCCGCTTCCCTTCCCTCAGCCGGATCGACTGGTCCAGCTATGGGAAACAAAACCCGCTCAAGGCTATTTCCGAAACGTCGTCAACGGCTTCAATTTCCTCGACTGGCGCGAGCGCACGCACAGCTTCGAGGACATGGCCGCCGTGAGCATCTTTCCCGGCAACCTGACCGGTCTCGGCGATCCTGTCGCCCTGGACGGACGGGCCGTTTCGCCCGAGTATTTTTCGATTCTCGGCGTCTTTCCCGCTCTAGGCCGCCCGTTCTCGGCAGGGGAAGGAGGTCCTGGCCGCAGCAACGTCGTCATCGTGAGCTTCGGAGTGTGGCAGAGGCAATTCGGCGGCGACCGATCCGTGCTGGGCCTCCAGGTTACTCTTAACGGCTCGCCCGCCACGATCGTCGGAGTGATGCCGCGGGATTTCACGCTGCCGCAATCCACCCCCGATCTCTGGATGCCTCTCCCGATCGTTCGTTCCCCGCAATGGGAAGGCGGACGGAATCTCACGGTGGTTGCGCGATTGAAGCCACACGTCACGAGGAAGCAGGCGGAAGACGATCTGAAATCCGTCGCCGCGCAACTGGCTCGCGAGCGCCCTGGCTATGACGGCGGCTGGAGCGCGGAAGTCGTTCCGATGCTCGCCGATTCCACCCGCAACGTCCGCCTGCCGTTGCTGGTGCTGCTCGCGGCCGTTGGCCTGGTTCTTCTGATCGCATGCGCGAATGTAGCCAACCTCTTGCTAATGCGCTCCTCGAACCGCGCTCGCGAAATCGCAGTTCGCGCGGCGTTGGGCGCGGGCCGGCACCGTCTTCTGCAGCAGCTACTCGCCGAGAGTCTAGTCCTCGCGCTCGCGGCTTGTGCAGTCGGACTGCTGGTTGCCTATGGGGGAGTAAGAGCGCTCTTTGCCATAGTTCCGGCGCAGAACCAACTTCCCCGCATGGAGGCCATCCATATAGATGGCTCCATTTTATTTTTCGCGCTCGGTCTTTCGATTCTGACGGCAGCCATTTTCGGATGGATTCCCTCACTCCAGGTTTCTCGAATCCATCCCCACCAGGCCCTCCGGCAATCCGCCATCCGAACCACATCGAAAAGCGCATTCCGGCATGGAATCGTAGTGGCCGAGATTGCCCTCTCGCTCATTCTTTTGGTCGGAGCGGGGCTGATGCTGCGAAGCTTTTACAGGTTGATCTCGGTCAATCCCGGCTTTGAGACGCAGCGCATCCTGACGCTGAAAATGTTCACATCGCCCGCCAAGTATCTTCAGCCGCGCAAACGCGCCGGCTATTTCGCGCACGTCCTCGACGAGATTCGAACCATCCCTGGCGTGCGCGAAGCGGGTTCCGCGCATTTCCTGCCGCTCCAGGAAAATAACTCCGGATCGTGCTTTGATCTGGCCGAGCAGGGTCCGCCCACGCCTTCCACTTCGCCGGATGCGGATTTCCTGGTGATCAGTCCCGGCTATTTTCAGGCTATGGGCACGCCTCTAGTCGGGGGCCGCCATTTTGACGCCCGCGACACGTTTGATTCGGCCAGCGTCATCATGGTGAACCAAGAGTTCGCGAGACGGTTCGCGGAGCGGTTCGGGCGACAGGCGGTTGGGCAAAGGTTGAATGTCTGCTGGGGAGCCGAATTCAGGAATCCGGCGGAGATTGTCGGCGTCGTCGCGGACGCCCGCCAAGACGACTTGCAAACGCCTGCGCGAGCCACCATCTTCGTCAACAACTTTCAATCGCCCATGTTCTTCGCGCAACTGGTGGTTCGCGCCTCCGGCGATCCTCTCCAGATTGCGCTCTCCGTACAAACGGCAATCCATCGCGTCGATCGTGACCAAGCCGTCACGCATGTGGAAACCATGGACCAAGTCGTTTCCGATTCCGTCGCCCAGCCGAGGCTGCAACTGATCCTGCTCGGGATCTTCGGCGCGCTTGCCGGTTTGCTGGCGACGATCGGAGTCTATGGAGTGGTCTCCTACTCCGCCGCCCAGCGGACGCGCGAAATAGGCATTCGGATGGCGTTGGGCGCTCTGCCTGGAGACGTAAGAAGTCTGGTTCTACGCGAAGGCGCGCTTCTGGCCGCGGCGGGAGCCGCCATAGGGCTCGCCGGCGCCCTCGGCCTGACCCGCGTGCTTCGCAGCTTGCTGTTCGAAACCACGCCAACCGATCCTGCGACGCTGACCGCGGCGGTCTTGGCCGTTCTGGTAGTCGCGCTGCTGGCCACTCTGATCCCGGCGAACCGTGCAGCGCGGACCGATCCCATGGCGACATTGAGGTGCGAATGAATCGGAGGGCGGGCTTTAGTCCGCGCGGGACTTTAGTCCCGCCGCGCACGGGCGAGGCTGAAGCCTCGCGCGGGCTAAAGCCCGCCCTCCAAGGAGGAAATCATGGTGTTCTGGCGTAAACGGCGCGAACAAGACCTCGATCGCGAGCTCCGCGATCACCTGGAACTCGAAGCGGCAGAGCAGGACCGCCGCGCCCTCGGCAACACGGCTCGGATCAAAGAGGATGTCCGCGAAGCCTGGGGCTGGACCTGGCTCGACCGCCTGGCACAAGACGTACGCTACACCGCCCGCGTCCTCCGCCGCAGCCCCGGATTCACGGCTGTCTCCGTACTCTCGCTCGCCCTCGGCATTGGAGCCAATACGGCGATTTTCGGTCTCATCGATGCAGTGCGCCTGCGCGGCCTGCCCGTGCCGAAGCCTGAGGAATTAACGCGTATCCAAGTCCTCGGCGGCAACCGTGGCTTTATTCTCCGCGACCCGTCCGCGCTCACGTATCCGCTATTCCAGGAAATCCGCGATCATCAGCAAGCCTTCTCCGGCGTCTTCGCTTGGTCCAGCGACTCCTTCCCCATCGGCGAAGGGATGCAAACGCGCATAGTTCCGGGGCTGCTGGTGACCGGAGGCTTCTTTAACACGCTCGGCATCTCCGCGTCGGCTGGCCGCCTTCTCACTGACCAGGACGACGTGCCGGGCTGCGCTGCTCCAGGTCTGGTTTTGAGCTACGGCATGTGGCAAACCGAATTTGGCGCGCAGCCGTCCGCTGTCGGCAGCAGGGTTAGTGTTCTAGGCCACGCGCTTGAGGTGATTGGCGTTGCATCGCCGTCCTTTTCCGGCCCCGAAGTTGGAAAGAGGTTCGATTTAGCCCTGCCGATCTGCGCCCAGGGCATACTCACGCAGGGCGCTCGCTCCATCGCCAGGCGAGACATTTTTTGGCTCTCCGTTATGGCGCGCCTCAAGCCTGGATGGACCGTCGCTCAAGCCTCGCAGCATCTCCAGGCGATCAGCCCGGGTCTTATGGAGAACACCCTGCCATCGGGCTACGGGAGCCAATCAATCGCCCGCTATCGCGACTACCGGTTGGAAGCGGCGCCCGCCCCCGCGGGCGTAAGCGATCTGCGCGATCGGTATGAAACGCCCCTATGGTTGCTGCTAGCAATCACCGCTATGGTGCTGCTGATCGCCTGCACGAATCTGGCGAATCTTATGCTGGCTCGCGCCGGCGCCAGGCGGCGGGAACTCGCCGCAAGGCTCGCCCTGGGAGCGTCGCGCGCCCGGCTGTTACAGCAGGCGCTGACCGAAAGCGGGGCGCTCGCCGCCGCGGGAATGGCCGCTGGAATCGCCCTCGCCCAAACCCTCACTCGCAGCATCGTCGCGCTGCTGGGAAGTCGGGGTAATCCGGTCTTCCTCGATTTAAGCCTCGACTGGCGAATGTTGGCATTTACGGCCGGCGTGGCCTTAGCCGCCTGTCTTGTGTTCGCTGCCGCGCCCGCGCTCCAAGGAGTCCGCATCCATCCCGGAGTGGCCCTTCAATCCGCCGGGCGAGGCCTCGCGGGCGACCGGCGACGCTTCCGCACGCAACGCTTCCTGTTGGTTGCTCAGATTTCCCTCTCCTGCGTGCTGTTGGTCGCCGCGCTCTTATTTGTTCGCGGATTCCGCAACCTTGTCACTTTGAATCCAGGCTTCCGCGAACAGGGCATCGTGCTGGCGAACGTCAACGCCATGCAGATGAGGCTTACGCCCGCCGCCCTTCTGCCGTTTCAGCGCCAGGTTTTAGACGAAATCCGATCCGTAGGGGGAGTCGACGCCGCGGCGACGACCACAAATACCCTCCTGAATGGGAGCAGTTGGTCGTTGGTCGTCCGCGCTGGAGATACTTTGCGCGACGCCAGATTCACGTGGGTCAGCCCCGGCTTCTTTGGCACACTGGAGATCCCGATTCTCGCTGGCCGCGATTTCGATGAGACCGACCGGCAAGACTCGCCCAAGGTTGTCGTCGTCAACCAGACCTTCGTGCGGCGATTCTTTCCGGATACAAACCCCATCGGCAAGACCTTTCATACCCTTGCGGAGCCAAACTACCCCGCGGTAGAGTGCCAGATCGTCGGCGTCTCGAAGGACACCAAATATGCGGATCTTCGCGAGGAGATTCCGGCCATGGTCTACGGACCGGCTTCGCAATACCCGACCCCCGGCCCTTGGCTCAACGTCTACATCCGCTCCTCTGAACCGCTCACCGGCGTCACTTCGGCGATCAAGCGGCGGCTCGGCGAAAGCCACCCCCAGTTGGTGGCGGGGTTCAGCGTCTATCGAGAGCAGATCCAATCCGGCTTGACTCGGGAGCGTCTCATGGCCGCGCTGTCCGGCTTCTTCGGCGCGTTGGCGATGATTCTTGCCGCGATTGGGTTGTATGGAGTAGTGGCGTACATTGTTGTCCAGCGTCAAAGCGAGATCGGCATCCGCATGGCCCTGGGCGCCGCGCGCTGGCGAGTAGTCGCGATGGTGACGCGCGAAGTCGCGCTGCTGTTGTCGATTGGCATCGCCATCGGCATGACCGGCGCGCTGGCTCTGGCGCGGACGGCGCAGTCGTTGTTGTTCGGCATCGCCGCTCGCGATCCCACGACATTTGTAGCGGTTCCAATTGTGTTAGCAGCGGTAGCGGCGCTCTCCAGTTTCCTTCCCGCCCGCCGCGCAACACGGCTCGATCCGATGACGACATTGAGGTGCGAATGATTTGGTGGAGCAGGCTTCAGCCTGCAACGGCTGCAACACCGGCCGCGATCGGATCGTATGTTTTTTATCGAACGACCCCATCTACGATGGAAACGAAAGTGGGCGGAATTGCTTGGTCGCTGTTTCCGAGTAGCTCATCCGCCCGGAGATGACCGCCGGGATTCCTCACCACCTGTTTCGCGCCGGTTTCTGATGGAAAGGGATTTATCGACAGGTACCTGAGCCGAGCTCCCCAAGGCTTACATTTAGGTAGATGCTCGTAGCGGGCTCGACCTAGCGATTGGGGCGCCGCCTTCGCCCTGTGTGCCTTTATGCTCTCAGAGAGAGGACGAATCTGCGACCACAAAATTAACGGTACGGATTTGAAGCCTTTTTAAAAATCACTCTGCGGCAGCAAACGAACGCGCCTGTAAAGCCAAGGACACTAGGCGCTAAACCTAAGACCGCCCAAAGCACCTCGGTAAGTCTCGTAAATCGCCCAAAATGCAACTCCGAAAGCCAAAACAACCACTTATCGGTAATCCGGTCAGCGGGATCGAGCACGAAAAAAATCGAGAATGCTTGAGGGAACGCAAAATAGAATCCGGAAATCCCCCAGATCAGAACGAAGGCAAAACACCAGAAGCCCAACGCGCTGTGGAGATCCCAATTGATCCGCGGAAAGTTCGCGCGCCAGTTGACCTGCAAACTGCGGCGCCAATACTTCATGCCCGGCCACCAAATGATCGCGCCGGTCAGGCACAATAGCGTCAGACAACCGCCGCCAACGCCGTTCACCCACCGCCCGATCGATCCGGCGAGGAGGTTCGTGTGAAGTTTTACGAGCCACTCTATGGATCGCCATTGAGGCAACTCGTTCCGAAAAACAAGCATGCTTCCCGTGATGCTCATGAGAGTAAGGTATGCGCCAGCCACCGCGCCAATCCGATAGTGGAGTTGGAACAGCGAGCTGTGTACCCTCAACCTCTGTGGCTGCTGTAGCCATTGTTCCCACCAACTCACCTTGTCATTCACGTGGTCGAATTTTGGCTCCCGGCTTGCGGCGCAATGTACTTTTTCACAGGTGCTAGTTGCTCACTTGCCGCAGTCAGGAGACCCATCGGCCGCGCAGCGCATTGCCGACTAGGGCCCCCAATCCGATCATCAACAGAGCAGTCCCACCGTGCCAAACCAGCAAGTGCGGCGCCTGCTGGAACATGCACTGGACTTGAAGCGGCATCAAAACAAGAAAGGCCGCCACACCGGCTAACGTTGTCCCCAGTCCGGCCGACGCGAAGAGCGCACCCCTTCGAGCGAAAAGCCAGAAGATCGCGGCTGCCGGAACGAACAACGCCAGCTCCATTGCTGCACAAGGCACGCCTTCGGAGAAAAAGCTTCCCGAGGTCTGCCACGGAAAAAGCGTTGCCAGTCCTCCAAAAACGGCTACTCCGCCAAGCGACAGCAGCACCCAGATAGGAACAACCGCCCTCGAACCCGGAATCATCTGCCCGGACAGATTGGTTGCGAATAGAATTCCTCCACCCACCAGAATCGTGGAGATGCCGCCAAGCTGAAGCGGCGTCATCATATGAAGGCCTGTTTTGTTCATGACGGCGACGAGTCCGGCCGAGACAGCGACAAAGACTGCCAGAAGCACTAGGGATAACGTGCCTCGCGAGGGAACAGGTTTTATGGGGGTCAGAGACGGCTTCAGGTTTTGCCGGACCCTTCGCGCGAGTTCGGGAGAAATCTGCGTACCGGAATGACTAGCCGCCCAAGCCTCAAGCTGCCTATCCAGATCCAAGTCATAAGCGTCATCCTGCATTCTTCGAATCCTTTCCCCAAGCGCGGCGAAGCGTCGAATAGGCCCGCCGCGCCTTCTGCTTTACCGCTCCAACCGTGGACGCTGTCGCCCGCGCGATTTCCTCCAGACTCATTCCCGAAACCTTGAGCATGAACAGAACTTCGCGCTGAGACTCCGGCAGGGTGGAGACGAGGCGTTCGAAGTCGTCTTCGCGCACCTCCGGCGCATCTTGATGAAGTGTATCGGGTATGTTCGCCACGAGGACTTCTCTCGCGGCAAGCCGACGCCGTTTCCGGTAAGCATCGAGGCGGGTGTGGCGGGCGACGGAGTAGATCCACGGCATCACGGGTTCGGAGGCGCGGTAGGTGTGGCGCGAGCGGTGGATCCTCAACCAGCAGTCCTGCATCATGTCCTCGGCGTCATTCCGGCCAAATTGGGAGCTGTTGAAATACCGGAGAAGCGGCGGCGAGACCCTCCGCACTAGCTCATCGAGAGCCGCCGGATCGGCACTCTGGTACTGCGTCATCAGCGTCCTCAACTCAGAGTCGTTAATCCGGCCTTCATCCATTTCGGTTCGTGCGCCCGGCCTTTTGGCGCTTCTCTATAAGGATGCCCCAAACAGGCGGCCCTGACGCACGACCCGGCCTCCCGAAGGTTTCCCGGCGGCTCCGCGAACACTCCAGTCTTGTCGAGGTTCCTACAGAGAACGGCGAGCCAAAGACCGAAAATTCTTCTCCCGACAAAAACCGCGTTGCGTATTCTCACACCCATGTTTTCGCTGCAGCCGCCGAAAAGTCACGCACCCAGTAAGGGGAGCGCAAAGACCACAGTACAGATTTTGCCGAAAACTGCTGAATGGCAAGGATTTCGGCACGACAAAACATTTCTGATAGAAGCTCGTGACTTTTATCAGGCGAACGGCGAAGTAAGCCGTGTATGGTCACTTCAACGACACACAAGTCGTCGCTATTCGCAACCTGGTATAAGGCGGTCGCCTTCTGGGGCGGTTCAGCTATGGTAGCCCTGGGCGTAGCTCTTCATCTTCCGATGTTCCTGATGGGACGCCATACGGGGTACCGCCTCGCGGGCATGCCGATGGATAACGGCATGCTCGTCGGCATGGCGTTGATCGTGCTCGGCGTGGTGGTCGCCGCGTATGGCCTGCTACCCGCCCGTGAACCGCAACAGACACCGACCGCGAGGATTATTCCGCCCGAAGACGCGCCGCTCACTAAAGCCCATTGGATACAGGTTGGACTCATCGGCATGGCGCTCGTGATAGACGTTATGAAGGCTGCAACACTCGGGTTTGTCACCCCCGGCATGCGCACCGAATACGGACTCGGCCCGGCCAGCATCGCCGTCTTGCCGGTTGTCGCACTTACCGGAACTACGGTCGGTTCTTTCGTCTGGGGCGCACTCGCGGACATTTACGGACGGCGAGCCTCGATTCTACTGGCATCAGTGATGTTCGTCGGAACCTCTATCTGCGGCGCGATGCCGTCTTTCGCCTGGAATGTCTTTATGTGTTTCGTGATGGGTCTGGCCGCCGGCGGGATGCTCCCGGTCGCCAATGCCCTGCTTGCGGAAATAATGCCCACCAAGCACAGAGGCTGGTGCCTCGTCCTGCTCGGCGGTATCGGCACGGTCGGGGGATACTTTGCCACAAGCGAGTCCTCGGCCCTCCTGCAGCCGCATTTTGGATGGAGGATCATGTGGCTGCTCGGCTTTCCGACGGGCCTGCTTCTCATCGCCATGAGTTCGTTGCTGCCCGAATCCGCTCGATTCTTGCTGGAGAAGGGCCGCGTTCAAGAAGCACGAGAGACGCTCGCACGCTATGGCGCGGTGATCGCCGACGTTCATGACGCGATGGAACCCGAACCAAACGCCCGCCGCCTTCCAGCCGGACCGACCGTTCAATCGAAGCCACGCTTCGGTCTAAGTATCGCGCTCACCCTTGCCGCATTGGCTTGGGGTTTCGTGAACTACGGCGTGCTTCTGTGGTTGCCCGGAAATCTAGTGGCAGAAGGCCAGAGCGTCGGCATTGCAAGCGCGCTCATCGCGCGGTCGACGATCATCGCGATTCCCACGGTTGCCGTTTCGACTTATCTTTACAGCCTTTGGAGCACGAAGCGCGTTCTTGTGGCTGCGATCGGCGTGACGACCTTGGGCCTCATAGCGACGCTCCTTCGGAACAGCCACGGCATTCCGTTCCTGAGCAATCCGCTCGTTTTCGTGTCGCTGCTTATCGTTGGCACCAGTGCTGTGATCTCGCTTCTTATGCCGTACGCCGCTGAGAGTTTCCCGGTGAGACACCGCGGCCGCGCGACGGGCTGGGTTGCCGGATGCAGCAAGGTCGGCGGCGTGATGGCGCAAGGGCTCGCCGTGTTCGCGCTGGTGCCCGCCTTTGGCATAGCCGCGGGCGCCGTTGCTATCCCGACTGCCGTTTCTCTACTGCTCGTCTCGGTCTTCGGGCATGAAACGCGAGGCCGTGATCTGCGGGAGATGGAGACTGAAGCATTGTTCCAAGAGGCTTGATGATAACGCGCTGTGCAGGTCCCCTGGTTCTCACGTTATTAGCAACGATGGCCGCTCGCGGACAGCAAGCGCCTCCTTCGCCCGAGAGGCCCTTTGCGGTCTCATCGCGGCAGGAAGTGCGGATCGATGCAGGCTTCATCTCAGAGACGCGGCCGGTACTTGAGGACAGCCACTCCTATACGCTGCCGGAACTGGTCGATATTGCCGAGAGAAACAATCCCGAAACACGCGTGGCCTGGGAGCAAGCGAAGCAGAAAGCCGTGGCTGCGGGCATCGCCCGGAGCGCCCTGTTTCCCACGCTAGCGGCGCTCGCGTCGGCTTCCTACAGCCAGTATTCGCTATTTGTGACGAGGTTCTATCACGAGAACCTTGCCACGTTTCCCGCAACGCTGAGCGTAAACTACACGGTTTTCGATTTCGGCGCACGCGCCGCAAAAATCGACCAGGCAAGGGCCAACTTGCTCTCGGCCGATTTTACCTTTAATGACACGCACCGACGAATCACATTTGAAGTTGCCGAAGCCTACTACCGGCTGTTGGACGCAATGTCGCAAGAAGAATCGGCTCAGGCGACTTTGACCGATGCGCAAACTGTGCAACAGGCGATTGAGGCCAAGCTCGCCAACGGCCTGGCAACCCTGCCGGATGTTCTTGAAGCTCGGGCTGCCACGGCCCAAGTGCGATACGAGCTGGCGTCCATCCGCGGACTGGAGACGATCGCGCATGGAGTTCTCGCGAACGTACTTGGAGTGGCTCCATCGGCTCCTTTCCGCGTAGAGGATGTCTCTAAGGCTCCACTTCCCGAAACGGTCGAACAGTCCGTACAAACGATCATTGCGCGCGCGCTAACACAGAGACCGGATTTACTGGCCGAAGTCGCCAGCTTGCGCTCCGCGGATGCCGCAATCCGAGAGGCTCATTCGGCATACTATCCGACGTTCAGCTTTTCGGGCGATTGGGGCCACAGGAACTCCTACGGAAGCCAGAACTTCAACCCGGCGATCTCGTCTCATATCTATCCTTACGCGGCGCAATTGAACCTGAGTTGGACCATTTTCGATGGTGGCTCTCGGCGCAACGAATTGGCCCGTGCGGAGGCGCAGCGCGGCGAAGCAAAGGCTCGTGTGGCGGTCTCCCGGGATCAGGTTGAAACCGAAATCTGGACGGCTTACTCCAACTTGAAAACCGCGCAGGACCGGAGGGAAGCCGCTGATGCACTCCTTGACGCCGCCGAGCAGTCCTATTCGGCCGCAACGCGGTCCTTTCAGGCGGGCGTGCGGACATTTATTGACGTCACGACGGCTCAGCGAGAACTGGCTCGGGCCCGGGCAGCGGAGGCTTCCGCGCGTATCGAGGTTCTGACCGCCTTGGCCGATCTGGCATTTCGAGCAGCCGATCCCATTAGCGCTGCACAACATTGAATAGGTATCTATGTTTGAATACGCTCCATCGGTCGACTTGTTCGGATCGTTCTTCCCGATCTGGATGGTATGTATCACGGCGGCGACTGTCCTGACCATAGGAACTCGTTTCTTGTTGATCAGGGCGCGGCTTGATAACGAGTTGCGGCCAAAACTGATCGTCTATCCCAGCATGGTCACGGCCTTCGCTTGTGCGATCTGGCTGGCGTTATTTCGATACTGAGGTGTTATGAGCCGCCCCATACTTGGCAGATTTCTCAGTGTGTTGATCATCGCGGTCGCGATTGTGCTAGCGCTACTCGTGGTGCAGCGCCTCCGCATTCATCCGCAGACGGACGACGCAGAGGTTTTCGCCAATCTCATCGGCATCGCGCCCGAAGTGGAAGGCCGCATCATCAAGATCAATGTGAAGGACAACCAGTTTGTCCACAAAAACGAATTGTTGTTTCAGATCGATCCGGTTCCGTACCAATATGCCCTAGAAACCGCGCGCTCGCAGGAGGCCGCGTTGGAAGGACAGATCCGGGACCTGCGGAGGACCATCGGGGCTCAGACCAGCGCGATCGAGGTCGCACGGGCGAACTCAAACAGCGCTCAGGCGAAAACTGCCAGCGCCGAGGCTGCCGTCAGCGCCGCTCGTGCGGGCATCGATGCCGCGAAGGCCGAGTTGTCTCGCCAGCAAGCCGATTACGCCTATGCAGAAAACAACGTGCTTCGGCTTGAACCGCTTTTGGTCCAGCAGTTCGTCACCGTGGACATGGTCGATCAAGCCCGGACTTCGAGATCCGTGAAAGGCGAGGCCGTTCGCCAAGCGCGCTCGCGTCTGGAGTTGGCCGAAGCGCAGTGGGCCGCGGCGGTCGCACAACAGAAAGAGGCACAGGCAACCTACCAGCAGAGCCAGGCCCAAGTGGACCAGTCTGTCAAAAGCGTGGGCATCCTAGACCCGTTGATCGGGCAGAGAGAAGCTCGGACGGCAGCGGTAAAAGATGCCGAATACAACGTCGAGCGCTGCAACGTCTACGCTCCCTTTGACGCCCGCGTGACCAATTTGAGCATTTCGGAAGGCGCCTACGCACATGTCGGACAGCAGGCTTTCACTCTTATCGACGCGCGCACCTGGTGGGCGATCGCAAACTTCCGTGAGACGGACTTGCGCAACATTGAACCCGGCATGCCCGTAGATGTTTACATGATGTCCCGGCCGGGCCGCAAATTCCAAGGAGTGATCGAAAGCATCGGTTATGGCGTGACCCCCGATGAAAGCTTGATTGGGAAATCGTCGCGCGACCTGCCTGATGTGCAGCGCTCTCTCGACTGGGTCCACTTAGCGACGCGCTTCCCAGTTCGCATTCGACTTGATCCGCCTTCGGACTATTTTCGTATCGGCGCTTCGGCGATGGTCGTGGTGCGCGGCAATCAACGCGGACGTCTCTGATGTCAAACTCCACTCCCAAGGATCTCGCTCAAATCGAGCGTTCCGGAATTTGGCAGGTTCTGTCCGATGAACTGCGTCCGTATTCGGGCCGAACCGAAACCGTCGCCCGAATGGTCGCCGCCTGCACCATCACGACCCTCATCGTGATGACCTTCCGGATTCCCTTTGCGTTCTTGGGAATATTCTATTCGTTCGTAATCTCTCGCCAAAAGCCCCGTTGGCTTATCCGGAATGGGTTTGCGGCTGTGGCCGCCAGCGCAGCAGCGGTCGTCTACACCGCAGCCGGTGTCCAACTGTTTTACGACTACGACGTCTTGCATTTCGCATTTCTCGTGTTCACCTTATATCTGGTCTTCTATTTGAAGCGAGCGTTGGGAAATGACGCCGTGACGTTTGGATTCGGGGTTACGGCAACCGTCGCGCTCACCTTGATCTGGGACCTGCCACGCCCCACCGAGGCGCACCTGATTTCCACGTTTTCGCTGAGCTTCGTTGTAATGTTGGGTACGCTTGTCGCAATGGCCGTCGCTTGGGTTGCCCTGCAACTGGGTCACACAGAAGATGCGCCGGTAGCCCGATCCTGCGCACCATTTCTCGTTCCGGACGCTTTTTCAAATCCGGAGCATGGGAGATTTGCCCTAAAGGGCTGCCTAGCCGGATTGCTTTGCTACGTTCTGGATTCCACCGTGGCCTGGCCCGTGATCATGGGCGCTTGCGCAGAGACATGCATCGTAGCGGCGCGGCCGCTGTCTACGGGCGCCGGCACACGCAACGAAAGGTTGTTCATCAGTGTTACGGCGCTCATTCTAGGAGGAGTTGTCTTGGGGTTCGGTTCGCACGGGCTGCTGCTTCCGTTCGCGGACTCTATAACCGGCTTCATGGTGCAATTCGCCGTGATTGCCGCCCTTGCGGCCTGGGTTGCGACCTCCAGTCCGCGGCTTGCTTACGCCGGCACGTTGGGGGCGATGGGCTTCTTTTTCCCAATGGTTCAGAGGTTTGCGCCGAACCCGCCCCTGGCGCGAAGCGGCGCTTTTATGGTTGACCTTGTTCTCGCCCTCCTGGCATTTTGGCTTGTGCTGGACGGAGCGTCAGATCGCCAGGCATCCTTCGAGGCTAAGCAGTTCGGCTGACGGCAGCGGAGAGCCGACTAACGCCCGTTCCACCCACTTTGACCACCGTCAAATCGCGAAGCCAGGAACAGGGACCCGTAGCCGACTCAGCGGACCTTGCGCCGGGCCGGCGTCAGTCCGAGGCGTCTCCATCATCCGTATCATCATCGGCATCGTAATCGTCATCGTCGTCATCGGACGGCGGGTTCAGGATGTCGTTGATTGCGTCTAATTGATTTTGCAAATCGTCGATCTCGTCCAATAGCTCGGCCTTGGTGCGGGGGTCTCCGTTTCCGTTTGCCATACGTGATGGGCTCCTTTCCAGTGGATTGCTAATAACGTAATGTTTTCGGTCGGCGTAAGACTCCACTGATTCGTCGGCTATTTGTCCACGCGATCATCGTCCTGCAAAACGTTTCTGACGAATCTTTCGACCTTGTCTTTTCCAGCCGAGACCTGATCGTACGTCACGATTAAGACTCTGCCACGACACGCGGCTGAAAAACTAGACGGTTAATTGAGTGGGGATTTTCCGACGTTTCCTCCGGCGCCAAGCGATCCGTTCCCGCAGTTCGTCACGCGCGTTGCGTTGTTCTAGATCCGACATGTTTGCCCATCCATCAATCACTTTTGGATAGACTCTGGCCCAGAGTTTCCGCGGGCTCTCGTCCGGAGATTCGCGGCGAAACTTCCGATACAGCGTGATCGCTCGGGTCACGGTCGGATTGGCGGGCCGGCCGCGGGGATTCGGTCTCGGGGGAAGCAAGGCGCGTTCGAGACGCAGCACGCGGGCTTTTAAATCGCGGTCGGCCTTGAACTCGGCACCGAAGGTGCGCGCGATCGAGCGGCAATGCTCTACCACATCCTTCCGGAGCTGCGCCAGCATCGAGAG
>DASQJB010000444.1:0-15233 GCA_035631295.1 Bryobacteraceae bacterium | reverse complement strand
CGGGCAATGCCCGCAAACAGCCAGGCAAGAGCAAGGACCGCCAGCACACGCCCCGCCTTGGCTGCCCAATCGAAAAGCAGGTCTCGGGAAATTGGTATGGATATCATCGTGCGATAAAATTATTATGTGGAAAACAAAACGGCTCAATCGCCGGGCGGATGGCTGCCGGCCGTGCTTCTGGCGTGGTTTGTACCGGGTGGCGGGCATCTGCTGCTAAAAAGGCCGGGGCGCGGCGGGCTGATCGCGGCCTGCGTGGCGGCGATGTTCCTGCTGGGCTTGATGATGCGCGGGGCCTTGTTCAGTCCCATGACCGGCGATCTGCTCACCACGGTCATTTACGTCGGCGGTTTTCTCGGCAACGTGATGAGCGGAATTCTTTACTTTCTCACAGTCTGGCTGGGATACGCGCAGCCGGACATCGCGGGCCATGTTCACGATTACGGCACGAAGTTCCTGGTGGGGGCTGGATTGCTGAACGTGCTGGGCATGGTGGACGCCTACGAAATCGCCACTCGTCAAAAGGAATAAAATGCCGAAGGTAAACCTTTCCCATTTCGAAGCCTCGCTTCTATTCGCCTTGTTGACATCCATCGTTCTGGGCGTGATTACCAAGCGAACGGATAGGGAGCGGGTTCGTTACGCGGCCTATTGCTTCGCCTGGTTCGTCGGCGCGATCTTCGGATTAAGCTGGCTGATGTACCTCGGTCACGGGTAAGCCCGCTTGGACCTCGAAAAGACTCTCCTCCGGAAAGTCGGCGAAGCGGTCGCACGCTTCAAAATGATCCGCGAAGACGACCGTGTCGCGGTGGCGCTTTCCGGAGGGAAAGATTCGCTCACGCTCCTGGAGGCCCTCATCCTGCTTCAAAAGCGAGCGCCTGTCGAGTTCACAGTTTGCGCCTTCACCGTCGAGCAGGGAAAATTCCTGCGTCCGTTCGAGCCGATGGGCGAATATCTCAAGGCTCGGGGAATCGACTGGACGTATCATCGCGACAATCCGTCGGTGCGGCTGATCGAGGAACAACCCGATCACGGCTGCGATCTATGCAGCCGTTTCCGCCGACGCGCGATCTACCAGATCGTGCGCGGGCTGGGTGCGAATGTGATCGCCTTCGGCCACACCGCTGACGATTTTTGCGAATCGTTTCTGCGCAATGCACTGTTCACCGGCCGCACCAGCGCCCTGCCTCCCGTCACCTGGTCCAGCCAGCGCGATTTCCGGCTGATTCGCCCGCTGGTCTTCGTCACCGAGGATCTGACGGCGCGCTTCGCCGAATCCCTCGGCGCGCCCGTAATCCCTTGCGGCTGTTCGCAACGGAGCGGTGAGGTGCGCCGCTCGCTCAGAGGCCTGATCGCGGATCTCGAAAGAGATTATCCGCGCGTGAAGGAGTCGCTGCTCTCCGCCATGGGGAACATCGAGGGCGATCGCCTGCTTGATCCTCGGTATTTGCAAATGGAACGCGCCGGAGATGAGAAGCCGGACCCTCTGCCGGTTCTATCTGATAGCTGACAGCTTACAGCGCGTTTTCTCCCCGGTCGTCATTGCGGATCCGGATCGCCTCCGCGACATCGTAGACGAATATTTTTCCGTCGCCGATTTTCCCCGTCCTCGCCGAGTCCGCCAGCGCGCGAATCACTTCCGTCGACCGTTCGCTAGGCACCACGATCTCCAGCTTCATCTTCGGCAGCAGGTCGACCTGGTACTCCATTCCGCGATAGACCTCCTTGTGCCCCCTCTGCCGGCCGTGGCCGCGCACTTCCGTGACTGTCATGCCATCAATGCCGATGGCCTTCAGCGCCTCCTTGACGTCCTCCAACTTGTGCGGCTGGATGATAGCTTCGATTTTTTTCATCAGCATTCACGATACCGCAAAGGATGAGGGTCTTTCCTGCCCGGTATTAAACTAGCAGAGACAATGCAATACACCAAATTTGGCAACACCGGAATTACCGTATCGAGAATCTGCCTGGGTTGCATGAGCTACGGCGAAGGCGACCTCCCGGAGTGGGCCACCGGAACCCGCGGATGGCACGTCGGCAAAGAGGAGGCGCGGCAGCACTTCGCCGCGGCGCTGGATGGCGGCATCAACTTCTTCGACACCGCGGACGTGTATTACGTGGGCGTGAGCGAGCAGATTGTCGGCTCGCTGCTCAAAGAGATGGCCTCGCGGGACGATGTCGTAGTGGCTACCAAGGTCCACGGAGTGATGGGAAAGGGACCGAACCGCCGCGGGCTCAGCCGCAAGCACATTCTGGAAGCGTGCGACAGCTCGCTCCGGCGTTTGGGAATGGATTACGTGGATTTGTATCAAATCCACCGCTGGGATCCGCATACGCCCATAGAGGAAACGCTGGACGCGCTCGATTCGTTGGTTCGCGCGGGAAAAGTGCGGTATATCGGCGCCAGCAGCATGGCGGCGTGGCAGCTCTCGAAGGCTCTCTACACGGCCAAGGAGCACGGTTGGCATCGTTTCGCCTCCATGCAGAACCACTACAATCTGGTCTATCGCGAGGAAGAGCGAGAGATGATCCCGCTGTGCATGGATCAAGGGCTTGCCGTGATTCCCTGGAGCCCGCTAGCCCGCGGATTCCTTACCGGCACTCGGAAGCGCGAGGGAGGCTCGACGGTTCGTGCTGAGGCGGACACGTTCGCCAAAGACATGTACTACACCGAAGACGATTTCGCCGTGGCCGACGCCGTGACGGAGGTCGCGGCACGGCGCGGCGTCTCGCCGGCACAAGTTGCGTGCGCCTGGGTCCTTCAGGCGCCAGGAGTCACGGCGGCGATCGTCGGCGCCACCAAACTACACCACTTGCAAGAGCTGATCACGGCGATAGATTTGAAGCTGACGCCGGAGGAAGTGGCCGCGCTCGAAAAGCCCTACCGGCCACACTCGGTGCTGGGGCACGCCCAGCCTAATCCGAAGACGATGGCTGCGCGAAAGTAGTCCGCGGTCAGCGGGCCACCGCCTTGCCGTAGACTTCGATCTTTCCTACATCGGCCCAACCGCCCGGACCGTGGCCGCTTCCCGCCATCAGGTCCGCGAAGCCGACCTCGTCGACTTTGGTCAAATCGGCCTTCTCGAGGAAATTTCCTTTCGTCTGGATTTTGTTGATGTCCAGCCGGAGCCAGCGCACGTCGGCAAGCGAAAAGTCATCTTCGTGCCAATCCACCACCGAACCCGTTCCGCGATCCCCCACCAGCCATGTCCCGTCGGCCAACTTCACTACCGGATGAACCTGATGCAGGCCCGACATCTTCGTGTTCCATTTGATTCGGGCAACGCCGGTCAAGTCTACGAAATTACTCTTGTCGCGCAGCGTCACGGCGATCGGCGATTCGGTGATGCCGTTCCAGAGATGAATGGGATTGCCCTCGTCTGCCGCTGCGCCGGTTAGCTGGATGTTTTTCGCATCCGGGCCGTAGAGTTTAAGCTCGAGATTGGGGTTCGACACGGCTTCCGCGGGAGTGACGGCATGCTCGCCGCCCGCGGGAGTCTGCTTCCACTCTTCCCGTAAAAACAGAGGCGCGCGCGGCCCTCCTTCTTTCCCTTTCACTCCCTTCGCCTTGCCTCCGCCTGGACCTTCGGCGGGCTGCTGCGCGAGAGCGAAGAACGAAAGTGCGGCGATCCCCAGGGGAACAAGCCAAACGAGCGTGGAGAGCTGCTTCAAGCGTGGCGCCATGTGATTGTCTAACCTCCTCGGTTTAAGCGCCTGCCAGTATATCAAAACTTCCCCAAACCAATGCTATGATCCGTGAAGCCGAAAGGAGCCGCGCGGCCATGCCCGACATACAAATCACAGACCAACTCGACAAGCCAATTGAAGCTATCAAGATCGATCTGAGCCACCCTTCGTCTTTAATCAAGTACCTCAAAACCGAACTGCTGCATCTGGCCATTGTCCCCGATTTCCTGGCGCGGAAGGATCTCGTGCTCAGCCAGGCCGCTACCAAGCCTATCCAATTCCAAGCGTCAGCAGCCAAGGAATTCCAGCTCGGCCTCGCGGCGCCCGAGATCCAGATCGCGCCCGGCGCGCAGGTCACCATTTCCATCAACGCTACGACCGGATCTAATCTCTTCGACGCCGATCCGTTTCACGCCCCGGCCGTCGTTCCGGATCACACCGGCTACGTCTCCGCGCGCTTTCAGGGGGCGCTCGATGTCAACGTAAGCGGCTCCGAGGGAGACCTGAGTTTTGGTTTCGACAAAAGCAGCTCTCTGAGCCTCGAATATCTGAAAGCATTTCCATCGGGCGAAGGCGAGCCAACGTTAGGAAGTGCGCTAGGCCAGACCATGTCATACTTCGTGATTCCGGCGGACCTGTCCGATCTGAGTGCACTCAGCGTCAACGATATCGCCACGGTTTCCGGACATGGCAGCCTGACGGTTTCCGGTGGCGTGCAAGTTTCGGTATCGCCAAATCCCCTTGCATCCGTGAATCTGCCGCTAGGATTAGGCGCAATCGCGGTGAATCCTGGGGCGACGGCGGGTCTTACTGCAAGCTTCAACATTTCCGGGGCCTATCAAATTCGGACGCGCCGCAAAGACGTGGACACCATCGAGCTGAGTTTCTTCCGAGAGCGCGGAACCACATGGATGGCCGGTCTTTCGGCATCCGCTGGAATTACTGTAAGCGGCGGGACGGTAGTGTCAGATCTCATAGCTCCAGCGCTCGGCGCTATCAGCAAAGACCCCACCGGAGACGCGAAGTGGGTTGCCGATTTGCAGCCAGACGAGATCGCGACGCTGGCAGGAGCCATCAAACGCGGTCTGGATCATAGCCTCCACGCCTCGGTCGATGCGGTCCTCTCCGCGATGACAGACGACCAGGCGGCGTTCCAGTATGAGATTCAGCCTGCGCGCTTAAGCGCCGAAGCCAGCTATGCCGTTCGCAAAGCCCTGCATGGCGATCTGAGCTTGCTCACCGCAATGGAAAATGGCATGGAAAGCGGCGGCGAGCTGGCGCCGGGCGTAAAGATGCTGAATAGCGTGCTCACCGCAACGCGCCAACGCGGGGTCACGCTCAAAATCAATCTGCTGGGAATTCTGAACTATGTCACCGTTGCCGAGCTGATCCGGAATAGCGAAGTCGTCCAGGATCAAGTAAGCGGAGACGTGACCATCAAGGAGACTGTCACCGGAAACCGGATCTCGGCGCTGACCGATCCGCTGGCGCGTAACGAGGCGCTGCGCAAAGTCATGTTCGATTCTCTGCTGGCGACCACAAGCTATCGCGCAGGCAAGGCCGTTACGCTTCCGGACTTGCATTCAAGCCAAGTGCACTTTGCCTTCAACCGAAACACGAGTCATCAGATCATGCGCGACTACCTGAGCTGGTTCGTCTCGCTGAACCTTCTCTCGAGCGAGGACAAGGGCGGAATTCTCGCGGGATTCATCGATGGAGAATCATCCACCTGCGTGCTGCGAACGTCGTTTGGAGATGAGGAGTGCGTGTCGATGTTCTTCGATGCGGGCGGCAATCTCCGGCCGAAGCATGATTACCTCGAAATCGGCCGCCAGGCGATGCGCGCGTTGCTGGACCCGGAGAATCAGGCGATCGACCGCTTGCGTTATCGCATCGTCGATGATGCCCTCTGGCCCACCGCGCTCAGCATAGGCGCAAACGTCAACCTGGGACCACTGGTTGGCCTTGGCACGGACGATATTCGCGTGATGGACCTGATGGGAGACGTGAGAGTCATCACGGACTGGGCGGAAGCCATGGTGCAGGCCGGCGCGCTGATTCAGGATATGCGCGCGTTCGTAAGCTCTGCCGATCCCACGACGCTGGTCCACAACGACGACTTTCAAAACAAGCGCAACGCTCTGCAAAAGAAACTCGCGGGCATGGTGAGCGCGAGCCGGATGCGCTTCGACGAGCCCTGGGGCATGGTGTGCCTGTTCTGGGCCGCCGGCTCGCCCCTGACCGCATACGCCAAAGCCGCCACGCGAAGGCTGACGTTAGAGCGAAGCTCCCACCCCGCCCTTGCATCGACCGCATGATGGGGCCCCATCTTCGCGCGCGCAGTGGCGCAGGCACTCTCGCCTGCCGCGTCGAGACTCGTCTCGACGCCATTGGTTGCGGCTCCCCAGGTCGAAGCCTACTCTGCCGGCAAGCAAAACGGTGAGCAGGTCGAGAGTTCGATACAGTAAGTGAATGGAACTGCCAATTTACCAAATCGACGCCTTTTCGAGCGCCCTATTTCGCGGAAATCCCGCGGCGATTTGCCCGCTCGAACAATGGCTCCCCGATGAGACCATGCAAGCGATCGCGGCCGAAAACAACTTGGCCGAGACGGCTTACTACGTTCCTCAGAATGGACGTTATGGCCTGCGCTGGTTCACTCCAGCCGTCGAAGTAGACCTGTGCGGCCATGCGACCCTGGCGGCGGCGAGCGTGATCCTCGACATCCGGCGCGAACTCACGGGCCCGCGCGTGATCTTCGACACCAAGAGCGGAGAACTGGCCGTCGAGAAAACCAGGGAAAACGGCCGCGACCTCTACTCCCTCGATTTTCCGGCGAAGCCACCGCTCCCCTGCGCTGTCGACCCGCTGCTCGAGGCCGCGCTGGGCGCGAAGCCTTCGGTCACGCTGGCCGGCCAGGGTTATCTCTGCGTTTTCGACGCCGAGGAAGATATCCGCGGTTTGCGGCCCGACATGAACGGCCTCGCGTCGCTTGACCGGCCCATGCTGATCGCCACCGCGCCGGGCCGCGATTGCGATTTTGTGTCCCGCTTTTTCGCGCCCGCCAAGGGCATCCCTGAAGATCCGGTCACCGGCTCTGCCCACACCACGCTGATTCCTTACTGGGCGTCGCGGCTCGGCAAGAAGGAGCTGTTTGCGCGGCAGATTTCGCCCCGAGGCGGCGAGCTGTGGTGCCAGGATCGCGGCCCGCGTGTGAGAATCGCCGGAAATGCAGTAAAGTATTTGGAGGGGCGAATTTACTTGACCGCGCACGACGAGGCAGCATTCGTTTGACGAGCGAGGACGCGGCCGCGCTATGGTCCTGAGGTTCCCTGTAACTGAAATTCAAATACGGGCATCAAGAAAGTCATGAAAACAGTCTTGGCGGTTCTTTTGCTGGCCGGCTCCGGAACCGTGTGGGCACAATCGGCCGATGTTTGGTTTAGCGCGGGGGAATCTTTAATATCCACCTATCTGGGAGCGGACCCCAGCCTTTGCAGCACGGGCGCGCAGTGTCAGTCAATCGGAAACAATGGCAAAGATCTGCAATTGACCGATGGTTTCCGTTTCGGATTCCGCTTCGGGTTCAACGTGAAGTCGCACCTCGGCGGCGAGGTTGGCTACGCTTACAACCGCACGCATCTGAAATATAACGATGTGCAGCCGGCAGTCGAACAAGGCATGGCGATTCATCAGGGGACCTTCAACGCCATGGCTTACGGCACCCGGGAAGAGGCGCGCTTCCGCCCATTTGTCACCGGAGGAGTTGGGTTCGCCAATTATGTTCCGCCGGGCTCCTCCGCGACGAGCGGCGGTGGCTCGACTAAACTCGGCTTCAATTACGGCGCGGGCGTAAAAATGAAGATAACCGGGTTTTGGGGAGCCCGCGTAGACGTAAGACAGTACGTCACCCCGATTCCGTTCGGCTTGGCGCTCGCCAGTGGATGGGTTCATCAAACGGAAGTATCCGCCGGCGTCGGAGTCATGTTCTAGAATTTTTGGAGGGTGGGCTTTAGCCCCGGACTTCAGTCCTTCTGCCGCTCATTCCTCCCGTCACTCGCACGCTCCACAGGCACTCTGAAAAGCCGGTGTATGCCAAAGGGCGGCGTTAACCTGTCCTTTTTCCAGTGGTTAACTTTTAGGCCGGGGACACGTCCTTTAAAATAGTTAGACAATAGGACATATGAAGCGCCTCGTGCCGGCCCTTTTGCTCCTGTGCGCTGGGACGCTCTTGGCGCTGGATCCGAACCGCAACTTGACGCAGTACGTCCATCGGATCTGGACCTTGCAACAAGGACTGCCGGCCGGAACGATCTATGACATCTGGCAGGACAAGCAAGGCTTCATCTGGCTGGCAACGCAGACCGGACTGGTGCGATTCGATGGCGTGACCTTTGCGCCCGCCGAAAAGTTTTTCCGCAGCTTGCCGGAAAACCTCTGGGTCCGGGCCGGATTCGAGGATCCGTCAGGCGGGCTGTGGATCGCAACCAACGATGTAGGCATCCTGCATATCCATGATGCCGCTGTTACGCACTACGGCTCGGCCGAGGGGATGCCGTCCGACACGGTCTTATGCCTGGTTCCCGGAAAAAACGGCGATGTGTGGGCGTGCACGACAAATGGTCTCGCGCGTTTGCACGAGAGCAAAATCCAAGTCGAGCATCTGCCCAATCGCCTGGTAGGAGGCGCGGATCTTGTCCGCGCCGCCTGTATGGCCGACGATGGGGTGCTGTGGGTTGCGGGGGACGGACCCGAGCTTCTTGCGCGCAGGACGCGCGGTTTTGAAACTTATCCTCTGCGATCTCTCCCCGCCGACGCGGGCGTGCGAGCGATCGCATGTTCCCGAGGGACGCTCTGGGCGGGTACAACCGCGGGACTGGTGGAGGTGACAGGAGGCCAGCAGCGGCTCTATACCGAAAAGGAGGGCCTCGCCGACGACTCGATCTTGTCGCTCGGCCAAAGCGAGGATGGCGTGCTTTGGATCGGCACGCGTGGAGGCTTCAGTCGGCTAAGGGATGGTGAGCTAGAAAGCTTCCGGCCGCAGGATGGGCTCTCCCAGAGCAGCGTTTCCTCACTGTATCAAGACCGGGAAGGCAGCTTGTGGGTAGGCACCAAGCACGGACTGAACCAATTTGTGGAAGGGCGAGCGATTCCCTATACCGTGAACGAAGGGTTGCCCAGCAACGACGCGGGTCCGGTGTTGCAGGACCGGAATGGAGACATTTGGGTAGGTCTGCTCGATGCGGGATTGGCGCACTTCGACGGGCGGCGCTTTAGTTCAATGCGCCTGCGCCACGGACTGGCCTCTGATAAAGTGCTGGCCCTGGCTGAGGACCAGGATGGCGCTTTATGGATCGGAACCGATCGCGGACTGAACAAGCTGCGGGAGGGGCGCATCGAAGCCGCATTCACTCGGGCAAACGGACTGCCCGCCGACGAAGTCCGCGCCCTTTTTCCCGACAGCGCCGGAGTTCTCTGGGTGGGAACCGAAGCTGGGCTCGCCATGTTGAAGAACGGCGCGGTCTCCATCCCGGCCGGGGGCTCGCGCGATCCCGTAGTGGCCTTGGCCGGCGATCGCGCAGGGCGTCCGATCTTTTCCACGGAGCATGGGGTCTTCCGCGTGTGGGACGGAAAGATCGAGGAAATCGCGCCGAATGGAATGCCGATTCGCAACGTCGATGCGATCTACCGCGATCCGGAAGGATTGGTTTGGCTGGGTATGAACGGCAGCGGACTTCGGCTTCTCGACGATTGGGGCGGGCAGTTGAGAACCTCTTTGTTGCTCATGCGCGATGGCTTGTTCGACAACGAGATCTATGGAATCAGCGCCGACGATCAGGGCCGTCTGTGGATGGCGTGCAGCAAGGGCATTTTCTCCGTCTCCCGCGCCGACCTGCGTCGCTTTGCCGCCGGCGAAATCAAAAAGGTCAACAGCACTCAGTACAGTCCCACGGACGCGCTGCGAGTGATCGAATGCAAGCAGGGTGTTCAGCCCGCTGTCTGGAGGATGGAGGACGGGCGGCTATGGTTCTCCACCATTCGCGGCATGATCGTGCTCAATCCCAACCGGTTGACGCGCAATGTTCCTCCACCGCCTGTCGTCATTGAGAATCCGATCGTCAACGGCGAGCGGGAGGCACCGGCTGCTATCGGAGACCTCGCCCCCGGGCAGAAAAACATCGAGTTCAACTACACGGGGCTGAGCTTCGTAGCGCCCGCGCGCCTCAGTTTCCGCTATATGCTCGACGGCTATGACCGCAATTGGATCGACGCGGGAACGCGGCGCGAGGCGTATTATACGAACCTGCCGCCGCGCAAATACCACTTCCGCGTCACGGCGTGCAACGGCGACGGCCTTTGCAACGAAGCTGGAAGCGTGGTGGAGTTTGCTTTGGCGCCGCACCTGTATCAGCGCATCTGGTTTTTCCCAGCGCTGGCCGTTCTGGCTGGATTCATCGCCTGGGGCCTGTATGAATTGCGAATTCGCCGGCTGCGCGCCGGCATTGGACAAAGATACGATCTGATCGTCGCCGAGCGCAGCCGCATCGCGCGGGAGCTCCACGATACTCTGATCCAGGGCTTCTCCGGAATCACAATGGAATTGCAAGCCCTGGTGGGCAAGCTGCGGTCGGCGGAAGAACGCGGCAAGCTTCAGGAGATTGTCCAGGAAGCGGCGACTTGCCTTCGTGAAACGCGGCGCAGCGTCGCGGGATTACGCAGCGCGCCGGAGCCGGACTCCGGTCTCGCCGGATCCATCGCCCAAGCCGCCAGGCAAATCACCGAAACCAAGGATATCCGGCTCAAGCTAAAACTGGACAAAAGCCCGAGGGGCTTGGCGCCGGAGTTCGAATATAACCTGCTGCGCATCGCCTCCGAAGCGATTTCCAACGCCGTGAAACATTCCGGGGCGCACAGTATCGAGGTGGCCCTGAGGGCCGCCCCGCAGGGTTTGCAGCTGTCGGTTTCCGATGATGGTTGCGGTTTTGAGAATGGCGATTATCGGCATACGCGGCCCGGGCATTATGGGATTATCGGCATGAAGGAACGGGCAGCGCAAATCGGCGCGGAAATTGAATTCAACAGCGCGCCAGGGCGGGGCGCGACGGTGACGATCATGGCTCCAGTAGGCCGGGCCGCGGCCGCCGCCGTTCATCAAACTCTGCCGGAGACAGTGAAATAAACATAATGGAAAACACGATTCGAGTAATGTGTGTGGACGACCATCCTTTGGTCCGAAAGGGCGTCGCCTCGATCCTGGCGAACGAACCCGACATGGAACTGGTGGCCGAGGCGTCCGACGGACGGGAAGCCGTGCAGAAATTTCACGAGCTGCATCCTGACGTCGTGCTAATGGATTTGCGGATGCCGCAAATGGACGGCACGGAAGCCACCCGCGCGATTCGCGGCGAAGATCCCGACGCCCGCATTATCGCCCTCACCAGCTACGACGGCGATCAGGATATCTATCGCGCGTTGGAGGCGGGCGTTCGCGGCTACATCTTGAAGGAGATGGTTCACTCGGAGATCGTAAAGGCGATCCGTACGGTTCAATCCGGAAAACGGCTGATGCCGCCGGAGGTGGCCGAGCGGCTGAGCGAATATTTCCCGCAGGTGGCGCTCACGCCTCGCGAAGTCGAGGTGCTGAGCTACGTAGCGCGCGGACTGGCCAACAAAGAGATCGCTCACAAGCTGGGCACGGCAAACGGCACCATCAAAATGCACGTGCAGAACATTCTCGAAAAGCTGGGCGCGTCGGATCGCACGCACGCGGTCACGATCGCCATCGAGCGCGGAATTCTGCACCTGGATTTTTTGAGCCGGGATACGTGATCCGCACCCCCAGGCTCCTGCTGCGCCAGTGGCGCGCCGAAGATCGCGAGCCATTCGCAGCGATGGGCCAAGATCCGGCGGTCATGGAGCACTTCCCCGCCCTTTTGACGCCCGAGGAGAGCGACTCGGCTGCGGATCGCGTTGAAGCCGAAATCGCTCAGAACCGATTCGGTTTCTGGGCGGTGGAAATTCCGGGCGAGGCTTCCTTTGCTGGCTTCATCGGTCTGAGGAGTCCCGGGTTTGAAGCACATTTCACGCCCTGCATAGAAATTGGGTGGCGGCTGGCGCGCCCCTTTTGGGGCCGCGGATACGCCACCGAAGGCGCCAAAGCGGCTCTTGAATTCGGGTTCACGCAATTGGCGCTGAGCGAAATCGTCGCCTTCGCTGTTCCGGCAAACGCGCGATCCCTGGCGGTCATGCGGCGGATCGGGATGCAGTTTTCCGAAGAATTCGACCATCCGGAACTCCCAGAGGGCCACCGCCTGCGCCAGCACGTGCTCTATCGGATTGCAAGAAAGGATTGGGAGCAGTTTCAATAGGTCTCTCGCAAAGGCGCAAAGCACGCAAAGGTTTTTCTTTGCGTACCTTGCGCCTTTGCGAGAGATTTTTTGGCAGACTGGAGCGCCGCCTCTCCCGGTGGCTTCCGCTCCAGTGGAACCCGGCACGGGCGGAAGCTCGCGAAATTACAGCGGCAGGGCACGCAGCGATACGCTTTCGCCCCGAGCCGGAGCAGCATTACCGTCCGCAGCGGCGGGCGGTAATATCGTTCATTCCAAGTCGCCAGCGCCTGCCGCCGGCATCGCGGGCAGTGCGCGTACTTCCAAGATTCTTTCGACCAGCCGCTGACTTGCCAGCGATGGCGGCAAACGCGGCAACGTATGGGATGGATGCCAATCCAGCTCTTGAGGAATTCCCGGAACGTGCGATATTGCGATGGACGGTCCCGCCCTCCGCATTTGGGGCAAATGAACTGCATTTCACCGAAATGCCTTTAGTTATCCGCTGAAATCGGCGCCCGCAGGAATGAGGCGCTTCTCCGCCACATAGGATCGCACGCGCCCGGTGAATGCTTCGAGCAGACGATCTGCCGCGCCGTGGCCGCGGCGTATCTTCAACCCTTCAATCGACGCCACGGGAAGCAGTTCTCTGGTGGTGGACGTGATGAGAACCTCGTCCGCGGATTCCAGATCCGAAGGGACAAGAACCCTTTCCTGAAGCTGAAACTCCGGAACGCGGATTTCTTCGAGCAGCACCACGCGCGTGATTCCAGGCAAACAGCCCGAAGAGAGCGGCGGCGTGAACACCCGGTTTCCGAAAACGGCGAAAATGTTGCCGGAACTGCACTCCGCCACTTCTCCGCGCTCATTCAGCAACACGACTTCATCGTAGCCCTGCTCATGCGCCCGCTCGTAGAGCACCAGGTTTTGAGCCCAGGAGAGAATTTTGGCGCCGGCGAATTCATTGGCGGCATGCCGCCCGTGTGGAACCAGTCCGAGTTTCACGCCATCGCCACCTAACAGATTTTCCCGCCACGGATAGACCGCCGCAGTCAGAGCGACGATATCGAAATCGCGGGAGACGGGGCCTTCCCAGATTCCGCCTCTGTTGCGCACCACCACGAGACGCATAGTCGCGTTCCAAGCCTCATTGGCTTCGATCAGCCGGTTCAGGTCCTCGGCAACCTTATCGCTGTTGTTTGGGAAGGGAACCCGCAGCCGGCGCGCGTCGGAAGCCATTCTGGCCCAATGGCGCTCCCACTCGAACAGAATGCCATCGTAGATCCGGATTGTGGAAAAAACTCCCCACCCGCTGAGCAGGCCGACCTGCCCAAAGGATGCGAGCGGTTCCGAGGATTCGCGAACCTCTCCGTTGTGCAGCAAAAACCGATGCATAAGTCTAGTTTAGCCGGAAGACTACGTTCTCATCCGGGCCAGGAAATACAACCCGGCGAGGGAAAAAATCACGTCCGGCGACCATGCGGCCACTGCTGCCGACAATTGGCCCAAATTGCCCACCTGTTCGGAGAGTTGGTCCGCGCTCCAGTATAGAAGGAGGATGGCCAAGCTGATGCCGACGCCGGTCATAGCGCCCCGGTTCCCGGCCAGAAACGCAAACGGGATCGAGACCAGCGCCAGAATCAAGGCGAAAAGTGGCTTGGAAAATTTCTTGTGGAATTGCACTTGGAGGGCTGTGGTGTCAAACCCGCTCCGCTTCAGTTCCGCAATATACGATTGCAATTCCCGGAAATTCATCTGCGGCGATTGCTTCGCCTCTTTCAGGAAATAGTCCGGGCGTTCGCTCAATTCCGAAAATGTGCGCGTGCCACCGGGAAACGGATTGAATTTCGTCACGTGAGAGCCGTCGATGTCGCTGCTCCAGCCATTCTCGAACACCCATTTCTTCAGCGCCGGCTCCCAACGCGCGCGCTGGGCGTAGATTTGCCGTTTTAGCTGGAAACGGTCCGGGTCGATCTCATAAACGCTTACGTCGCCCATCACTCTTTCAGTCGCATCGAAATACTTGTAGTAGTAAATTCGATCCTCCTGGCCATAAATCCATTTGCGGTCGGCTTGCAGATAGGTTTGGGCGGGGCGGCCCTTGATCTCGTTGTTGTAGATCTGATCCTGCCGGCGGTCGAACTCGGGAACCCAGTAATGGTCGAAGGCGAACAAGCCTGCGCTTAAAAATAGACCGGCGATGAGAACTGGCGCGGCCAGGCGGTACGCGCTGATGCCGGAAGCCTTGAATGCGGTGATTTCATTGTTCTTGGCGAGCACTCCGAACACCACCAGCACGGCGACGAGCACGGCCACAGGAGCGAAAGAGGAGACCAGGCGCGGAGTTAAAAACAGGTGATACTGAAGGACCCGCGAAATTGCAACGTTGTTTTTGATGATGTCGCTCAGCAGCCGGAAAAACTCGAACATGTGATAGATCAGGACGAAGCTCAGAAGCCAAAGCGCGAAATAAAACAGAAAGCTCGATAGAACGTAGGTGTCGACGACATGAACGAGCAGAGGGAATCGCAAGGGCAGCGGCCTGGGCCCGAAGCGCCCGAGCATGCGTTGCGGGCGGTTGCGCAGGGAGCGGAAAAAACCGATCAGAGCGCCGATCACGTCGCGATCGCCCGGCGATTCCAGCCGGACCAGCATGACCAGCCCGAAGATGGCGAAGGCGGCGTTGGGCAGCCACACCGCAATGCCCGGCGGAAGCTTGGATTGTCCCGCCAGGCTAATCAGTCCGATCAGGCCCACGTAGTAGCCAAAGGCGATCGCCACGGTCATCACCACAGCCGCGGATTTGCCGGCCCTGCGGCTGGTGATTCCCAGCGGAATTCCAGAGAGCGCCAACAGAAGACACGCCAAAGGAAGCGCGAATCGCTGATGCAGCTCGATGCGGGCGTCGAGGATCTGCCTCCGGTCGCCGTTTTCCGTTCGATACGCCAAACGGTAAAGAGGCCGGGTGTCCATCTCCACCGCTGGCCGCAAAACCTGCCGTTCCGCGGGCCGGCTGGCCTGCAAAGCCCGCTGGTCGGTGGCCAAGGTTTTTATAACGTAATCTTTGTCCTCTTTTCCCGCGACGTAATTGCTGGCATTGTGCAGCAGGAGCTGAATCCGATTATTCGCCACGTCGGGCACAGCCAGAGCGTCGGTAGCGAGCGTCACCATGGGGCTGTCGCCCTGCTCGGAGGGCCCCTTGGGCCGGCTCTCGGGCGGCGA
>DASQJB010000443.1:0-4052 GCA_035631295.1 Bryobacteraceae bacterium | reverse complement strand
CCCGCCGTCATCCACCACCTGCATCTGCGGACCACTCTGCAGGTATCCATACTGCTGGGCTTCACGCCGCAAATTCTGGATCGCGTCCATCACCGCGCCTTCCTCCTGCATCACGGCTTGACCAAGAGCCTGCGTCCAGCCGGGGTCGGACGCCATCATCTGCAACACGGTCGGATACTGCATCAATGCCTCGACAGAAGGATCAAACGGTCCGCCGGAACCTTGCGCAGCCGCGGCAATCTGATCGGGAAAAGCGGCAGCGGTAAAGATCTGGGCCAGCAGCGGATCCGGGTAGAGCGCGATCCGCGACACCAAGCTGTCGAGTTGCCCCCCTGGTGCGTAGTTGTAACCGGTGGGATAACCGTAATCCTGCGCCATTGCCGTCGCATTGTTCATTAGCATTGCGCCCGCAAGGACCAGTGCCCAAGATATCCATTTTGTGCAATTCAAGTTTTTCATGGCCTCGGCTCCTTGTTGACTCCACCCTGCGGAATGCATCCTGGGAGCCGAACGCATCGCGCAATACAATCAATGGGTTACCTCGGGGCGCAGCGCACCGCATGGAACCAGCCGGTGGAATAGCACCACCAGGCCGGCAGAGGCGCAATGTCGAGGGAAGCATAACGGCGTCGCCGAAATCGACGCGACAAATCTGCGATCACGGCGCTGCTCGAACCCACGTAGAACGGAGGCGAGCCGTCAGCCAATCGCTGCAAGAATTCTCGCCAACTGGGTAGCGGCCTCCACATTCTCTGTCTGATTTTTCAGATATTCAAGCTGCCCTGTTGCCGAGCCCTTCTCGTTCGGCGCAGCGTGCTGCAGCGCGGTCTTGTATGCGCCGACTACCTCCTCTTCGCTTCCCCTGCCGCGCCTCAAAAGCTCGAGCAGCAAAGCGTCGGGATGGTAGATCCGGTCCCAGAAGTCCGCGGCGTCCCTGCGGCTCTTCGCTTCCGCGATGCATTCCTCCTCGAATGCGACTTCCCGGCTCGCCAGCCACGCCAGCGCGATCGCGTTCAACCCGGGATACGGATCCGGGGCCTTTAACTCATCGCGCGAATATTCATACGCTTCCGTGTAATACTCCACCGCCTTTTGCTGGAATTCGGCTCTTTTCGCGGCGTCCTGTCCGGCTCTGCGTTTGTAGATTCCTCCCAGCAGGCTCAAGCGCTCCTTGCTTTTGCCCAGTAGATCGTTCAAGCTTGCCAGCCGTCTTTCTGACTCATCCCAATGTTCCCGCGCGCCGCCAGGGTCGTCTTTGAACCGGCTCGCCGCGAAGCGGTCCATTACGTTCGCCAATTGCTCGATAGCTTTCACCGGCGCGGAAGCTTTCTCTTGCCTGATCGCTTCCTGGTAGGCCGCAATCGCGGGCTCGAAGTCTCTTGTGGACTTCAATGCCTCTGCCAACTCGAACAGCGACTCGCCATCGCGCCAGTAGGTGCCCAGCCCGCGCTCTACCGTCGCCACACGTAATTTCAGCCGCTCGATCTCCTCGGCCGTCGCTCCTTGGGATTCAGCGGAGATATTCTTCAACTCGTCGATGCATTCCCGCCGGGCGTAAAAGCGCCGCGACGCAGCGTCTTCGCCATCCCGCTCCAGCGTCAGAGCGAAATCCGGATTGCCATAGCACTGATAAGCTCCCCAGGTGTTGTTGCGGCCGAGCGCAAAGGCGTCCGCTCGCGCCCGTTTCACCGCTTCGCCGAACTTCCGGCCGGCCAGCATCCACCGGTAAAACGACCGCGCAAACGCGACTGCGGCGGCATCGTCCACCGCCCACCCGGCAACGATCGATGCCTTCACCCCCATTTCGATCAGCTGCTGCGCGATGCTCGCCGCGAACCGATGCGCGGGAAAGCCCAGGTCCATCGTTCCTAAATAGCAGCAGTTGATAAACACGAAGTCGGGAACCCTCCGGAGCTGCTCGACTTCCATCGCCGTGAGAAAAACACGCTCGGCCGGATCGTCGCTCCGGCGCAGAACCATGCCGCTTCGGGCTGGTTCTTTGGCGTTGTATTCGCCGTGCCCGGCCAGATGCAGGATGCGGCAATCGCGTGCAAACAGCGCCTTCACGATGTCCCCTGGCTCGGACGGGCCGATCAGCGGTGGCTGCGGCGTGGAATACCCGCGGCGCAAAAGCAGATCCGACACGATCCGCGCTTCTTCCTGCGCGCCTTTCAGCTCCGGAAGCCCTTTTCCTCCCGTCGGATCGCCGACTACAAGGACGCTGTAGTCCCGCGCAGCCGTCGGTCCCACGCGAAACCGCTCGGTCTTCAACTGCCGGATCATTCCCATCCGCACCGCCAGGGGCGAAACCTTGTCCCGTGAGCGCTCTCCCATCAGCTCCCACGGATAGCGTGACGCCGCCGCGTCCACCACCAGCACCAAATCCGCCTCTTCCGCAGATTGGTCCTTCAGCAAATTAGGAACCAGCAGCTCGAACAACGCCGCCGCGGCCGCGCTGTCGTATGAGGTCTGCGACGTCGCCGACTCCAGCAGATTGTTGACCAGCGAGGTTTGGCTTTCCGTATGAGTGTTCTCGGCTCGCGCGCGGTCGGTGAGATTGTCAAAAGAAAGCTTTTGCGCCGGCTGCGCGTCATCCGCCTTTCCGCCTTCGATCAGGACTCTGCGCCACCATCCCGTGTCGTATGGATTCACGCTGCGCCGCGATAATCCGCTCGAAAGCGTCCGCAGTCGCCCGTCGAATTCGATCGTTTCTCCCCGCTCGAGCGTATCCCTTAAAACCTCGCCGAGCGCGGCGGCAGCCTTGGCCGCCTCAATCGCCGCGTCTTCGTACAGCTCCACAAATTCCACTTCGTCGATGCATACTCGCCCCGCCTGCTGCCGCCGAAGCACGCGATTGGCTTCCACCACTCCGCGCACCACCGCCGCCGCCGAATCGGCAATGCTGATGGCCCGCCCTCCCGAAGCGCCGATCAGCAGCGAACTCACCGCCGCCGATGGCATCGCGCCGTCCTCTTGCGGATCTTCTCCTGTCATGAGCGCGTATTGCAGGCATCCCTCCAGCACGCCTCGCCGCACCTTGCTTGCCGTGATCTCGCCCACTTCCCCCAGCCCGATCACGATCGCTCCTGCAGGATGGCTGCCCGGCGCGCGTATCACTTCCACCGTCCCCTGCGGTCCTGGGTAAAGATCCATGTGGAAGCGCGTGGAAAGCTTTCCTCCAAGCTGCCGGTCCAGCGCGGCCTCCGCGCTGACAATTCCATCCCCCGCGTAGTGGCCTACAATCACTGGATGCCGCGATTCGCGAAGATGCCCGTGCGTCACTCTTATCTTCAAGGCCGCGGTTTTCGCGGCCGCCGTTTCCCTTCGCACCAGCGCCGCATCCCGCAGGTCCGCCTCGGAGGGAAAAAAGACCGCCCTCTCTCTGGCCAGCAGCCTATCCCGGTCGATCACCGCGCTCAACGGAGGATGAAATGTCGAATCGTAAACCGCCGTCGCTCCCTTGCTCAGCAAATCGATCAGTGGCGCCGGGTTCGCGATCAGATCGCCGTGCGCGGCGCCGGTGTTGTGCCATGTTCTGACGCCCGGCGGGATGCCGAGCGCATGAGCCACCTCCCCGTCGCCTTCCGCCGAATAGTCGTCCATACCCAAAGGAGTCGCCGCATCCGATCCAGCCACGTACAACATGCGTCCGGTAGGGATCTGCGCTTTTCCTAGCTCGTCGCGCCACTGCCGGCTTGCCTCTAGAGCCTCCTTGGACGGGCGCACCTCCATCCCATTCCATGCCGCTGGATCGAGCATCGCCTCGGGAAGCAAATCGATCAATCCCGGCATGCCTTGGAAAACCATGGCGGTTTCCTCGCTGCTATGGCGCCCCAGCAGAGCCAGCATCCGCGAGAGCCGCGAACGCCCGGCCAGCGTGCGCGCGATGCCCCACGAGCCGCCGCTCGGCGTCCCCAGCATTACGAGCCTCCCGCCGTCCTTGGTCAGCTCGTCCCACTGTTCGGCCCGCTTGCTCGCGAAGTGCCGAACGATCAGGCCACCCATGCCGTGCCCGATAACTCGCACGGAGCCGGCTGCCCCCTGCTCGCATA
>DASQJB010000442.1:0-7166 GCA_035631295.1 Bryobacteraceae bacterium | reverse complement strand
GAGCCAGGAGGTCGTGAGCGAAGCCACTAACCAGCTCTCCGACTCCTGCATGCATTGCCACCGGGTCTATCGCGATAAACGTGGGGGCAGCGCGGCCCACTGCACGCCGTGATCCGCGATGGCAAACCCTGATCCGCGCTTTGTCGAGATCAAGGAACTCCACGAAGTCTGCAAGCGGGGCGATGTCAAGCGCGCGCGGGAGCTTCTGCAAGCCCATCCGGATGTGTTGAACAGTCCGGATTACGATACGCGCTTTTACTATCCTGAATCCTGTTTGTGGTCGCCTCTCGGCCTCGCGGCGTGGCGCGGGCACGAAGAACTCGTGCGCTTTTTGCTCGAAGCGGGAGCCAACCCTGTGCCCTTCGAGGTTGCGGCGCAATACCATCAGCACATTTACGGAGATTGGACGAATGAACTGCGGGAGCGCGGATACCGCGCGGTAGTCGAGGCTATCGAAGCAGCCATTTATCGGCAATACGGTCCTCCGATAGACGAGGGGAACATACGGCAGGCCGTGCGCGACGGAGATGTCGAGCGTGTCCATTCGCTGGTCAAAGGGAAGCCGGAACGCGTCCGGCAGATCGACGCGGTCGCCAATGCGCCGCTGCATCTCGCAGTCGCGGCGAACAATCTGGAGATGGTCCAACTGCTCGTCGAGAGCGGCAGTCCGGTGGATGCACGCAATGGCAACGGTAGGACGCCCGCTGTGATTGCGCTATTCGGACTCCATCGTTGGTGGCGCAACGAAGAGAAACGAGAGATTCTCGATTTCCTCCTCAAGAGCGGCGCCGAGCACACGACGCTAATCGCTGCAACGCTCGGGGATGAAGCGCGCATACGCGAACTTCTGCGAGCCGATCCATCCCGAGCAAACGCGGCCGACCCGTGCTGGCGCAGGCCGCTTTCCGGAGCCGCTTCGAAAGGACACACGAGTATAGTCCGATTGCTCTTGGATCACGGGGCAGATCCAAACGCCAAGGAAGCAATCTGCCAGGGAGGGCTTTCTTTGCATGAAGCGGCAGGCAGGGGCTTCATCGAGATTGTCCAACTGCTGCTCGAGAAGGGCGCCATCCCGGAACATTGGGTTGACTCTTCCGGCGACTCTGTTTTCGCAGCGCAGCGCCACCCCGTGATTCTCCATCTTCTCTATTCCTACGGCGGAACCATGGAGCTTCAGGTGTATGCAGCCAACCACCGCATAGACGTCATCGCCGAGATTCTGAAGCTCGATCCGTCAAGGGCAAAGGACGTCCTGCCGTACGGCTGGGATGATAATGGCAGCGAAGAGCTCGCGCTGAATATCATGCGCCTGGCGATCCGTTACGGCGCTCGGTTCGAGAACGCCTCGTTATGGAATCTCCAGTGGACCGTGCTGAAGTATCCGAAGGTTTACAAGTTACTGCAACTGCACGGCGCAAATCCGGATCCGTTGCTGCTGATGATGGCGGGGGACATTCGGCGGCATTACAAGAATACGGAAGAGCACGTTCGTACCGTCGCATTTCTGGTGGAGGAGTGCGGAGCCAACGTGAACTATCGCAACGAGGAGGGGATCACGCCGTTGGCTGGCGCCGGGCGCGAGGGCAATCAAGCAATCGTCGAATACCTGCTCGCCAAGGGCGCCAATCCTAATACGGATGGACCCGATTGGACGAAGCCGCTGAGCCTGGCCGAGCGCCGCGGCCACTCTGAGATCGCAAATGTGCTGCGACGGCATGGCGCGCACGCGCCGCAGACTGAGTGATATAAAATAATCCGTACACGTGCGGTCTACCGCGAATAGTGGACATCGATAAGGAGCCAATATGTGCGATCAAGATCATTTTGACAAGGACCGGGAAGAATACGAAAAGCTCGGTTTGGTGACGAGAAAGCAATTCGGCATGATGCTGGGAGCGGGCGTGGCCATGCTCCTGCCCAAGGTCGCGAACGCAGTTACGGTGACCGAATCGGAAGTGAGCGTGAAGACGCCCGACGGCACGGCCGACTGCTACTTCGTGCATCCGGCAACGGGAACTGCGCCAGCCGTTCTCATCTGGCCGGATATCTTCGGCCTGCGGCCCGCGTTTCGCCAGATGGGTAAACGGCTGGCCGAATCCGGTTATTCCGTGCTGGTGGTGAATCCGTTCTATCGCGCCAAGAAGGCGCCGACCGCGGAGCAGGGAGCGACAACCCCGATCAATCAACTCCTGCCGCTGATGCAAGCGCTGAACGAGACGACCCAGATGACCGACGCGAAAGCGTTCATCGGTTGGCTGGACATGCAGCCATCGGTCGCGAAGAACCGTAAGGTGGGCACGCAGGGTTATTGCATGGGTGGCCCGATCGCGTTTCGCACCGCCGCGGCCGTGCCTGATCGCGTCGGAGCCGTCGCTTCGTTCCATGGCGGCGGGCTCGTGACGGATATGCCCAACAGCCCGCATCTTCAGGCCTCCAAGACCAAAGCGCAATTCCTCATTGCGATCGCATCTAACGACGACATGCAAAGGCCTAACGAGAAGACCGTTCTGAAAGACACCTTCGCTAAGGCGAACCTGCCCGCCGAGATCGAAGTGTATAAGGGCGCTCACGGCTGGTGTCCTCCAGACTCGCAGGTCTACTTGGAGCCCGACGCCGAGAAGGCATGGAGCCGGCTGCTCGCGCTGTACGGAAAAGCTCTAGCGTGATCATGATTCGAACCGCTATCGGATGTGTGGCGCTGGCCGGCGCGCTCCTTGCGCCGGTCGGCTTCGCGCAGGTCGTCTGCACGCGCGACGGCCTGCAAGCCGCGGCGGATCTCTACCTTGCGGCGCAAGGCAAGGGCGATCCCTCCGGCATGCCGCTGGCGCAGGGGCTTGCCTACATGGAGAACCAGCAAGTCGCCGACATCAAGTCTGGTGTCATTCAGAAGCCACTGAAGATCGATTTTCATCGAACCCTGATTGACCCGACGACGTGCCAAACGTTCACCGAAATCATCGTTACCGATGAAAGCCATCCGTACGTCCTCGGCACGCGGCTTCGGGTGAATCACGACAAGATCGTCGAAATCGAATCTATGGTGACCCAGGAAGGCGACTGGCTGTTCAATGCAGACAATTACATGAAGTGGTCGCCGGGAGAGGATTGGGACGCGATTCCGCCGGCGCAGCGCGACAGCCGCGCGACTTTGATAGCCGCCGCGAATGCGTACCTGGACGCTTTCCTGGAGCAGAAGACCGACGCCGTACCGTGGGGTTATCCCTGCAACCGGACCGAGGGCGGCATCCGCACGGGCAAGGGGGTTCCGGAAGACAGTTGCTCGGTTGGCGTGCCGAGCGGCGTCAACATCGTCGCCCGCCGCTTCATCGCCGATGAGACGACGGGAGCCGTGGTTGCGTTCTGCACGTTCGGCGTGGGCGGACTGCCAGACACGCACCTGTTCCGGGTAGAGAAGGGCAAGCTACGTTTTGTGCACACCCTAACGCATGTCCCTCCCGGCCGTCAGGTCCCCACGGGCGGGCGAGGGCGTGGAGCCGCGCCCAACAATCAGAAATAACTGGATCTTTCGGGGCAAGCTTCCATGAGCAGCGCCTTAGTGCGCCGAGATACTTCCGGTCAGGTCAAGAGATCGTTCTGCACGGCTACAATTGAGTCAGACCGCACGTGGCTGTTGAGCAATTACCCAAAAATTGAAGCTTCAGTGCGGCGCGTGCTTGTGGCTGCAGTGCAGAACCTTCCGCCCGGGCAGGAGGATCGTCGTCTCGCTTTGGCTGCAATGTACGCTCCAACCGACGATGAGCATGGCCGGGTTGCTTTGGACAGGTTTAAGGCAATCAAGGTTTCGGAAGTTCAGCGAGCAATTGCAGCCAAGATCGCGAGAATTGCTGAGGGATGAATGGTCGGCTCAGCGTTCCGCGCGCACGCCAGATGCCTTCAGGCGCACGCGGAACAGATGAGTGCAAGCCGTGATGTACAGCGTCTTGCCGTCACTATCTCCAAAGGCAAGATTCGACGCGCAGATGCGCGGGCGCGGCTCGCCCCCGATCTGCGGCAACTGAATCGATCCAAGCCGATTGCCGCTGGGAGCCACGATCACCACTTCGCCCTGACCCACCGGATTCACCAGATACAAGTTGCCTTGACTGTCGGTCTTCATGCCATCATTGCCGGCTTCTATGAATACGCGCGGGTTGGCGACCGTGTCGTCCGGGAGCACATCGTAGACCATTGTCTTGCGAAATCCGGCCGTGACATACAGCGTTTTCTCGTCCGGCGAAAGCGCGATGCCATTGGGAAAATCGCCCGGCCGGTCGCGGTCGCCGCCCAACAGAGTTACCTTGCCATCCTTGACCAAATAGAAGCCGTTGTAAGGAAGTTCCCGCTGAGGGCTATCGCCGCCGCCGCGCAGTCCGTTCACGCTGTCCGAAATAAATCGACCCACTCGATTTCACCACCACGCCGTTCGGGCCGCTGAAGCGCTTGCCATCGTAGCGGTCCGCCAACGTCGTCCGCGAGCCGTCCTTTTCCAAGCGCACCAGCGTGCGGTCCGCCATCGCCGTGATGATCAGCCGCCCCTGCGGATCGAGAGCCAAGCCGTTGGAGCCGATCAGTAGAATCGCCAGCCTTCCCGCAATGGTCTGCTGTCCGGCGTTCAAATTATTGCTGCCAGTAAACCCCCTGCGTTCCAGAAACACCCAGAGTGGAGCATCGGGCCGCCATTTGTAGATCACGTTCGCCGCGCAATCGCTGAACAGCAGGGAGCCGCCCTGTGCATCCTTGACCCATACGGGGCCCTCGGTCAGCCCGAAGTGCTCGCCCAAAACCTCCAGAGGAGAATCCGCCGTGATAATCGAGTCGAGCCCGGGGTCTAGCCGCACCAGGTTGTAGGAACCGTGCGGATTACCTGTCCATGCAGAGCGGCGCCAAGCGCCGCAACGAGCGCCAGCGCCTTCAATTCGCCCCCATCACGCGCGCCGTCGCGCATTCTTCCGCGACCTTCAGAAAGTTCAACGCCTTCGCATTGCCTACGATGTAGGGATTCGGGCTACCAGGCTGGCGCTGAGCCAGCATCGGCAGATTGATCTTGCTCCTGTCCCAATCGGTATGGTTAGCCAGGATAATATCGGCGCCCGCCTGCTTTACGATGGCGCTGAAGCGCTGGTCGGACCGAATGTAGGTCTGAACCGATTCACGGTCCGCATTCAGCCCCACTCCGCCCCAGAGAGCCGCAATGTGCGGCGTTCCATTGTCCTTCACGGGGAACACGGTGGAGATCGTTCCCGGGGTGTGGCCGGGTGTGATGTAGAGCGTCAGCGTCACATCGCCGAGCGTTAGTTTCTGGCCGTCGGAGGCCTCGATATCCCGCTTCGGCCTTGTGCCATTGCTTCTTCTGTCGAGCATATCCCAGTCCGCCGGCGACATGATGACTCGCGTGCCGTAATGATCTTGCAGAAACCTCGCGCCGCCGTCGTGATCCGGATGCGCATGACTGACGATGGCATATTTGATGTTCCTCGGATCCAGACCCATCTTCTTCATCCCGCCCGCGACCTCTTCTTCGACCGAATAGTCGAAGATCGTGTCGAGCACGATGATCCCCTGAGAGGTAGTGATCGCCCACACGGAATACTCGGACTGTCCGAAAAAGTAAAGGTTGTCGAAGACCTTCACGGGTTCGGCGTACCAGGTTGACCGGTCGGGAGGCCCCTGCGGCCCCCGCGCGCCGCCCTGGCCTCGGCCTTGCCCACTCCTCCCGCCCGCCGCTGCGCGCGGGCCTCCGGGGCCAGGTCCGTTGCACTGAAAATTGAACAGATTCTGAAAATCTTCGCCTGCGGCTGCCTTGGCGGCGGCCATATGCGCTTCGGGAGTCTCACTGGCTGCTGTCTGCGGCGTCCCCGGCCGAGTGTATAACTCCCACATCAATCCATTCACGTCGCGCACGAAGACGTTTCCTGCCCCGCCTGCGCGTTTCACCGGAGTCCCGCCCGCTGTTACGACCGTGCCGCCCGCCGACTTCCATTGCGCCACAGCCGAATCTAAATCGCGCACAACCATCGTGAATGCAGGCGATCCGGGATCGGCCGCGCCCATCGTCCGCTTAGCCCGCGGCACGCCCTTGTATTCGATCAACGCGAAGTCCGCCGTAAATCCTGGAATGGCGCCGTGTGTAATCCGCCACTGCGCGCCCTCCAGCCCGATCAGCTTTGATACGGTCTCGTTCGTAGCCCACGCACCGCTCGGCCGCGCGTTGAACCCAAACGCCTCGCGATAGAATTTCACCGATTTGTCGGTGTCCTCGATCGAGAGCTGAATGCTGCCTCCAAGAACGTCGCTTTCGGCGCCCGTCGGAATCGGGTCCGGCTGCTGAAGCTCCACAAAGAAGCCGTCCGGGTCGCGCACCACGACCTCGCGCATCTTCGAATTCGGATTCCCCGTCGGGTTTACGGGAGCCCCACCCGTCGTCACCACCTGCGCCCCCGCCGCCTTTAACTTCGCCATGACCTTTTCGATATCGCGGACCCGAAGAGCGAGCGTGGCCGATCCCGGATCCTGAATCGCAAACCGGTCGGCTTTGCGCGCCGCGCCCGTGAATTCCGTCAGCTCCCATCCGAAGTTTGCGCCAGGAATGCGGAAGGTGGCCGCCCGGAAGCTTGCTCCCTGCGTCGCTGTGAACCGCGACATATCGGCGTCCAATGGCTGCGGCTTCTGGGTGAGAGGATCGCGCGCGCCGTTCACCGGCAGCCCCAGCAAATCGCGGTAAAACGGCACGGTCTTGTCTAGACTGTCCACGGCATGAGCCAGGTTTCCCAGCCCGATGACGGGCGTCGCGGGAACATCCGCCTGCTGCTGCGCTAGCATCATGGCGGGAAGCGTGGCAAGGAGCACTGAAACGTTTCGGAACATGCGCAATAGTCTATCAATCTGCGTCAAAAGACTTAGGACGTGGCCCAGTTCATCATCAACGGAATTGATAGGTACAATCTACATTCTTCTGTATAGCGATAGGCTAAAATGGTCAACTTTGTTGGAGCATATGAAATGAAAAACAGTTTAGAGGCTTTGATCGCGGAGACGAAGGGGATCTCGCACTTCTTGTACAACCAACAGACCGGCCCGAACGTTTACCCCGGCGTCCCGCCCGAATTCACGAACTGGCGCGACGAACAGAAGGCCTGGCAGCAGACGGCCGTTCTCTTCAACCAGTC
>DASQJB010000441.1:0-4598 GCA_035631295.1 Bryobacteraceae bacterium | reverse complement strand
GTCCAGTTTGTATCCATCGCTTACTCGGGCCAAGCGGAATTGAAACATGTCGATCTGCCGCCGCTCCGCGCGCTGGAGCCTTATGAGAAGGCAACGGGGTGGGTCGGTTGGCATGATGCGCCGCTATACAGGAGGCATCGGCCTTCCGAACGACGGCTTTCAGTGGCTGAGCGCTTATCAGCCGCCTTCGGGACATCGCTTACGGCGTGCATCGAGTCATGTCCTGGCTGCAAATCAGTAGCCAACCCCCGCGCCGCGCTAGGGAAGCTTTAGCTTCGGCGTGGGGAAGGCCCTCGGCCTGCGGCGGCCTCGAAGGCCGCCTTCCATACTCCAAGCATGGCTGAGAGCTCCGCGCAGGGCCTGCCCCACAAAATCAGCAGTTTGCGAACATTCGGAAATTAATAAGTGACGTCTAAAGTCTGCCCCACATCGCTGCTTACCTTAGGCTTTGCGAAAATGAAATTAGGAAGTGGAAGATGACCGTTTCCTTGCCCTTCGAAGACCGCGCATCGGCGGGAGAGCGTCTCGCTGAAAAACTGAAGGCCTACCGTAACCGCGCGGATCTATGGGTCTTGGGGTTGCCTCGTGGAGGCCTGCCGGTGGCTTACGAGGTTGCCAAGTATCTGAACGCGCCTCTGGACGTGCTGCTGGTGCGGAAGCTGGGCGTGCCGGGCCAGCGCGAGCTTGCTTTCGGAGCCATCGCCGCGGGAGGCGTGCGAGTGCTGGACGACGATCTGATCCGCGCTCTCCGTTTGACCACGGAAGAGATCGAACGGACCACAGCGGAAGAATCTCGAGAACTCGAGGCAGGCAACCGCCGCTATCGTGAAGGCCGCGCCACTCCGAAGCTTCGTGGCTGCGTGGTGATCGTTGTCGACGACGGCGTCGCTACTGGTTCCACGATGCGGGCGGCCATTCAGTCTCTGCGTGCGCAGGGACCTGCGCGCATTGTCGTTGCCGCGCCGGTGGTTTCCGCGCAGGCCGCGGAGATGCTGCGCAAAATCGCGGACGATTTTGTTTGCATGGCCGAACCCGAGCCCTTCTATGCGGTCGGTTTCTGGTATCGTGATTTTTCGCAAGTCGGCGACCAGGAAGTTCGCTGCCTGCTTGCCGAGCGCGCCCGGGAGCCCGCCGCTTAGCGAATCTCCGGTAAACGCGCACAACGGGACGCCGCGGCAGCGTTTTCTGGGATAGGCGAGGATGCCCCCGAGGCCTGTGCGCTGGATGCCGTTCAATTACTTCAACTATTTCACGGAAATCGAGGAACATTTCCGGCAGGCCCGGGGCACGGGACTGTTTCTTCTCTCGCCCGTCGATTGGGCGTTGATCGAGGCGTGGAAAAACGGGGGTGTGCCGCTGGAGGCGGTGCTGCGAGGAATCGACGCCGCGTTCGCCAAATGGCGTTCGCGGCCCAGCCGCGCGCGCACGCAGAAAGTAAATTCGATCGCGTTTTGCGCGCAAGCCGTAGCAGTGGAGGCGCAAGCCATGGCGGATAACTCCCCCGGGACTCGACGCGAGATTCCCCCGCCCTTTTCGCTGGCGGATGTCCGCGCCTTCCGGGGCCGCAACGCGGATGTTTTGCGCGTCGCCGGCCAGGAGGATCTTGCCGAATCTTTGGAAGCGCTCGATCTGGACGCGCTCTACGCCGATTTGGAGCAACTCGAGCTGCGGCTCACGACGATCGAGGATAAACTGATCGCGCGCCTCCGGTCCGTTGCCAGCGAAGCAGAGCTTTTCGAGGCCCGGCTAGCACTCGATCGCGAATTGAAACCGTATCGCGGCAAGATGAGCGCCGCCCAGCTCGCCATGCTGGAGAAGCAATTCCTGGAGCGGAGATTACTCCAAGCGGCGGGCCTTCCCAGGCTCAGCCTGTTTTACCTGCACTGAATTTAAGCGATTTCGCTTTCAGTTCCCGCAATGCGTCGGCCCCAATCCAGCGCGTGCTCGGCGACTCGGACTGTTTTAGCCGGGCGGCGGTCTCCATCGCCGCCTCGCCCAGCGCCGCGTTCCGCTTACCGATCTGCCGCAGCGCCCAGTTCACAGCTTTCTTCACGGAATTTCGCCCGTCTGTGGCTTCGCGCTCGATAATCGGCAGCAGCGCCAAGAACTCTTTATCGGAAGCTTGCTTGTCATGAACTGCGAGGGTGGCCATCATCGCGAATCCGGCCCGTTTGACGAACTCCCGCCGCCGGCCGCTCCACGCAGCCGCCTTGTCCCAGGCAAACGGCGTCTTGCGGAACAAGTGGATGCAGCAGTGATCGCAGACGGCCCACGAATCGAAATCCCGCGCCCATCGTTCCATTTCCTTTCGCGTCATGGAGACCGGATCGATCACGAGAGCTGCGAGGATGCGCGCTTCATGGACCCCCGTGTCCCACAGTTGCGCCGCCAGTGCGGAGTCCCGGCCGATCTCCCGCGCCAGCCGCCGGATCGGTTCCGAGGGCACGCCGAAGGCTTGCGCCGGCGCGATGCCGAAGCGCGCCATTCCCGCTACGTTCTCCGGGCTGCCGAGTCTTCGCAGTCTCGAAAGGATTTGAGCCGCCGTCAACATCCGCCAATGATAACGGATCGATTGTGTATGATCGGACCGTGCTCGACGATCCTTTTCCCGAACCGGTGCAGCTTCCCATTGAAGACGTGATCGATTTGCATTCAGTCCCGTTGAGAGACGTAGAGGCCGTGGTCGAGGAATATCTGAGCGAGGCCAACCGGCGCGGGCTGAAACAACTCCGGATCATACACGGCCGCGGCATCGGCGTGCAGCGCGAGATCGTGCGGAAAGTGCTGGCGCGCACCGATTTCGTTCAGGATTACCGCGACGCTCCCGCCGAAGCGGGAGGCTGGGGCGCAACCATCGTGACGCTGTTCTAAGATCCGGACGTGGAGGAACGGCTTTCTTCGACGCCGTCATCCTTCCACTGATTGCCGCAAGCCTCGCAACGCCAGTTGAACGGAGAGTGTGCGACCGAGCCGTCGATCTGTGGTTCGCCATCCAAGCCGCAAAACACGATGTCGGGAGAGTGGCAGTTCGGGCACTCGGCCTTGTATTCCGCCGGTTCCTCGTCTTGCTTTGGCGCCGATCGCAATGCCCAAAGCGCCCGCTGGTGGTGGGGCTCCCAGACCTTGACGTCCACGCCCTCATCGTACGGCGTTTTGATCTCGCTGACCCGCTCGACATTGTCCCGCCCAAAGCAGGATGGAATGAATGCGGCATCTAGCGCTTCCTTCGCGCCCCGCGCCTCATCTTCGCTCCAAACCTGACGCAGGACCACCAACTCCGGCTCCAGATCGGCGGGGTCGAGGTCGCCTTGAGGCGGCTGGTAGGCTTCCTTGAGTTGGATATCCAGACTTCTGGACTTTATCTCGCCTCGTAAGACGGAGCGGGCGATTTCGGTCAGATTGTATGCTTCGTCCCCGGCCGCCCGAAGGCCGTCGTCACTCAGACGCGCATAGTGTTCCGTGAGGTCCCGCCATTGCTCGCCGGGATCGGTCTGATCGAGGCTCATCGATTTCTATCAGAACAACCGGACGCTCCGAAAAGCACGCTAAGTGATTGGTGGACCTGGTGAGATTCGAACTCACGACCTCTTCCATGCCATGGAAGCGCAACCCAGAGCTTACCACGCAACACGGGCATAACTCGAAGATAACATTCGGAGACGGCGTGATCCACTCGTGATCCGCGACGGGGTAGTGATCCAGATGTGATAGTGATCCGGCCTGACCGATCTTCCGGTTTCACGCGGATTGGACTTTGCAGAACGGGAGACGTACGCCTGCTCGCGGTCCGTGTGCCCTTTCCGTCGAACTTTGCGATGGAGTCGCCGTCTCGCAATATTCCAGATACATCATTGGCTGGCTGGTTTTAAAAATCGCGTGATATGATTCCGGCAACACGGGTTCCGGGCGGGGAGCCATGTTCAACTGCTGCACCAGTCCTACCTGGCGATGATCAACCCGGAGGAAGTGAAAGGCCGGATCACGTTGAGATGGCAATCCGGCCAAAAGTGAGGTTACTGCCGGCATCATACGTTCGGCATCAAGCACTGGCTAGCCCAGGACCAAGGACACAGCACCACCGAATAGTGGAGCTCGCGACGATTCATCTCGTTGACCCGCCGGTTGTACCCTAATCCGACATGCCAGACGAATCCGGCTACTTGATGGTCCCGGCATGAACTCGCCACCGGCGCGGATTGCGAGGGGCGCCTAATAGTGAGGGCACGGCGATATGGTGGAGATCAAGTGCAACTCTTGCGGATCCGTGGTCGATACGGTTCCCATCGACCGCGCCCGGCCAGAGATTGATGGAACTTGCATCCACGAAGATATTTTCACTGTCATCAAAGCGTTCATCTGCCAGGAATGCGGCGAGGGCGTTGATGTCGAGTGGCCTGTTCAATGAACGGCTTGTGAGGCCCGGAGTTAGCATCCGTGCTCGCTAGTGTGGCGCTCCAGCGCGTCCCGCGGGTTCCACCATCTTCCTTGCCCTGTCCGCGGAATGTTCCAGTAAGTAGCCATGGGGGTTTTTGGCGATCGGATCCTGTACTTCGCCAGCAGTAGATTCACGGTGGAGCGATGTAGTGGGTCCCGCCGTT
>DASQJB010000440.1:0-16210 GCA_035631295.1 Bryobacteraceae bacterium | reverse complement strand
TCGAGATCGGAATCCCATTGCCCGCCGGGCCTTCCACTTTCGCGCGCAATAGAATGCGGTTCTGGACGCCGGACGCCGCAATGGCGAAAACGCGCTCGGCCGAATTGGCGTTTACGAGCGCGACCAGCGCGTCACGGACGGTGACGAGCGTGTCCGTGGCCTGGACTGTATAACTGTACGAGCGGTCTTCAACCGTGATCGTGCCGACATCGTTGGCGGTAATCGTTCCGCTGATGGTGATCGTTCCGGTGGCGTTGCTCGAGCCGTGATAAGCCAGGGCAGCCCTGGGGTCAGTTCCCGAGTTGGCGAAAATTCCCGGATTCCCGGAAGGAGCGCCGGAGGACGTTTGCGCGATTGGCACTCCCACCGCGTTTGTGACCGTTATAGAGCCGTTCGAATGCACCGTCCGAACGTAGGCGCTGGTGCTGTTGCCATCCGAAACTTCAAACGGCATCTGCGCGTTGATCTGGTTGGGTGAAACATAAAATAGCGGCGAGCGGATTCCGTCGAAATATACCTCGACGCCTCCTAGATCAATCGGCAATTGGTGGCTCGTATCCGCAAAGGCGGGTGCATCGGCAAGCCCGCTGCCGAAGATGCTAACCACCGTACCCGGCGCGATGGTGCTGGCGTTCTCGCCTCCGGACAGCGTCGTGCCGCTGGCGGTCGCGGTGATCTGGGCGTTCGTACTGGTGGAAGTGGCAAGGCTGATGGCGTTTCCCCCCGTGCCTCCCAGGCGCGCGATCACTTGCACCTGATTGAAATTCGATTGCACGTTCGCCGTCACGTTGGGATCGCCATTTCCGTTGTTGGAGCCGTTAATCAGATCCACCATGTTTTGCAGGATGGTGGCGATGGTGTCCGTGGAGACGACAGTGTAGGTGTAGTTCGTGCCATTGATGGTGATGGTCACGGTGTCGTTGGCTTTGATGGTTCCGGCGATGTCCACTTCTCCCTGGGCGTACACTTCGAGGCTAGCCGCGTTGCGGATTCCCGTGATCGCAAGGTTGGTGTTGCCTGGGGTGAAGACCAGAATGCGCCGGTTGCTGGGATCGGCCGCGTAGAGATTTGTTCCATCCCAGGCGAGCGAAGTCGGCGAAGGAATAATGTTTGCGGCGGACTGAAGCAGGAGGGGATGGAACAGGTCGGTCGTGCTGGTGACCACGCTGGCGAACTCGTCGGGCTGCCCCAGAACCTGATCCGCCTCCGCGGCATTCTGCGTGGGAATCTTGTTGAAGACCAAAATCCGATCGTTGCCGCCGTCGGCTACAAACAGCCGCTGGCCGTCGGAGAGCGCGAAGCGCGGATAATCCAACGTTCTGCCGCAGCGCGCCGGATATTCGGGGTTGCTGTTGGAATCCAAGACGGGGTTGCCATTGGCGTCCAAGACCTGGGGGCAAAGGTTGCTGATATCGTTCGCGATAGCCCGCTGAAAATTCACTTGTCCGATTTCCACGTTCGCCGCGGCGTAATTCTGCGTGGGAATGGAGTTCCAGATCAGCACGCGATTGTAGCCCAGGTCCGCTACGTAGAGCCGGATTCCATCGGTAGTGACGGAAACCGGATTCAGCATCGTGTTGGCGGCGGGTTGAAGCGCTGAGTTATCCACCGGGACCGGAGTGACAGTGGTGAAATTCGACTGGCCTAGCACGACGTCCGCGGGCTGATTATTTTTGGTGGGAATCGAATTCCAGATCAGGATCCGATTATTCTGCGTATCGGCGACGTAGAGCTTGCCATTCTGAATCCAAACTCCCTGAGGCCCACGAAAGCTGGAGGCGCTGACAGCAATCGCCTGGATTGTCTTGAAATCGGGCTGCCCGAGAACCAGGTCGGCGGGCTGTCCAGTATAGGTGGGGATTGAGTTCCAGATGAGGATGCGATTGTTTTCCGTATCGGCGACGGCGAGAATGCGGCCATCGGAGGCTAAGCCGGTGGGCGTGCGCATGCCCGTCTGCGAAGTGTGAAAAGCCGTGCTGACAAAATCCGGTTGGCCGAGCACCATGCTCGCCTGCCCCACGCACACCGGGCAGCGCCCGCTATAGGCTGGGATGACGCCATTGGGGAGCGGCCAGGACTGCGATACGTTCTTAAAAACGAGAACCCGGTTATTGATCGGCGTGTAGCCTTCCCGATTGGAATCGGCGATGAACAGAGTGTCGCCGGCAAAGGCTACTCCTCCCGCGCCGCCGATGAGCGTGTCGGAGGCGCCGGGGATCTGGGCAGTGAAAGTCCCTTGCCCGACCACCAGTCGCGCCCCCTGTCCGGTGACGAAACCCTGGGCGAGACCCAAACTGGCACACAGTGAAAAAAGGGCACAGGATTTAAGCATTTGCAGAGACTTAAGCGGGTTGACCTTCAGTATAACAACGAGTGTGACGTTTGACGGAGGATGCACGTTCCATACCAGTAGATGCCGTGCTAATGTGATTCGCCGGAGTGTTCCATGTCCAGCCTGCCGGCCACGCCTCTAACCCCGGAGCGATACCTGGAAATCGAGCGGAAGGCGGAATTTAAGAGCGAATACTATCGGCGGGAGATGCGACCGATGCCGGGCGCGAGCCGCGGTCACAATCTTATCGTCGGGAACACAGTCACGCTGCTTCACCCGCAACTGCGCGGGACGGCATTTGAAATCTATGCCAGCGTCATGCGCGTGTTGGTTGGAGATGCGGGTCTCTACAGGTATCCCGATATCATCGTTGCCCGCGATCCCCACTTTCTGGACGCACCTTTCCGACACTCTGTTAGATCCGATCGTCATCGTGGAAGTAATGTCTCCCAGCACAGAAGCCTATGATCGCGTCAAGAACTTCGAGCTTTACCGCCCGCTCGAAAGCCTGCGCGACTATGTTTTGATCGCCTCGAGCGCTTTCAGGTGGAGCATTTCGCGCGTCAGCCAAATGGCCAATGGCTTTTAACCGCGGTGGGCCGCTTGGAAGATAGCGTCACCGTGAAGTCCATCGGCTGCACGCTGCGCCTGGCAGAAGCTTACGAGAAGGTGAAATTGGAGAGTTAGCGCTGAGTTAGCGCAACTTCGCCAGTTGACCGCTCCCTGGCGCTCGCGGCTCTGTAAGTTGCTGTAAACGCAATCGTCCATTATGAGCCGCGCCCGTCAGGGCGTGCCCATCGCCCTTGCGGGCCACCCAAGCCCAACGAAGACGCCTTGGAGGGCGGGCTTCAGCCCGCGCGAGGCTTCAGCCTCGCTCGGGTGGGCGGCGCTAAAAGCGCCGCGCGGGCTGAAGCCCGCCCTCCAAAGCGTCTTCAACCGAGCGGTTTTTGACAAAGTTTGGCTATCACGCCGCCGGCAGCCACACCTCCAGGCATGCTCCTCCCTCGTTGCGATTGCTCGCGCTGATGGCCCCCCCATGCTGGGTGACGATGCCTTCTGCGACGGTCAGGCCGAGGCCTGTTCCGCGCGCGTCGAGACGCGTGGTCACGAAGGCGCTGAAGATGTCCGGCAGCAGGTCAGCAGGGATGCCGGGACCGTTGTCCTCCACCCGCACGGCGATGCCGGCTTCGCCCGAACGCTCGGCGCGGCGCCCGCGCACGACGATCTGGCCATGCGCCGGTTCGACGGCGTTCAGAGCATTGCGCAAAACGTTCACGAACACCTGCCCAAGGCGGTCTGAATTACCGACGATGTGATCTTCCGCGCTGACTTCGTTCACGAAGTCTACGCTCGAAGCCTTTTCGTCAATGGCCACCAGCGACCAGGCCTCGTCGATCAAATGCCGGAGCCCTAGAAGCTCCAGGCGCTGGTTGCGCACGCGAGAAAAATCCACCAGCGTTTCGCTGATGCGGCGCAGCCTCTGGGTGACGCGCTGCATCCGGCCCAAGCGATCCAGGGTTTGCGGATCCCGCGAGGTTTCGAGCAGCTTTTCGATAGAACCCGCCAGCACGGCCAGAGGCGTGTTCAATTCGTGAGCGACGCTGGCCGATAGCAGACCCAAGCTGACCAAGCGGTCCTGTTCTTCCAGGCGGCGGAGCGCCGCGGCCAGCTCGTCTTCCTGACGGCGCAGCGACGCCACCGTCTTGTTGCGCGAGCGCATCAGGTAGCCGATTTCATCGCCGAGGATCTCCCGCTCCGGAATCAACTCGCGAGCCCGGTCCCCCGCTTGCGTAGCTGCGTCGGCTTCGAGCATTTTCCCTAGCGGGCGGTACACATAGACCGGCATAATTACCAGCTCCAGCAGCAGCACCGCCAGCACATAGATGACCCCGAGCACCAGGAACAACGTAAGGCGCGCGCGTATGACTGCACGCCTGTACGAGTCCCGGGGAATTTGGTTGCCGGCCAGAGTGCCGTAGGTAGCCGCGGCGCGTGTTTGATTCAGTATCTGCACCTCGCGGCTCTGCGCGTCTGCGACCTGTCTTTCGTACAGCGGGATCAAGGTGAAATATGTTGCGCAGGTCAGCACAAGGAAGAAGAGATTGTGCAACACCATCAGCTTCGGCCTGACCTTGAGGTCGCCGAAGATTCTTGCTATGCTAAATTTATTCTTTTGGGGCAAGAATCATTGCTCCGGTTGCGGAAGCCGTCCGGTTATGATAGAAAATTTAACAGCCCACCTGGAATGCAAGTGAAGCATGGCTGCCATTTTTCCAAAGTCTTCTGACCTCATCTTGAAAGTCGCAGGCGCGGTGATCGGCCTGGGAGCGGTGGCCGGAATCAGCGCCTACGCTTACTATTCTTATCCTACGGTGATCGACACAGGTTACCAGCCGGTACAGCCTGTGCCTTACAGCCACAAGCTGCACGCGGGCGATCTCGGCCTGGATTGTTTTTACTGCCACTACACCGTATATAAGGCGGCCTTCGCGGCCGTGCCGCCTACGCAGGTCTGCATGAACTGCCACACCAAGGTGAAGGATCAGAGTCCGCGGCTCGAGTTGGTGCGCGAGAGCTTCCGCACGGGGCAGGCGATTCCGTGGGTTCATATTCACCGGTTGCCCGACTTCGTTTTTTTCAATCATGAATCGCACGTTACGGCCGGAGTGAGCTGCGTGAGCTGCCATGGGCGGATCGATCAAATGGTGGAGGTTCACCAGGAGAAGCCCCTGAACATGGCGTTTTGTCTGGAATGCCACAACGACCCGGCGCCGAACGTCCGCCCGCCAGAGCTAGTGACAAAGCTGGACTGGGTTCCGGATCGCGACCCGCGCCAGATTGGCGAGGAGATCATCGCGCAGAAGCATTTGCATCCGCCGTTGAACTGTTCGGGGTGCCACCGATGAGTCTGATTAACATTACCCAAAAGACGAGTGGGCCCAAATACTGGCGCAGCCTTGACCAGCTCGCCAGTACGCCCGAGTTCCAATCGTGGATGAAGCGCGAGTTTCCCGAAAGCGTGACGGAGCTAGAGATGGATGGAAGCTCCCGCCGAACAGTGCTCAAATTGATGGCGGCTTCGTTCGGCTTGGCTGGATTGACCGCCTGCAGCCGTCCGGTAGAGCATATCTTCCCGATTTCGAAGAACGTCGAGAATTACATTCCTGGCGAAAAGTATTACTACACGACAATCACGTCGCTGGCGGGGCAAGTGACGGGACTTTTGGTCGAGACGCACGATGGCAGGCCGACGAAGATCGAAGGCAATCCCGACCATCCGTTCAGCCAGGGCGCGGCGACTGCGGCGTCGCAAGCTTCGCTGCTGAACTTGTACGATCCGGACCGCTCTGCCAGGGTTCTGGAAAGCTCGAAAGAATCGAGCTGGGAGAGATTTGAGGCGTTCGCTAAAGGGCTAAATCTGGGGGATGGCTCCGGGCTACGGTTCTTGAGCGAAACGGTGACTTCGCCGTCGCTTGTGGCGCTGCGCTCGGAAACGCTCAAGAAATTCCCGAAGGCCAAATGGGTCGAATACGAGGCGTTTCAGCGCAACAACGGCCGCGAGGGCGCGATGATCGCGTTCGGCCAGCCCGTGAATATCCAGACCAACTTCGATAAAGCGAAGGTGATTCTGGCGCTCGATTCAGATTTCCTGGGACTGGATTGGACCACGCCTCTCCCCACCAAGCAGTTCTCTTCGCGGCGGCGCGTCGAGAAGGAAGAAGATCTAGAAAAGCTGAACCGCCTCTACTCGGTGGAAAGCCAGTTCTCGATCACCGGTGCGAACGCCGATCACCGGTTGAGGTTGGCGGGATCGCAGATCAAGCAGTTCGCTGCGGACGTCGCAGCCGCGCTCGGCGCGCTGCCGGGGTTGCCGGTTTTGAACGACGATCGCCGCAGCAAATTTCTGCAAGCGGTGGTGAAGGATCTCAAAGCTGCCGGGCCCGAGGCGTTGGTGATCACCAGTCCGCGGCAACCTCCCGTCGTGCACGCGCTGGCATTCCTGATGAATCAGACGCTGGGATCGCTAGGCAACGTGACCACTCTTACAAAGGCCACGGCAGAGGATCGCGTGGAAGCGGGCGTCGATGCGCTGAAGAATCTGACGAACGAAATGAACTCGGGGCAAGTGACGGCGCTGGCGATTCTGGGCGGCAATCCCGCCTATACTGCCCCCGCTGATCTGCGATTCGCCACGGCCATGACGAAGGTGGCGAATTCCGTGCACCTCGGCGCCGACGAAAACGAAACCGCCGCTGCGGCTAAATGGCACGTCCCGGAAGCGCATTTCCTGGAGAGCTGGGGAGACGGCGTCACGGCCACGGGTGTGGCTTCGATTCAGCAGCCTGTCATCGATCCGATTTTTGGCGGCAAATCGGCGCTGGAAATTGTGGCGCTCTTTGCTGGATCGAAAGAGACTAAAGCCCACGATATCGTCAAGAATTACTGGACGGCTCAATGGCCGGCGGCTGAGCGCGACAAGACGTGGCGCAAGACATTGAACGACGGGGTAATTGCGGGCAAAGCTCCTGAATCCCTTAAAGTTTCCGCCGACGCCAAGCGCGTCGCGGCGGCTTGGGCAGCCGAGCCGAAACCGCCCCAGGGCGGCGTTGAAATTGGGTTCGTTCCTTCATGGGCAGCCTGGGATGGCCGCTACGCCAACAACGGCTGGATGCAGGAAACACCCGACCCGATGACCAAGCAGGTCTGGGGCAATGCGGCGCTCATTAGCCCGGCGACGGCTCGCGCCAAGGATTTGCATGATGGCGATGTCGTGACGCTAAAGCGCGGCGGAGTCATGATGGAAGCCGGCATCCTGCTTCAGCCGGGCTTGGCCGACAACGTCGTGACGATCGCGCTTGGCTATGGCCGTGCGCGGTGCGGCCGCGTCGGCAAGGACGTGGGATATAACGCGAATCTCATCCGCACTACGGACGGGTTCTGGTACAGCCCGGGATTCGAGATTGCCAAGACCGGCCAAACCTTCGAGTTCGCCACTACCCACGAGCGCGGCTTGGCGGAGCACATGAACAACCGCCCGCTTTACCGCGAGGCGACTGTCGAAGATTACAAGCGCAACCCCAAAGTTATCGAGGCGATGAACGAGGTTCCCGAGCTGCACTCGGTTTACCCGGAGCGCACCTACGAGGGCGAATACCAATGGGGCATGGCCATCGATCTGGGAGCCTGCACCGGCTGCAATGCGTGCGTGGTCGCCTGCCAGGCGGAAAACAATACTCCCATCGTCGGCAAGAAGCAGGTGATTCGCGGCCGCGAAATGCACTGGCTGCGGTTGGACCGCTACTACGTCGGCTCGGAGGATGAACCGCGCGCCGTGGAGCAGCCGATTCCCTGCATGCAGTGCGAAAATGCGCCCTGCGAAAACGTCTGCCCCGTGGAAGCCACTTCGCATAGCGACGAAGGCTTGAACGACATGGTCTACAACCGCTGCGTCGGCACGCGGTATTGCGCCAACAACTGCCCGTTCAAGGTGCGGCATTTCAACTTCCTGAACTTCCACAAGGACGATCCGCAGATCATGAGCATGGCCTTCAATCCGGACGTCACAGTGCGCATGCGCGGCGTGATGGAAAAGTGCACCTACTGCGTCCAGCGGATCCAGGAAGTGAGGATCAAGACGAAAGTGGAGGGGCGGCGACAAATCCGCGAAGGCGAGATCCAAACCGCCTGCCAGCAGACCTGCCCGGCCGAGGCGATCGTCTTCGGCAACATCAACGATCCGAATTCCAGAGTTTCGAAACTCAAGAAGCAGGAGCGCAACTACGGGATGTTGGCGGAAATGGATTTGAAGCCCCGAACGACGTATTTGGGCCGACTGCGAAATCCGAATCCGGAGTTAGGCGTATGAAGTTTCTCGCAAGAGCGCGAAGGACGCAAAGCGAATTATGAGCGTGGTTGTCGAGCACGATCCGAAGTTGCTGGAGGTGAATCCGCCGCTTGTCGCGGGCAACCCGAGCTACCACGATATCTCCGAACGAATCAGCACTATCATCGAGCCCGAAGTCGGGCAGACTCCGATGAAGTACTGGATAACGCTCGGTATCACAGCGTCACTCACAGTATTGCTGGGCGGGATGCTCGCGTACCTGGCGGTCACAGGCATTGGCGTCTGGGGCAACAACCGGCCCATCGGGTGGGCCTGGGATATCACCAATTTCGTTTTCTGGATCGGCATTGGCCACGCAGGCACCCTGATTTCGGCGATTCTGTTCCTGTTCCGCCAGAAGTGGCGCACGTCGATCAATCGTTCCGCCGAGGCGATGACCTTGTTCGCGGTGATGTGCGCTGGCATCTTTCCGCTGTTCCATACGGGCCGCCCCTGGCGCGCCTACTGGCTGTTCCCAATTCCCAACACGGACCACAACGTCTGGCAGAATTTCCGCAGCCCGCTGATCTGGGACGTGTTCGCGGTGTCGACGTATTTCACGGTTTCGCTGCTGTTCTGGTACACGGGTCTGGTGCCGGACCTGGCCACCCTGCGCGATCGGGCGGTCACCAAGATTCGCCAGTTCGCATTCGGCATCTTCAGCCTGGGGTGGCGCGGGTCGGCTCGGCATTGGCGCCACTATGAGGCTGCCTATTTGATTCTGGCCGGCATCTCCACGCCGCTGGTGCTTTCGGTGCACTCCGTGGTGAGCTTCGACTTCGCCACCAGCGTGATTCCCGGCTGGCATACCACCATCTTTCCTCCTTACTTCGTCGCCGGCGCCATTTTCTCCGGTTTTGCCTGCGTGATGACGCTGCTGTTGATCGCGCGGTGGACGCTGAACCTTCAGGACCTGATCACCATGAAGCACCTGGAAAACATGAACAAGATCATCCTGGTGACCGGGTCGATTGTAGGCTATGCCTATTGCACGGAATTCTTCATCGCGTGGTACAGCGGCAACATCTATGAGCGGTTTACGTTCCTGAACCGCGCGTTCGGGCCGTACTGGTGGGCGGCATGGTCCATGTACACGTGCAACGTCTTTATTCCGCAGCTCTACTGGTTCAAGAAGATGCGCACGAATCTATGGGTGATGTTCATCATCAGCATCACCACCAACATCGGAATGTGGTTTGAACGCTTCGTGATCATCGCCACCAGCCTGACGCGCGACTTCCTGCCCACCTCCTGGTGGTTCTATCACCCCACCTACGTGGACATCTGCACATTCCTGGGGACCATTGGACTGTTCCTCAGCCTCTTTTTGGTGTTCGCCCGCTTCCTGCCGTTGATCGCCATGTCGGAGGTAAAGGGGGTGCGCGCCTACGAGAAACACGCCTTTGCGGCGGCCGCAGGCGTGGAGAAGGTGCACTAGAAAATGCCTGCGCAACTCGACTTCGAACAACTCAAGGAAAAGCTGGGCATCGGCGCCGACAAGGTGTACGGCGCGATCGGCGAGTTCGACGACCCCGAAGAGCTGGTCGAAGCCGGCCGCAAAGTCCGCGAGATGGGCTACACGAAGATCGACGCCATGACCCCGTTTCCGGTGCACGGCATCGACGACGCCATCGGCGTTCCGCCTTCAAAACTGGGCTGGATCGTAGTGGTCTTTTCCATGACCGGCCTGTGCATCGCGCTGCTGCTCCAGTGGTTCGCCGGCGCCGGACCGTTGAATTCGCTTCTGCTCCGGTTTGGCCTGAGCGGATATCCTCTGATGGTCGGCGGCAAGCCGTTTTTCGATCTCAGCTACTCCGTCCCCGTCGATTGGGAGCTAACAGTGCTGTTCACCGCGTTCGCCGCCTTTATCGGCATGTGGGCGCTCAACGGGCTGCCCCGGTTATACCACCCGTCGATGAATTACAAGAATTCGCACCGCGCCAGCGACGATCGGTTTTTGCTGGTGATCGAGGCGGACGACCCGAAATTCAGCCCGGCCAAAACGGCCGAAGATTTGCGCGGCGTGGGCGCCCGCGAAGTGGAGGTGGTGGAAGGATGAGGAAGTGGCTCGCGGGCGCGCTGGTTTTGGCGGCGGTAGCCCTGACTGCCTGTTCCGGCATTCAGAGGGATCCTCCCATCATCGTCTGGTGGGACATGAAGCGGCAGTTGAAATTCCGCACCGAAGGCGAAACCGGATTGTTCGCCGATGGACGCAACACTCGGCCCATTCCGGAAGACACCGTCGTCCGCGGCTCCCAATTCGAAGACACGCCGTACTACACGGGCATGGAAGGCGACAAATACGTGGGCCGGATGCCGGTGGAGATCACGCCCGAGTTGCTTCACCAGGGTGAGTTGCGCTTTACCACTTACTGCTCCCCCTGCCATGACCGCACCGGTTCGGGCCGGGGCGTAGTGCCGACACGGGCAGCCTCGGACGGCATCGCCTGGCAGCCCGCCAACCTTATGGAAGACCGGTTGGTAGAAGCGGCCGACGGCGACCTTTTCAACGTCATCACCAACGGCCGCCGCACCATGCCCGCGTACAAGTACCAGATCGTCACGGCGGATCGCTGGGCGATCATCGCGTACGTCAGGATGTTGCAACGCGCGGCGCACGGCACGATGAATGATGTGCCGGAAAACTTGAGGTCGGAATTGAAATAACATGAGTCACCCTGCCATTCGTTCCGAACATTATCAACTTGACGCAAGCCGCTGGTCGGCTGGCCGAAATGCCCTGTTTTTCACGGCTCTGGTGTCGATCGTGTTGTGCGTCTTCGGGTATCTTCAAAATCCCGAGCGGTTCTTCCAATCCTGGCTGGTGGCCTTCACCTTCGCGGCCGGCATCGGTTTGGGGGCGTTCTTCTTCATCGCCGCGCAGCATTTGAGCGGATCGGCCGCTAGCGTCACGGTCCGGCGCATCATGGAAAATATCATGATCACGTTGCCGGTGGGGGCGCTGTTGTTTGTGCCCTTGATTTTCGGTCTTAAATACGTCTATCCGTGGAGCCACCCGGAAATCGTCGCCGCGAGCAAGGATATTCAGGCCAAGGGCGCCTACCTCAGCGAGACGTGGTTTGTTCTGCGCACTTATGGCTACTTTGCCATATGGTCGGTCTGGGTAATCGCCATGTACCGTCAGAGCACGAAGCAGGATCGGGAGCGCTCGGCGCGGCAGATGCACATCATTTCGCGCTGGAGCGCGCCGGGATTGTTTTTAGCGGTGGTGGTGGGGACGCTCGCCGCCTACGACTGGCTTATGTCGGTCCAGCCTGCGTGGTACTCGACGATTTTCGGGCTGTACTATCTTTCCGGCGGCGCTCTCTCCTTCATGGCTGTCACCACCTTGATCTGTCTCGGATTCCGGCGCGCCGGAATTTTGAAGGACGCCATCACCGTCGAGCATTACCACGACCTGGGCAAGTGGCTGTTCGCCCTCACGGCGTTTTACACCTATATCGGCTTCGCGCAATACCTGCTGATCTGGTACGCGAATCTGCCGGAGGAGACGATTTTCTACCGCGTGCGGTCTCAAGGAGGTTGGCTCTGGCTAAGTCTAGCCCTGCCATTCCTCCGGTTCTTCATTCCTTTCTTCATCCTGCTGTGCCGCGGCGCCAAACGGAGCCTGACGGTTATTGGTTTGGTGGCGGCCTGGAGCCTGATTGTGGAGTTTATCGACCTGTTCTGGGTAACCATGCCGGTTCACCACCCTGCCGGCCCGCAATTTCACTGGCTGGATTTAGCGGCTCTGGCGGCTGTGTTCAGCATCTGCGGCCTTCAGTTTTGGAGCCGGTTCCGGAAGAACAAAATGATTCCGGTGGGCAATCTGCGATTCGAACAGAGCTTGCACTTCGAGAATGCTTGAGAGTTAGGTCATGAGTGAGCACGAACATCCGATTGAGCATCACGATCCAACCGAGGGCTTCGACCGAACGGAGCCGCACAGCGCCGCGATCTGGGGCTTCGCCATCGGCAGCATCATCGTGCTGGTGCTGGTGATCGGAGCGCTCGAGCAATATTTCGAAAAGATCTGGAACCAGGCTGTTTACGAGAAGGTCCTGACGGCGCCGAGCGAGACGCTGAAAACCGTCCGCGGCCGCGACGACTGGGACCTCACGCACTACATGTATTTGAACAAGCAGACAGGCCAGGTTCGAATTCCACTGGACCGGGCGCAAGAACTGTTCTTGAAAGAAATCGCGGCGGGCAAGCCGTTCTATCCGGGCAAGGCTACCGTACCGAAGAAAGAGGAGCCTGACACGAACGCCCCAGCGGCTCCCGCGCCCGACGCGGAAAAGAAATGAAGCCACGTATGAACACGGATAGACACGGATTCAAAAGATCTGTGTGCATCCGTGTGCATCCGTGGCTCATAATGTTGTTCGCCTTCGCACTCGGCGTTTTTGGCGGCGGCTACGACTCTCAAGTCGGCGGGCCCAAGATCGGCGATCCCACCACGCTCCCTCCGGGCTTCGTGCCGCAGGCGCTCGAAGGAGTGCGCGTGGAGGAGCGCCTGGGCCTTCCCGTGGATTTGAGCCTGACGTTTACCAACGAGGACGGCGCGCAAGTTCCGCTCAGTAGCTTTTTCCATCAGGGCCGGCCGGTGATCCTCGATCTGGTCTACTACCGCTGCCCCATGCTGTGCAACCTGATTCTGAACGGCCAGACGGAAGCCATACGCGAAATCCCGTGGACGCCCGGCAAAGAGTACGAAGTGGTCACCATCAGCATCGACCCGAAGGAAACGCCGGAAATCGCGCGCCAAAAGAAAACCACCTATTTGAACGACTACGGCAAGCCCGCGCCAGGCTGGCATTTCTTGACCGATTTCAACGGCAACGCCAAGAAGCTGGCGGAGGAGATTGGCTACCACTACCGCTATGACCGGCGGCAGGACCAATACGCGCATCCCGCGGCTGTGATGGTCCTGACGCCGGCGGGCAAGATTGCGCGGTATCTGTACGGCGTGCGTTTCCGCTCGCGCGATCTGCGCTTCGCGCTGGCGGAGGCTTCCGAAGGGCGGATGACTCTGACCGTCGAGAAAATTTTGCTGTTCTGCTATCACTACGATCCGAACGCCAACCGGTATGTGTTGTTCGCCTCCAATTTAATGAAGGCCGGCGGAGTGATGACGGTCTGCATCCTGGCGTTTTTCATCTGGCGCATGTTCCAGGCCGAAAAGCTGCGGGCGGCTCACGCGGGAGTGCACGGCGTCCATAGAGAGGGAACGGTTTAGATGGAGTGGCTTACTAGATTGATGATGCCCCCGGTGGGGTCGGAGTTCGCCAAGGAAATCGACTTCATGTACATGGGGCTGTTCTGGCTCAGCGTGGCGCTGTTTTGCATCGTCGCGTTGCCCCCCATCTATTTCGCATGGCGCTATCGTTACAAACCTGGGCGCGTGACGCCGCACATAACTCACAATACGCCCCTTGAAATCGTTTGGACCGTAGTCCCGCTGCTTCTTTGCGTGGCGATCTTTTTCTGGGGATTGAAGGGCTGGATGGAGTACGCCGTCGCGCCCGGCGACGCCATGGAGGTACAGATCACAGCAAAAAAATGGCTGTGGCAGTTTGAGTATCCCGACGGCTCGCGCACCATCAACGATCTGCACGTTCCCGTGAACAAGAACGTAAAATTCATAATGACCAGCGAGGACGTCATCCACGATTTCTTCGTGCCCGACATGCGCGTCAAACACGACATTATTCCCGGCCGCTACACCGAAGTGTGGTTCAATCCCACCGCGATGGGGAAACACGTCATCACCTGCGCCGAGTACTGCGGCAAGGGCCATTCGGATATGCACGGAGTCCTCACCGTGGAAAACGACGCCGATTTCGCCAAGTTCCTCGAGACAGGCGGAACGGAGTGGGAAGACTACTTCAACGGCAAAGACCCGAAGAAAACGCCCGCCGATTGGGGCCGCGTCCAATACGAAACGAAGGGCTGCAACTCCTGCCACACGCTCGATGGAACCAAGAGCAAAGGCCCCAGCTGGAAGGGCATCTGGGGGAAAATGGAGACGCTGAACAACGGAAGCAAGGTATTGGTGGACGAAGCGTACGTCCGCGAATCGATGATGAGCCCCTCGGCCAAGGTCGTGAACGGGTTTGAGCCGATCATGCCATCGTTCCAGGGCCTGTTGAAGGAAAATCAGATCAAGGGTCTGATCGCGTTCATTCAGTCGCTACAGTAGAAGGTATCGGAATATGGATCAGGGAATCGCAACCTCGCCGCGCATTGGGGACCGTCCGCGTCCCAAGAAAAACTACCTGAACGAGACCAAGGGATTCTGGAGTTGGGCCGCCACGCTCGACCACAAGCGCATCGGCATCATGTACCTGGTTGGGGTCCTGACCTCGTTCCTTATGGGCGGGATCTTCGCCCTGCTGGTCCGCCTAACGCTGCTGACGCCATCGCATAAGCTCTTCGGCAAAGTATTGCTGACGGCCGAACAATACAACCGCGTCTTTACATTGCACGGCGCCATCATGGTGTTCCTGTTCATCATTCCGGCGATCCCGGCGTCGCTCGGCAATTTCGTTTTGCCCTTGATGCTGGGCGCGAAAGACGTGGCGTTCCCGCGCCTGAACCTCTTTAGCTTTTATCTCTGGCTCACCGGCGCCATCATGGCGATCGCGGCGATGGTGTTCGGCGCCGTCGATACCGGCTGGACCTTCTACACCCCGTATTCGACCACCACCGACGGTCCGGTAACGCTCATGACGGCAGCAGTCTTCGTGCTTGGATTCTCGTCCATCTTCACGGGACTGAACTTCATCGCTACTGTGCACAAACTGCGTGCGCCGGGAATGGGCTGGTTCGATCTGCCGCTCTTCATCTGGGGCATTTACGCGACCGCCATCATTCAAGTTCTCGCAACTCCGGTGTTGGGCATCACGCTGGTGCTGCTGATGCTGGAGCGAAGCTTCGGAATCGGTATCTTCGATCCGCGCATCGGTGGCGATCCGGTATTATTCCAGCACTTCTTCTGGTTCTATTCACACCCGGCCGTGTACATCATGATCCTGCCGGGCATGGCCATTATCAGCGAGCTGATTCCGACGTTCTCACAGAAGACGATATTCGGCTACCGCGCCATCGCGTATTCGAGCGTTTCGCTCGCGCTGGTGAGCTTCATCGTGTGGGGCCACCACATGTTCGTAGCCGGCCAATCGCAACTTGCCACTGTGGTCTTCTCCGCCTTAACCTTCCTGGTGGCGATTCCGTCCGGAGTCAAGATGTTCAACTGGATGCTCACGATGCACAAGGGCAATATCAAGCTCGATACGCCCATGTTGTACGCCATCAGCTTCCTAACTATGTTCGCTATTGGCGGTTTGACCGGAATCTTTCTCGGCACCCTGGCCACCGACGTCCATTTGACGGACACGTACTTCGTCGTCGCGCACTTCCATTACGTGATGGTGGGCAGCACGGTGACCGCGTTCATCGGCGGTCTGCATTATTGGTGGCCCAAGATGACCGGCCGTATGTATTCGGAAGCCTGGGGCCGGGTGGGCTGCGCTCTGTGGAACATCGGCTTCAACATGACGTTCCTGACGCAGTTCTTCCTGGGCAGCAAGGGCATGCCGCGCCGCTACTACAACTACCTGGATCAATTCCAGCCGCTGCATGCGTTCTCCACCGTCGGCTCGTGGATTCTGGGACTGGGGCTGTTCATTACCGCCGCTTATCTTCTGGCGTCGTTGCGCAAACCGATGGACGCGCCCGACAATCCCTGGAACGGCACTACGCTCGAATGGAAGACGTCGTCGCCGCCCATCATGCATAACTTCGAAGAGCAGCCGGTGCTAGAGCGCGAACCTTACGATTACCGGCCCGTGTTGGTTGCGAAATAACCGTATATGAGTACAACCAGCGTCGATTTACAAACTCACGGCCATCCGGCGGCGCACGCCGGCGAGCACGCGCACGACCCGCACCATCAGCATCACTTCACGACGATGGAGCAGCAGTTCGACACC
>DASQJB010000439.1:0-37349 GCA_035631295.1 Bryobacteraceae bacterium | reverse complement strand
TTTCTCGCCGATATTCAAGACTGCCAGCAGCGGCTTGCGGGAAAGAAACTGAAAGCCGCGGATACGTTTTTCGTCTTCCTCGTCCAATTCGAGCCCGCGCAAAGCCCGGTTCGCCTCGAGCTCGGACTTCAACCGCTCCAGCAGCGCGAACTCGTTATCCAAATCCGGGCTCTTGATTTTCTTGCGGTCTTTGTCCACGCGCTCCATGCGCTTTTCCACGACCACCAGGTCGCTCAAGATGAGCTCCATCTCCACGTCCTCAAAATCGCGTAGCGGATCAACGGAGCCTTTCTCGTGCGGCACAGCGTCGCTTTCGAAAACCCTCAGCACATGCGCGAGCGCATCCACCACGCGGAGGCTGGCTAAATAGCTCGGGTCGCGCAAAGCCTCCTTGGAGATGGCGGGAAAATCCAAATATTCGACGGTGGCGTGTGTGACCTTGGGCGGCTCGAACAGTTTTGCAAGCGCCTCCAGCCGCGCGTCCGGCACCTTGGAGATGCCCACGCGCGCTTCCATCGAGCCGACGCGAGCGGCTTCATGGACTCCGGTGAGGATCGTGAACAGACTGGTTTTGCCCACCATCGGCAGGCCGATAATCGCAGTTTTCATAAATAGCTATTAGCTGTCAGCTTTCAGCTCTCAGCCCTTACAGCGGCACATCGACGAGCGTGAGAATCTCGTTGAGAATCCGCTCAGCCGCCTCAGCGGGCCTCTGTGCGGGCATCGCTCTTGAATTCACTAGAACGCGATGAGCAAAGACGGGCAGCGCCAGCCGTTTGACGTCGTCGGGAGTGGCATACTCACGGCCGTCCACGGCGGCCATCGCCTGGGTTGCGCGATAGAGCGCCTGCGCGCCTCGCGGACTCACGCCCATCGCCAGGGATTCGTGCGAGCGCGTATGTTCGACGATCTCGAGCATGTAATCCACCAGCGCTTCATCCACTTCCACCGCGCCGACCGCCTCTTGCAGCATCGTCAGATCCTGGCCCGAGATCACCGGCGGCGCGGACTCCGCCGCGGATGGTCCGTTCTGGCGAAGCACCTCGCGCTCCGCGGCTCGGCCGGGATAGCCGATGCGGATGCGCATCAGGAACCGATCAAGCTGCGATTCCGGAAGCGGATACGTCCCGTGATGCTCCACCGGATTTTGCGTCGCGATCACCATAAATGGCTGCGAAAGAGGATAAGAGCGGCCGTCGACGGTGATTTGCAGCTCGTTCATGGCCTCCAGCAGCGCCGATTGCGTTTTGGGCGTGGCGCGATTGATTTCGTCCGCCAGCAGAAAATTGGTGAAAATGGGGCCGTGCTTGAACTCGAATTCGCGCGTGTGAGCGTTATAAATGGTGACTCCCACCACATCGCTGGGCAGCATATCGGAAGTAAATTGGATGCGGTGGAATTGCGAATGAACGCTGCGAGCCAACGCTTGCGCGAGCGTGGTTTTGCCGACGCCCGGAACGTCCTCTATCAGCAGATGGCCGCGAGCAAGCAGGCAGGCGAGGGACAGGCGTACTGCTTCCGGTTTCCCGCGAATCGCCTCAGACAGGGCGGACTCGATTTCCGGGATCCGGGAGAGCGCAACAGGGCCTTCGTCGATGTCCCGGCGAGCCATTGTTTTCATCATATCGTGACGCCTACGTTAGCCAAGTGTTATCATTCCGAATCGAATGCCGAAGCCTCCAACTTCCGAGGCCGCGCTCGGATTTAGCCTGCATACGGGTTGGGCCGCGGCCGTCGCAGTGACTGGCGACGGAGACGGCATCGATTTGGTCCTGCGCCGGCGATTGGAACTGTTGCCGTCCGCCGCTTCCCTTCCTCGCTTCGTGTACCATCGCGCCGCGGAACTGGATCTGGCGGAAGCCGAAGAGCTGATCCAATCGGCGCAGGCAGCCGCCCGCGCGTCGGCGCGCAAAGCGCTCGAAGAAGCACTCGGCGCAACCTCTGCCGGCGGCTGGAGGATTCGCGGTGCGGGGATCCCCACCGGCTCCAAGGCGCTCCCAAACGAATTGCCGCGGATCCTCGCCGCGCACACGCTGATTCACGCCGCCGAAGGCCGTCTGTTTCAGAACGCCTTGGCCGAGGCATGCGAGACCTGTGGCTTGCGCCCGTTCGCCGTCCGCCAACGCGATCTCTGGACCAAGGCAGCCGAAGCGAGCGGCATGGAAGAGAAGCGGCTTCGCGCGAACATTGACGGACTTCGAAAGTCCGCCGGGCCGCCCTGGAGCGCGGATCAAAAGATTGCGACCGCCGCCGCTCTGTTCGCGCTTCGCGCGGGCGGACATTGATTTTTGGGCGCCCGGAGCGCGATGCTAGAAATACAGGCCCCCGAAGCTGTCAGCGGTCGACGGCTGACCGCGAAAAACATTGACATGAATATCTCGGTGAAGAGCGAATACGCTCTGCTGGCTATCCTGGATTTGGCGATGCAACCTGCAGCCGAGCCGGTCAAGATCGCCGATATCGCCCGGCGGCAGAAGATTCCGCAAAAGTTTCTGGAACTCATCCTGGCGAGTCTCAAACACGGAGGTTTTGTGGAGTCGCGCCGCGGCGCCGAGGGCGGCTACCGGCTCGCGAAACCCGCGGACCAGATCACCGTCGGGCAGGCGCTACGCTACCTGGAGGAGGGAAACACCGCGCGGCGAGCCGCGCCGGGCGTCTTCTCCGATTTGTGGCGGCGCGTCGACGCCGCGGTCGCCGATATCCTGGATCAAACAACCTTCGCCGAGCTGGCCCGGCGGTGGAAAGAATCGCAGGCGCGCTACATCCCCAACTGGAACATCTGATGGTGTTTTCCGACAACTCTTTCAGCATCGGACACACGCCGCTGGTGCGGTTGAATCGCGTCACCGAGGGCGCCGGCGCGACCGTGCTCGCCAAGATCGAGGGGCGAAATCCGGCCTATTCCGTGAAGGACCGCATCGGCGCCTCCATGATTTGGGACGCGGAACGCCGCGGCGCGCTCAAGCCCGGAAAGGAAATTATCGAGCCCACGAGCGGCAATACGGGAATCGCTCTCGCATTCGTGGGCGCGGCGCGCGGTTACAAAGTCACGCTTCTGATGCCGGAAACCATGTCGATGGAGCGCAGAAAAGTCCTCAAGGCGCTCGGCGCGCAAATCATCCTTACGGACGGCGCGCAGGGGATGCGCGCCTCCATCGAGCGGGCCGAAGAAATGGCCGCCAAACAGCCGGATCGATTTGTCCTGCTGCAACAATTTCAAAATCCAGCCAATCCGGAAATCCATTTCAAAACCACCGGCCCCGAAATCTGGCAGGCCACGCAGGGCCGCGTCGATGGGCTCGTCGCGGGAATTGGAACGGGAGGCACCATTACGGGGATCTCGCGTTACTTCAAGATCCAGAAGAAGCAGCCGCTGATTTCCATCGGCGTTGAGCCGGCAAGCAGCCCCGTGATCACACAGACGCTCGCCGGCGATCCTATCCGGCCCGGGCCGACCGGCATCCAGGGCATCGGCGCGGGATTCATTCCGGGCACGCTGGATCTTGCCATGCTCGACCGGATCGAGTGCATAACCGACGAAGAAGCGATCGAGATGTCGCGACGGCTGGCGCGCGAGGAGGGTATTCTTTCCGGCATATCGTGTGGAGCCGCGGTGGCGGTTGCAGTGCGAATCGCCCACGAACCGGAGATGAAAGGCAAAACGATGGTCGTTATCCTGCCAGATTCCGGCGAGCGGTACTTGAGCTCGGTATTATTCGATAATCTTTTGGATTAGGATAGGCAGACTGTCCGGAGAAATCCGTCAAATCGAGAAAGAGTAGCGGGCGCTTCTTATGGGTGAAAAGGGGTGAGAGCGCCCGCTGTCGTAACGGGGATTTAGTTATTTGTAATAACGACCGGCTATGGACGTTGGTTACCGCTCCGCAAGATTTTTTTCAGACACCGATACTTTTAATAAGTGCCCCGCATCGTCAGGTCGCGCTCGCATGGCCAATTGCTAGAGGCGGCCGCCCAATTCTCCTCACGCTATACCGAAGTACTAGCCATTGTGCCTTGCCAAATGGCAGGGCAGAGTTTGGCGCGGACCTCCGCAGGCTCGGTAGGCCAGCATCGCATCGGCCTGCTTGCGCTAGCGGCATCGGTCGCACGCCCGGTGATGGCTTTACAAGGCCTAGCTCCTTTGGGCCATTTAGGACTCGAAGCAGTGGCGGCGCATATCGCACACCAGGCTTTGCATGCGAGCGAGCTGGCGTACTTTGCGCCGGTTGTGGATTTGCCCGGATTCGCACGGGCTCTTTCAAAAACTTTGGCCGAGCTGCGGTTGGCTCGAATCGAACCCGAACGGCTCGCCTCGGGCGGAGTCGCGGGCGTCGATCTGAGACGGTTGCTTGCGCGTTATCAGGAGGAGCTGGCGGCGCGCTCGTTGGTGGATTTGGCGGCGGTACTGGAGCTTGCCGCGCAAGCGGCGAAGCAGGACGGGCATCCCTTGCTGGGACTTCCGCTACTGAGGCTGGATGTGCCCCTGGAAACCCGATCGCATCGGGAGTTTTTCGAAGCGGTAGCGCGCCGGGCGCCTGAAGTTTTGGAGTTGGAACTAGGCGAAGACGGCGCGCCTGAGAGAGAAGACACGCTGGAGCATTTACGCCGGTACATATTTGCGCCCGCACCGGCGGCGGCGCCCAATCGTAACGGCTTTGAAATATTCTCCGCGCCGGGAGAAGGTCTGGAAGCAGTCGAAATCGCTCGCCGCATCTTGCGTCTGGCGCGCGAGGGCGTCAGGTTCGATCAGATCGCCATTCTGCTCCGCAATCCTGAGCGGTATCAGCCGATGATTGAGGACGCTCTTCGCCGAGCCGCCATTCCGGCGTGGTTCAGCCGCGGCACGATGCGGCCCGACCCAGCGGGCCGCGCCTTCCTCGCGCTGCTGGCCTGCGCCGCCGAAAAATGCTCGGCTTCAAGATTCGCGGAATATTTGTCGTTCGGCCAGGTTCCCGCGTCCGTGCCCGCGGAGTGGGAAGCGCCCCGAGACGATTTGCTAGCGCCACGCGGTTCCGATCCGCCACCGCAAGCGAGCGAGGAAGCTGCGGACTCTTCTATCCCCGCGCCCGCGGCATGGGAAAAACTGATCGTCGACGCCGCCGTGATTGGCGGGCGATCACGCTGGGAGCGGCGACTGAAAGGCCTGGAGCGCGAGTTCGAATTGCGGCTTCAATCGGCGATAGAGGCCAGCGAAGCGCAGCGCTCTTATCTCGCCACTCAACTCGACCGGCTTCGCTCGCTTGCCGCTTTCGCCTTGCCTTTGATCGCGCGGCTGGACGTTGGCGGAGATGGCGCGCTTCCGCGAGCGGCCCCGTGGAGCGAGTGGCTGGAGTGTTTACGTCAGCTTGCGCAGGCTTCGCTGCGTGATGCCACGGGTGTGTTGGCGGTGCTGGCTGAGTTGGAGCCAATGGGCGAAGTAGGTCCGGTTTCCGTGGAGGAAGTGGCCGAAGTTTTGAGTGAGCGCCTTCGTTTTCTGCGCGCGGAGCCGCCCCGTGCGCGTGCCGGCCGCGTGTTCGTGGGATCGATCGACGAGGTTCGCGGCTGCGAATTTCCGGTGGTGTTTCTTCCGGGGTTGGCGGAAGGATTGTTTCCACAGCGCGCGCTCGAGGATCCATTGCTGCTGGACGCAGCGCGAAGCGCCATCCGCGAACCGCTTGCTAACGCGCGCGGCTCGGAATCCGATGTACAGGGCCGCGACCGTGCGGAGGACGATCAAGACGCACGCGGGGCAGGCCCCTGGCCTGCGGCGGCCTCTCTGGCCGCCTCCGTGAGCGACCAGCGGGGCCGGGGGCCCCGCCCAGGCCCGGGGCGTGCCCCACAAAGCAGCGCCTCCAAGGGAGCAGTCAGCCTGCCTCTACGCCACGACCGCAACCTCCAAGAGCGCGAGCGCTTGCGTCTGGCGCTCGCCGCCGCGCGAGATCGCTTCATTGCCTCGTATCCGCGCATGGACGTCGCCGAAGCGCGCCCCCGTGTGCCGTCGTTTTACGCCCTGGAGCTGCCCCGGGCGCTCGAAGGGGCTCTGCCGAAGCTGAAGCCGTTCGAGGAGAGCGCGCGCGATGCGGCTCCGGCGCGCCTGAATTGGCCGGCCCCGGCCTCCGCCGCCGACGCCATCGACGACGCGGAATACGATCTTGCGGCATTAGGTCAACGAAAGCCTGCCGCGGCGCGGTATTTGATGGAAGTGAATCCCCATCTTGCGCGCGGCCTGCGCGCGCGCTGGCGCCGCTGGCAGTCGGCCTGGAACACAGCCGACGGCCTGATCGTGGGCGACCCCGCCGCGCGGGAGGCGCTCGCCGCGCATTCTTTGACCGCGCGGGCATGGTCGCCGTCTTCGCTCGAGCAGTTCGCCGCCTGTCCGTATCGATTCGCACTGCATGGAATCCACCGTCTCCACCCTCGAGAAGATGCCGCCCCGCTGCAACAGCTCGATCCTCTCACCCGCGGCGCCTTGTTCCATGAAGTGCAGTGCTCGCTGTTGGGCGAGCTGAGGCAAGCCGGATTGTTGCCGCTCGACCGCGAGCGGCGGCCCGAGCAGCTCGGCGAAGCTCTCGCCGCCTGCGATCGCACGCTGGACCACATCGCCGCCAAGCACTACGAGGCGCTCGCGCCGGCCATCGAGCGTGTTTGGAAATCCGAAATCGAAGACCTGCGGACAGACCTCCGCGGCTGGCTTCACCACGCCGCGCAGAACGACAGCGATTGGGAGCCGCTGCATTTCGAGTTCTCTTTCGGCTTGGGGCCCCGCGCCGGGCGCGATCCTTCGAGCACGGTGCAACAGGCTGCGCTTGACGAAGGCGTCACCTTAAGAGGCTCCATCGACTTGATCGAGAGGCACATGGAGAGCGGCATTTTACGCGTCACCGATCACAAATCCGGCAAGGCGCCGGAGCGCGTTCCGCTCTTCGTCGGCGGCGGGCGCGCGCTGCAGCCTCTGCTCTACGGCCTTGCCGCCGGACAGATCCTCGGCGCCAAGGTGGAAAGCGGGCGCTTGTTTTACGCTTCGCAGCGCGGAGGATATCAGGCCATGCGAATCGAGCTGAACGACCGGGCGCGCGGGGCGCTCGCCGCCGTGCTGCGCAACATCGATACCGCGATTCGTTCCGGATTCCTCCCTCCCGCTCCCGAAAAGGACGCCTGCCGCTACTGCAATTACCGGCTTGTATGCGGACCCTACGAGGAGCAGCGATTCAGCCGTTACAAAAACCGGCGCGAAGAGAGGCTGGAGCCGCTGTTTGAGATTCGAGGCATGGGATGAATCCGGCTGCATATTCCTCGACAGCCGTAGTCTCCTCCGACGCATACGCGCGCGCGCGCATCCGCGCCTCGCTCGACGAAAATCTGATCGTCGAGGCTTCGGCGGGAACGGGCAAGACCACGGAGATGGTCCGGCGCATCGTCGAGGCGCTCGCGGTCGGCCGCGCGCAAATCCACGAGATTGCCGCCGTCACCTTCACGCATAAGGCGGCGGGCGAGATGAAGCTGCAGCTGCGCCAGGAACTGGACGAGCAGCGCCAGCAGGCCGAGGGCGAGCGGCGAGCCGCGCTCGAGCAGGCTCTGGCGCGCCTGGAGGAAGCTTCCATCGGGACCATCCACAGCTTCTGCGCGCAGATCCTCCGCGAGCGGCCCGTGGAAGCCAATGTCGATCCGGCGTTCGAGGAGCTGGCCGAGCAGGAATCCGCCCGCATTTACCAGCAGTCGTTCCGCGTCTGGTTAGAGCGTCAGTTGGGCCGCGATTCTCCCGGCTTGCGCCGCGCCTTCGCACGTCTGGCGTGGCGCGACTCCTGGGACGATTCGTCGCCCTTTGAGCGCCTCCAATACGCCGGATGGAAGCTGGCGGAGTGGCGCGATTACCCAGCGGAATGGCGCCGCGAGCCATTTGCGCGCACGGAAGAGATCGATACGCTGATTCGCATGGTTCGCGAATTGGCCGCGCTGGGCGCGCGCCCGCGGCGCGTCAACGACAATCTGTATCTGGCGCTGCGTCCCGCCCGCGAGCTCGCCGGTTGGATCGCCAATGCCGAACGAGCCCACACAGGGGCCGGGTCACGGGACTACGACGCGCTGGAAAGCCTGCTCATCAAGCTCGCCCGCGACCTGCGGAGGAATTCGTCCAGGAAAGGCTCTGGCGAGTATGGCGGAGGCGTGGCCCGCGAAGCTCTACTGGCGCAGCGCGACGAGCTGATCCGGTGGCTGGAAGAGTTTCGCATCCGGGCGGACGCCGAACTTGCCGCTCTCCTCCGCGAGGAAATGCGAGGGTTGCTGGAAGAATACAGCAAGCGAAAGCGCCGGCAGGGAAAGCTGGATTTTGTGGATCTGCTGTCGAAGGTCCGCGATCTGCTCCGGGATCAGAGAGCCGTCCGCGCCTATCTGCAAAATCGTTTCGCCTGCATCTTTGTCGACGAATTCCAGGACACCGACCCGCTGCAAGTGGAGATCCTGCTGCTTCTGTGCGCGGAAAATCCGGACGAGCCGGACTGGCGAAAGGCAAAGCCCAAACCCGGCAAGCTGTTCCTGGTAGGGGACCCGAAACAATCGATTTACAAGTTCCGCCGCGCCGATCTCATGCTGTATCGCGAGGTGCGGCAGCTCCTTGAAGACTGGGGCGCCGGACGGGTCGCCCTCACGCGGAGCTTCCGCTCCGTGCCTAATATTCAACAATTTGTCAATGCCGCGTTTGAAACAGAGATGGATGGAGACGTTGCGGGCGGCCACGCCGAATGGGCGCCGCTGGAAAGGGACAGGGATGAAATCGAGGGCCGCCCCAGCGTAATCGCCTTGCCGGTTCCGAAGCCGTATGCCACGCAGCGGCTTTCGAAGCAGAAAGTGGCGGAATGTCTGCCGCAAGCGATCGCCGCGTTTGTGGATTGGCTGGTGAACGAAAGCCAATGGGGATATTGCGAAAAAGACATCGCCGTGCTGTTCCGCAAGCGGAATTACGGCCAGGTCGATCTGACGCGCGAGACTGTCCGCGCCTTGGAGGAGCGCGGCATCGCGCATTTGCTGGCGGGCTCGAAATCGCTGCATCATCGCGAGGAAGTGGAGACGCTACGCGCCGCGCTCACAGCCATCGAGTGGCCGGACGACGAGCTGAGCGTTTTCGCGGCGTTGAAAGGATCGCTGTTCGCCATTCCGGATGAGTCGCTGTTTCTGTACCGGCATCGGCACGGACGTTTGCACCCGTTCCACCAGACGGAGGATGCGGAATTCCCATCGATTCACGAAGCGCTCGATCTCCTCGCCCGCTTGCATCGCGGGCGTAACCGGCAGCCCTTCGCCGCCACGGTGAACGCCCTGCTCGAAGCGACGCGCGCGCACGCCGGATTCCTGCTCAGGCCCGGTGGGCAGCAGATTCTCGCCAACGTCGCGCGAGTCGCAGAGCTGGCCCGCAGCTACGAGATGACCGGCGGCATTTCCTTCCGCGGCTTTGTGGAAGAACTCGCCGCCAAGGCTGAAAAGGAAGAAGCCGCCGAAGCGCCGGTGCTCGAGGAAGATTCGGCGGGCGTCCGGCTGATGACCGTCCACAGCGCCAAGGGACTGGAGTTCCCGGTGGTGATTCTGGCCGATTTGACCAGCGGGCTTTCGCGTGACGAGCCTGAGCAGCACGTGGATGGACAAAAGAAATTGTGCGCGGTGGAGCTGCTCGGCTGTGCGCCATGGGAGCTGCGCGAACAAGCGGCCGTGGAATCCAAGCGCGAGCGCGCGGAAGGCGTTCGCGTGGCGTATGTCGCAGCTACGCGCGCCAGGGATCTGCTGGTGATTCCGGCCGTGGGCGACGATCCCTATCCGGCCGATAGCTGGCTCGGCCCGTTTTTCAAGGCGCTTTATCCCACGCGAGCGAACTGGCGCAACGCGCGCGCCGCGCGGGGTTGCCCTTCGTTCGGATCCGCGACAGTGGTGTCGCGGCCTCTGGAGTATGATCGCCAACCTGAATTTTCGGTGCGCCCGGGTTTGATTGAGCCGCATGCGGGGCCACATGAGGTGGTTTGGTGGGACCCACTTGCGCTGAGCTTGGGGGAAGCGCAGAACCAGACGTTGTGGCAGGACAACGTGGTCAAAGGCGTTCTTGAGGAAGACGGCGGCGCGAGCCTGGCTGCGTACCGCGCCTGGAGGCAGACGCGGGAGCAATTGATCGCGGGGGCCGCGAAGCCGGAAATGGAAATATTCCTGGCGAGCGAAGCCCCCGCGCCGCCGCCAGAGCCGGTTACGGTGGAGTTCGTTTCCGCCGCGACCAAGCCGCGCGCGGCTGGCGGAAGGCGCTTCGGAACGCTGGTGCACACGATTCTGCGCGATGTATCCCTCGATGCGTCTGCCGAAACCATACGCCGTTTCGCGGAGTTAAACGCGCGCGTGCTTGGCGCCTCGGCGGAAGACGTCGAGCTTGCTCAAGCCGCCGTGGAAGCCGCTCTCGTCCATCCGATTCTCGCTCGCGCCCGCGCCGCTTCGCGCCACCATCGCGAATACCCGCTCTGCCTGGCGCTGCCGCCGGCTGTCCCCGGCGAACATGGGCGATGGCTGGAAGGCGTGATCGATCTCGCGTTCCTCGAAAACGGGAGATGGGTCGTCGTCGATTTCAAGACGGACGCCGACTCGGCCCCGCGCCGAGCGCAATATGAAAGGCAGCTTCAGTGGTATGCCTACGCGCTGGCTAAGTTGACTGGTATTCCGGCGAGCGCGGCATTGCTCGGGGTCTGAATCCAACATGGATATCTGGAAGATTTCTCGCCAAGTACACGGAGATCGCAAAGAAAGCTTTGAGATCTTTGCGCCTTAGCGAGAAGCCAAGTTCTATCATGCGGCGTGCCAAACGGCCAATGTTATCCTGGCAGCAACATGTCCAGTCTCTCGGTGGTGGTTCCGGTTCATAACGAGGAACCGTCCATTCTGCCGCTCTATGACCGCTTGACCGCGGTGCTCGAAAAACTTCGCAGACCGTACGAGATCCTCTTCGTCGACGACGCCTCCACCGACCGCAGCTTTGAATTGCTGGCGAATCTTGCCGAAACCGACGGCCACATGAAAGTGGTCCGGCTCCGGAGGAATTTCGGACAAACGGCGGCTCTGGCGGCGGGCTTCGACGAAGCGCAAGGCAACATTATTATCTCGCTGGATGGCGATTTGCAGCATGCTCCGGAGGATATTCCAGCGTTGCTCAAAAAAATCGACGAGGGCTACGACATAGCCAGCGGATGGCGCAAGAACCGGCTGGATAACGCTGTAACTCGTAAGTTCCCATCGCGCGTCGCCAACTGGCTGATGGCGAAAGTATCCAAAGTGGAGCTCCGCGATTTCGGCACCACCTTCAAGGCGTATCGCGCGGAAATCCTCAAGGACGTGAATCTCTACGGCGAGCTGCACCGTTTTATTCCGGCTCTTGCCGCCTTGTATGGAGCTCGCATCGCAGAAGTGCCCATCCGCAACACCCCGCGTTCCAGCGGAGGTTCTCATTACGGTCTCGGGCGCACCTTCCGCGTGATGTTCGATATTTTCACCGTCTGGTTTCTCCTCAAATACTTCACGCGGCCCATGCACTTCTTCGGAAAATGGGGGTTGGCAAGCGCGGGCCTCGGCGCGGGGCTTCTGGCGTGGCTCGCGGGATTGAAGATCTGGACGGGCCAGGACATCATTCAAGAGCACGGACCGTTGATCGCAGTGGGAGGACTGGCTCTGGTGACCGGCGTGATTTTGTTTTGCACCGGGCTACTGGGCGAAGTCCTCACGCGAACGTATTTCGAGAGCCAAGGGCGGCGGATTTACGCGGTGCGCGAGATCCGCACCAAGCGCGAGCAACGAGCCGCGGACGGCGCGCGCTGAGCGCGGTCAATTCATTCGATCCTCGAGAAATTTCCGCGTCTCATACAGGAAAATTTCGAGCTTGTCGTGGTGCACCCAATGGCCGGCGCGGTCGACTTTCACGATTCGAAGATCCCGAAGAGCGGCGGTCTCGCCCGCGAGCTCCGGATCCATCGCAAAGCTCTCGCGTCCCCAGAACAGCAGCACGGGACATTGAATACAGCCGAGCACCGCGGACATTTCCGCAACATTCATTCCATATGGCGCGCCCAGCCGCGCGAAGTTGTCGAACTTCCAGATCATCGATCCGTCGGCGTTCCAGTTAGTGCCGTGCAGAGTCAGATGCCGCGCGACCTCGTCCGAAAGAAATGGATTCGCCTCCTTCATGCGCGCTACGGCGGAAGCCAGATCCGGATAGCTGTGAGGCGTCCGCTGCTCGGCGCCGCGCACCTTTTCGATCCATTGGCGCATGCGCTCGGCGCCGGTCGTTTGGTCCCAGCGCCGCACGGGCGGCAGGCCGACGCCTTCGATGGCCACGACCTTTTTCACACGATCGGGATAAATTCCGGAATAGACGAGCGAGACTACGGCGCCAAGCGAATGCCCAATGATATGCACGGGAAAACCCTGGACGATATCCGCCAAGCCCGAAAGATCCAGGACATGCTCGGCCACGCTATAGAGCGCGCCCGGAGCCCAGGCGCTATTGCCATGCCCTCGCAGATCGAGCGCGTAGACGTGAAAATCGTCGCGCAGCGCGCGCGCCACCCAGTCCCAGCTTCGCGCGTGGTCCAGGCCGCCATGCACCAGCAGCATTACCGGTTTTCCCTCGCGGCCCCAATCCCAGAATTGAAGCTTCAGACGCTGTGAATAAAAGAAGTGCGAGACAGGTTCCAATTAAGACTCCTGATCCGGAATGTTCGTCAATTCGCGCCGAACGCCGGCGATTCGATAGGCTTCCAACAACGCGCCGGCTGCCGGCCCATATCGAGGCGGAACGGCGCGATTGAGATCCGTTAGCTCCACCAACATTCGAAAGCGTTCGTGTAATCCCTGGCTGCGGAAAACTCCGCCACAGTAACTCACTAGAACAGCCTCGTCCGGCCGAAACAGTTGTCCGCGCACGGCGGCCGCCAAAGTTGCGAGGGATTGCGCCGCGCTTTTCAAGATATCCTGCGCGGCCGGCTCGCCCCCGGCCGCGGCCTGCGAGATAAGCGGCGCCAAAGCAGCGACGCGGGCGCGCGGAAGATCCCCTGAATAACAGAGGTGCAGCAATACGTTCGCATTTGGCGCGCCCGTTGCGTCCAGGAGGGTCTGTCGCAAGGCGGTGTGGGGACCCCAGCCTTCTTCTTGACGAAGCGCCGCGCGCAGAGCTTGACGCGCAATGTCGAACGCGCCGCCCTCATCACCGAACATGTAACCCCAGCCGCCCGCCCGCGCCGTGCGTCCGTCGCGGTTTTTTCCAAACGCGATCGATCCGGTGCCCGCTATGACTATGATCCCCGGCGCGCCGGCGGTCGCGCCCGCGAGGGCCACCCAGGCATCGTGCGTGATCAGATAATGCTCGGCCGTGGCAAGTTTTCGTATCAGAGGTTCTTTTCCGGCCGCGCCGCCGCTCAGGCCAAAGCACGCCGACTTAAACTGAGCCGCGCCCGGGGCTTCAATCGAGCTGTTGTCGAAAGCCTGAGCCAAAGCCTGTTCGATGTTTTCCAAGCTAGTGCATGGACCAGCGCGCCCAAACCCCACCACCCGCCCGGCTTCGTCGCCGATCAAGGCGGTGGTGGTGGATTGCCCTCCGTCCACTCCCAAGTAGAGCTTCGCCATTACGGAACGATGTGATACAGCCGCGCGCCGTATCCTTGAGCCGCCAGCTCGAGACCCCAGGCTTCCGGGTCGCCTCGAAAGTCGAAGGACCCCTGGAATTCATCCGGTATAAGGAGATAACGGACTCCACGAAGTGCAATCTCTCGCGTCGCATAGCGCCGGATATTGGCATCAGGCTTGAGAACGCCAGTCCGGTGTTCGCCGTCGGCTTCGATCCATCGCCCGAGGGCCTGGTCCCAGAGTTTCACTTTCCCTTGCAGATTGTGATCGTACGAGGTTTCGATGCGGGCCTCATCCACTGCCTCCGGCCGTCCGAAATCAACTTGAACATAGTCCCCGGAAGCAGCTCGCTCCCAGGTCCTCCATCGCGTGGCGGGCGAGTTGTCGAAGGCGAACTGCACGTCCCACGAATTCGGCCGCGCGCTCAAACGCCACTCGGGCCGACGGGTCAGTTCCTTGCCGCGATAGAAGAACCGCAGCTCATGGACGCTCCACTGCTCTCCCGGACTGGCTGTGCGACTCTGTTCGATACGGATCCGGCTGACTGTGTTTTCCGGGAACTGGATCTGCTCCAGCACCCGGGGCTGGTAGGAGGCATACCATCCTGTGTTGAGCATATCCTTGAGGTCGTCGTTGAACGCGGAATAATAGTCGCCCAGCATCTCGCGCGATGTGTAAGCGTGCGCGACGCCGGCCAGGTCGAGCACTCGCTCGCCTTTGGGCACATGTTCTTCCACCAGGCGAGCCAAATCGTACGTTAGACTCTGCTCGCGCAAGTATCGGTCCTGCGGAACGATCCGCAGCGCCTCGCGATAGAGCACGCGGTGCGGAAGGCGCCATAAGCCCGGCATGGCGTACACCTCCACTCCGCTCGGCAAGGCGGTGATCGCGTGAAAGATCACGAGGCACGCCACCAATCCTGGCGAATCGCCGGGAGCGAGTGTGAGAGCCAGGGCGAAGAAGGGCAACTCGGGAATCAAAAAGCGCGTTCCGACGTTAGCAAGATAGGTCGTGAGCAGGATCAATCCGGCGGCGAGCAGTCTTCGCCCCGCGCGGAAACGCATTGAAAGCAGAAAGACGGGTATCAACAAAAACACCGGTCCGATGACACCGGCGGTTTTGAGGCCGCGAACAGTCACCTCCAGCGGCAGGCTCCAGAGATTCGCCACCTCGTAACGGCGGAGATAACTGGCCCATTGCCGGATTGTGATCACGTGGAAATGGGAATCGTGGAAAAGCTCGCCGGCAAACGGAGCGACGGGGTTTTGAAAAAGGACCCAATTTCTTAGCATCCAAGGTCCAGCCATTAGCAAGGAGCACGCGGAAAGTCTGAGCAGGGGACGAAAGCTCCGGCTCCGCCAGACAACGAATCCGGCTGCATAGAAGAACATGACGAAAGCCGTATACTTTGCGGCGTAGGCGTAGCCGGCGAGCAGTCCGGCGGGAATTAATAGCCCGTCGTCGCGCAGCTCATCCCAAATTTCAAGCCAGTAGAAAACCGCGAAGACCACCGCCGCGACAGCGACATCTATATACGCGCTGGTTCCATCAATGCCCACAACCGGGCTCGCGTAAACCAGGAAGGCAGCCGCGGCGCCCGCCCAAGGTTTTCCGAGCCGCTGGCCGTAAGCAAACACCGCTAGCGCAAGCGCAATCAAGAAGGCGAAGTGCGTCAGCGCGGCCGCCGAATGTTTGCCGACCGCGAACGCCGGAGTGAAAACCATCTCAACGCCGCCGCTCAGAGCGGCGTACATGTCTTCGACCCGCACAAAGCCGCGCGCGCGAAGGTATCGGGCCACGAATCCGAGATGATAGGTGGAACCGTCGGGACTGGATTCGGGGGCGAGGGCGTGAAAGAAGTAGAGAACCGTGAACGCGCCGAAGAGAATCAGGAGGGCGGGCTTTAGCCCGCGCGGCGTTTTAGCGCTGCTCTCGGGCTGCGAGGCTGAAGCCTCGCGCGGGCTAAAGCCCGCCCTCCACAGAGTCGTCGCAATCATTCCAACTAGCAACAGCAAAAACACCGGCCAGTACGCGATGTGCAGCGCCAGGATTGCGAAAACGGCCAAATGAAGGCACGCCGCGCCTAGAATGAACGCCAGCGGCACGCGCTCGGCGCGATGCAGTTTCACGCCAAGTTTGCCAATCAGCAGAACACCCGCCGCATAGCAGGCGCCGGACGTTAAGGCCGCGCCCAGAATCGCCGCCAGCGACTGGATCATTTCTCTTGCCGCCTTCCCGCTTGCGGAACAATCCTGTATAGCCGTGCGCCGCCGCCCTGGGCAGCCAACTCCAGCCCCCATCCCTCGGGGTCGCCGCGAAAATCCAATGATCCTGGGGAGTCGTCCGCGATCAGCAGATAATCGACTCCCCGGAGCGCAAGCTCGCGCGTCGCATACCTCCGGATATTAGGATCGGGCATGACCGGGGTGGCGTGGAAATCGCCGCCAGGCGCGTTCCAGCGTCGCGAAGGTTCATCGGACAATTTCACCTCAGGTTGCAGTTGGTGATCCCACGAAGTTTCCACGCGGACCTCGTCCAAAGTTTGCGGTTGTCCGAAATCCACTTCCATGTAGTCACCTGGCGCCGCTCGTTCCCATGTCTTCCATCGCGTAGCCGGCGAGTTGTCGAAGGCCAGTTGGACATCCCAAGGATTGGGCCAGGCGCTTAGCCGCCATTGAGGCCGCCGCGGCAACTCAGTCCCCTGGTGGAAGAACCGTAGCTCATGGATGCTCCACTGCTCGTCGTTGCTCCACCCATCTGGGCGACCCATGGCATCCAGCTCCACGCGGACTCTCCGTGCGTTCCTTTCCGGAAACCTCCACCGTTCCAGCACCCTCGGCTGGGAGTACTCGACCCATCCGATACTGAGCGTGTCCTCGAGATCCTCACTAAACGCGGCATGGAAGCCTGTGAGCACCTCACGCGACGTGTAGGCTCCCGCCACTGCGGCCAACGCCAGGACTCTTTCGCCTTTGGGCACGCGCTCCTCTATCAGGCTGGCCAAGACGTAGCCGCGGCTGGCTTGGCGCAGGTAGCGGTCCTGGGGGACGATTCGCAAAGCTTCGCGATAAAGCACACGGCCCGAGAGGCGCCAAGCCCCGGGGGCGTATTGCCCTACAACTCCGGGCCACGATGTGACAGCGTGAAAAATCGCGAGGCAGGCGATCAGGCCGGGCGAATTCCCCATGGCTAGCGCCAGCGCGAGCGCTAGAAACGGCAGTTCCGGAATCAGAAAGCGCGTACCGATATTGGCGGCGTAGGCAACGAGAAGAACCGCCGCCGCCGCCAGCAGCCTTCGCCCCGCGCGGAAGCGCAGCGAGAACAGGGCCGCGGGCGTCAAGAGAAATGCCGGCCCAATCACGCCCTGCGTCTTGAATCCGCGCACGGTCACTTCCAGCGGCAAGCTCCAAAGATTGGCGATTTCATAGCGCTGGAACCGGTTCGCCAATTGCTGAATGGTGGCTATGTGAAAGTATCGATTCCGGAACAACTCACTCGCAAACGGAGCCACGGGATTGTGAAATACGACCCCGTTCTTGAACATCCACGGCCCGGCCGTCAGCAGCGCGAGCCCGGCGATAGTGAGCGCGGGACGCAGGCTCCGACGCCGCCACCAAACGAAGCCGGCTGCATAGAAAAAGATCGCGAACGCGGTGTATTTGGCGGCGTAAGCATAGCCGGTGAGCAGACCGGCCGGAATGAGCAGCCGGTCATCGGGGACTTCATCCCAAATTTCGATCCAATAGAAAACCGAGAATGTGATTGCCGCCGCAGCCACGTCGACGTACGCGCTGGTTCCATCGATGCCCACCACCGGGCTCGCATAAACCAGGAAGGCGGCCGCCGCGCCCGCCCAAGGTTTTCCGAGCCTCTGGCCGTAAGCAAACACCGCCAGGGCTAGCGCGATCAAGAAGGCGAAATGCGTCAGCGCGGCCGCGGAATGTTTGCCGATCGCGAACGCCGGAGTGAAAACCATCTCAATCCCGCCGCTGAAAGCGGCGTACAGGTCCTCGACCGGTTCAAAGCCCCGCGCACGAAGGTATCGGGCTACGAATCCGAGGTGATAGGAAGAACCGTCTGGGCTGGATTCGGGGGCGAGAGCGTGGAAGAAGTAGAGAACCGTGAACGCGCCGAAGAGAATCAGGAGGGCGGGCTTTAGCCCGCGCGGTGCTTTAGCGCCGCCTTCCGGTCGCGAGGCTGAAGCCTCGCGCGGGCTAAAGCCCGCCCTCCAAGCAGCGATCGCGATTAATCCCACTAGCAACAGCACGAACACCGGCCAATACGCCAGATGCAGCGCCAGGATGGCGAAAACGGCCAAATGAAGGCACGCCGCGCCGAGGATAAACGCAAGCGGGGCACGCTCGGTGCGATTCAGCTTCACACCCAGCTTGCCAATCAGCAGATCACCGGCGCCATAGCACGCACCGGAGGTCAAGGCCGCGCCCAGAATCGCCGCGAACGCCTGGATCATTCCTGCTTGAGTCCGATGCTGGTCAAGATGAAGCCGAGCCGCTGGCGGTCGCCCTTTGCGAACCAAACTTTATCGATTTCGGCCGCCACCGTGGCCTCCTTATACTCCGTTACGAAATCCGGCGGCACCGGAGTTTCGAAGTGCTTCGTCCCGGACTCGGTGTAGCGGACGCGGTCCAGTAGGTGGTCATTCACGTAAAAGGACAATGTTACCGGGCCGGTGTCTTTAAACGTGGCGCCGGCCAACGCGAAGTCGATGACGTAGCGAAGATTCTGGTTGGATCCCGCCGGCAGGCGCACGGTGGGGTGCTGGCCGGTCCAACTCCAGGGCTGAGATGGGTCGTAATACACGTCGCGGACCACGCGCGCTCCCGCGTCGCCGTCGGACATGTGGATAAGCCGCGTCGAGCGGTAGGGGCGGAAGTTTTCAAACGGCTGCCGCTGCTCGGGCGGAGCATAGGTTTCGGGCATGCGCTGGCAGGCGCATAGAAGCAGCGCTAAAGCAGCCGGCAATGAGCGGAGGGTCGCCGTAAAACGTACTATACCGCGCGCCGCCGCGACGTCACTTCTTTCGCGGCCGTTTCGGAACGAATGCCAGAAACCTGCGCGGATTGTCGAACATGATCTGGTGCAGGACCTGATCGCTAGCGCCGGCCGCTTTCAGCTTCGGCAGAAACACGGTCAGGGTCTTGGCGTAGCCGCTGGAAGCATCTGCGGAGAACATCAAATGCGAAGCGAAACCGGCTTCGATGAGAGCCATGACCATGGGAACTTGCTGTGCGTCGCCGTTTTGGCCCTGCCGATCGAAGCCGACAAACGCGCCGCGCCTGCAAATAGCCTTGTGAACGTAGACATTCGCATCGACCAGATTTCCCAAGTGTCCGATAACGACGCGGTCGGGTTTGACACCCGCGTCTTCGAAGATATCGAGTTGTTCCAGCGCTGATTTTCCGGGGATGCCGGTATGGGTGAAGATGGGAAGGTTGGTGGCGACGTGCGCTCGCCCCACAGCGCGGAACACTTTGCGCTCTTCAGCGGTGATTTCGTCCCAGGAGCCGATTTCGCCGAAGGCGCCGAGCGTATCATCGTCGGCCTGTTTAATGAGGGCCTTCAGAACCTGCTCTTCGCTCATCGCGGCAAGTTCCTGGGGATAAAAAGGCTGCGAGTAGAAGCCGCCGGCGGCGACGATGGGCATGCCGGACTTCATGGAGACTTGACGGATGAAGCTAACGTCGCGGCCCATGTCAGGATGGCCGGCATCGACAATGCAGCCCACCCCGGCCTCCTTCGTCTTGGCGACTTCTTCGGCCATGAGATCGGCGTTGTGCATGATGTCGGGGCCCTTGGGAGCAGGTGGGCCACCGCCACGCGCGGGGAGGGCGGGCAAGCCGTTGGCGGCGCGCGCAGCGGCAGTGGCGGCCGTGAACTTGGCGTTGAAATCGGCAGCCAACTGCATGTGCTCGTGAAAAAGCGTGGCGCCACCCGCGAGCTCTTCCGGCGCGTAATCTTTGAGCACGCAACGGATGATCGCTCCCTTTGGGAAAGTCGGCTCGTCAGCGCGCAGGCTCTTGGGGACCACGGACGCAGCCCCGGCGATTCCTAATGCTTCTAACGCCTGCCGGCGCGTCCAACCGCGCGAAACCGAGTTTGACATGGTGGGTCTTATTGTATTACTTATCTCAGAGCGCGGTGCGCGGCTTCCATGGTTTGGCGAAGCGAGTCGCGGGGGACGCCCGAAATCATCGGCTTGACGAGCCAACCCAGTCCTTCCGGAACGTCGCGCGACAGAGAAATGGCGCGGCATTCGAGATATAAGCCGCCGGGACGGGGAGCGAGAAGCCAATAGGCATTCAAGCGCCATAGGAAGCCGTTGCCCGTATCGGGCGGCAATGGGTTTCCATTTTCGACCTCGGAAATCGGACCGGAGCGGGAGACGATGGCCCATCTGCCGTCCTGCAAAGGGCGATATTCGATTTGGTTGTCGGTGTCGACCACCACGGTCAAAACGCCTTTGCGGCGTAGCCGCAGACGGACCCGCCATTTATTCCCCTGGCGGCTTAGCACGCGCGAATCGATGACGCCGGGAAACAAAGATGGGTAATCTTCATAGCGCTGAAACATCTTGACCGCTTGCTCCGCGTTCGCGCCGGGAATCAGCACCGCCGCAACCCAGTCATGGATCAAGCTATCTCCGACCGGCGTCGGCGTGGCTCGCGCCCAAGGAGCAACCTGAATCTCATCGTATTTTCGCGCAGCCAAAGTTGGTTGCCATCGCATTGCGTCTTCGGCGGCTTGCACGTAGGAATCAAAGGCGTGGCTGGTCTGCTCGGAAAGATGGGCAGTGACGCCCGAGGCGGATGCCACTCCCGCCAGCACCAGTAGCCCGAGAATCTTCAGAAGCGCCACTAACAATATGGATTGGGGCAGCCGCCAGCAGGTTTCGCACCGGCTAGCGCGGTTGACAGGGGCAGGGTTGCGGCGTATCCTAAATCTAGGACCGAAACGGTCTGAGAGGACTATTCTGGTCTTATATAAGGGATGTTGAAGCTGACCAAAAAAGCGGACTATGGGCTAATTGCCTTGTGCCACTTGGCTGGCCGGGGCGGGTTGCGCGTGGGCGCTTCTCCCGGCAGTGCTTCGGCCAAGGATATTGCAGAAGCCTATCGCATTCCCTTGCCGCTCCTCTCGAAGGTCTTGCAAAAGCTGGCGCGGGCTGGGCTGCTGATTTCCGAACAGGGAACCAACGGCGGGTACCGGCTGAGCCGGAGCGCCGGAGAGATTAGCACCCTCGAAGTGATTCGGACCATCGATGGACCTATCATTCTCACGCACTGTTTCACCGAGCATGATGGAGAAACGCAGTGCACTCAGGCCACGCTGTGCCCGGTGCGCGAGCCATTGCGAAAAGTTCACGAAGGGATTTTGCGGCTGCTTTCCGGAATCACCATCGCGGATTTGTCCGCTGACGATGTGGAATTTGCCGCCATCCAGGGGATGGTGGCCAGCATCCAACCAAATGCATCCCGTTTAGGATCTCAGAGGCCATGAAACTTCCGATCTACATGGATAATCACGCCACCACGCCGGTCGATCCGCGCGTGTTCGAGGCGATGCGTCCTTACTTCACCACAACCTTCGGCAACGCCGCCAGCCGTAATCACAGCTTCGGATGGGAAGCCGAGGAAGCCGTGGAGAAGGCGCGCAAGCAGGTAGCGTCGATTATCGGCGCGACGGCCAAGGAAATTGTCATCACCAGCGGCGCCACGGAATCGAACAACCTGGCTATCAAGGGCGTGTTCGAGATGTATGCGGAGAAGGGCAACCATATTATCACCGCAGCCACCGAGCACAAGGCTGTGCTTGACACCTGCAAACGGTTGGAAAAAGAGGGCGCTAAAGTTACGTATTTGCCGGTACAGCAGAACGGGTTGATCGATCTGGATCAGCTTCGCGAGTCGATCACGGATAAAACCATCCTGATCACGATCATGTACGCCAACAACGAAATCGGCGTGCTCCAACCGATCGCCGAGATCGGCAAGATCGCGAAAGAGCGCGGAGTGCTGTTTCACAGCGACGCGACTCAGGCGGTGGGCAAAGTTCCCGTGGACGTGATCAAAGAAGGCATCGATGTCGCGTCGGTCAGCGCGCATAAAATGTATGGACCGAAAGGCGTTGGCGCATTGTACGTCCGGCGGAGGAACCCGCGCGTGCAATTGACGGCGCAGATCGATGGCGGCGGGCATGAGCGCGGCATGCGCTCCGGCACTCTGAATGTCCCAGGCATCGTGGGGTTGGGGGCGGCCTGCGAGTTCGCGCAAAAGGAAATGCCGGAGGAATCCAAGCGCCTGTCCTATCTGCGCGACAAGCTGAAAGACCGCTTGCTAGCCGGGCTCGACGAGGTTTATATCAACGGCACGACGGAGCACAGGCTGCCCAACAATCTGAATATCAGCTTCGCCTATGTGGAAGGCGAGAGCCTGTTGATGGGAATCAACGACGTGGCTGTTTCGAGCGGCTCGGCCTGCACCTCGGCGACGTTGGAGCCCAGTTATGTTTTGAAGGCTCTGGGCGCAGGCGACGATCTCGCGCACTCCTCCATCCGGTTCGGCTTGGGCCGTTTCAATACTGAAGAGGAAGTGGATTACGTGACGGAGAAAGTGATCGACGTGGTGAAGAAACTGCGCGAGCTTTCGCCGCTGTACGAGATGCACAAGGAAGGAATCGATTTGACCAAAGTCCAGTGGACCGCGCACTAACGCGCACTAAGGAGAGATCAAAGATGGCTTACTCGGACAAAGTACTGGATCATTACAATCACCCGCGCAATGTGGGCTCGCTCGATAAGTCCGACCCCAATGTCGGCACGGGAATGGTGGGCGCGCCCGAGTGCGGCGACGTGATGAAGCTTCAAGTGAAGGTTAACCCGGAGACGGGAGTCATCGAGGACGCGAAGTTCAAAACGTTTGGCTGCGGCAGCGCGATCGCCAGCTCGTCTCTGGCGACGGAGTGGCTGCGCGGTAAGACCGTGGACGAGGCGCTTCAGATCAAGAATACCGACATCGTCAACGAGTTGAGCCTGCCTCCGGTGAAGATTCACTGTAGCGTGCTGGCCGAGGACGCCATTCGCGCGGCCATCGGCGATTACAAGAAGAAGGCCGAAAGCCGCCCGCAAGCCCAGGTAACCGCGTAACACATGGTGACCGTGACGCCCAAAGCCGTCGAGAAGATCCGCCAGGCCTTTCATCGCGAAGGCGTGACGGGAGGATTGCGGCTAGGCGTGTTGGGAGGCGGCTGCTCGGGCTTGAGCTACCTGTTCAAATTCGATCCCAAGCCGCGGGCCACCGACAATGTTTTGGATTTCGACGACGTCAAGGTGTTCATCGATCCCAAGAGCATGGTCTTTCTGGATGGAATGACCCTGGATTGGAAGGATTCGCTGATACACTCCGGCTTCGTTTTCGACAATCCTCACGCCAAGAAGTCCTGCGGGTGCGGCACGTCGTTTTCGGCGTGATGGAATATTACGACGCGCTCGGTCTGGAACCTAAGCTTTCGCTCGATCTTGAGGATCTGAAGCAGAGATTTTACGCGCAGAGCCGGTTATGGCATCCCGACCGGTTCATCCGCGCCGAGCCGCTGGAGCGCGAGCGGGCTCTTGACATGACCGCGGTGCTGAACGACGCCTTCCGCACGCTGCGCGATCCGGTGACGCGAGCAGAGTATTTCCTAAAACAGAACGGCATTGAACTGTCGAAAGAGCCGCCGCCGGAGCTTCTTGAGGAGGTTTTCGATTTGAACCTGATGCTCGAGGAACTGCGCGAGGGCGACGCGTCGGTTCGCCCCGACCTCGAGGCCGCGCGTCAGCGATTCCTTGGCATGCTGGAGGAAATCGATACGAGCCAGGAGGAGCGGTTCGCAGCGTACGATATATCGCACGATCCGGTCATCCTCGAGGAGATTCGCGGCGCGCTGAACCGGCGGAAGTATATCTCGAACCTGGTTTGCGACGTCGACAAACAGTTAAATGTCCCCATTGCAAATTGATTTCGGCAACGCTCCATCGAAGATCGTAGGCATCGATCTCGGGACCACGAACAGCCTCATCGCGGTGATGGAGCTGACTGGGCCGCGCATCCTTTCGGGCATTGTGCCGAGCGTGGTTTCGGTTGCTCCTTCGGGCGAAATCGTCGCGGGCGCTCCAGCGCGTGAATCGCTTATTGCCCATCCCGAGCGCGCCGTTTACTCCGTGAAGCGATTGATGGGGCGCGGCCTCTCCGACATCCAGGAAGAGCTTCGGCTGTTTCCCTTCCACGTCGCCGAAGGGAGCGAATCCGTGCTCAAACTGAGGCTGGGCGAGGCCGTAATGACGCCGCCGGAAGTTTCCGCGCACGTTCTCCACAAACTGAAATTGGATGCCGAGGCCGCGCTCGGCCAGCCAGTGGCGCAAGCAGTGATTACCGTCCCCGCATATTTTAATGACGCGCAGCGGCAAGCGACAAAAGACGCCGGGCGCATCGCGGGGCTGGAAGTTTTGCGGCTGGTGAATGAGCCGACCGCGGCGGCGCTGGCCTACGGGCTGGACAAGCGAAAACAAGGAACGATCGCGGTTTACGACTTGGGCGGCGGAACGTTCGACATTTCGATCCTGCGGCTGCACGACGGCATTTTCGAGGTCTTGGCGACCAACGGCGACACGCATTTGGGCGGCGACGACATCGATCATCTCCTGCTGGATATTGCGCTCGAGGACATTCGTACTGAATGGGGCGAAGATTTCTCGCGCGACAGCGCGGCTGTGCAGTTGCTGCGGCGGGCTGTGATCAAAGCCAAGGAGGATCTGTCATTTGTTCCCGAGGCCGCGATCGATCTGGAATATGCCGGGAAACGCTACCAGCGCCAGATCACGATCGATCTGTTTAACCGATTGATCCAGCCGATTATCGAACGCACGCTTACCCGCTGCCGCGCGTGCCTGGCGGACTCGAAGCTGGGCGTGGAGCAGATCGACGAAGTGGTGATGGTTGGCGGATCGACGAGGATTCCGCTGGTGCGGGCGGAGGTGGAGAAATTGTTCCGCGCGCGGCCGCACACGGAGCTGAATCCCGATGAAGTAGTCGCTCTGGGGGCGGCGGTGCAGGCTGGGATTCTTGCCGGCGAGGTGAAGGATCACCTGCTTTTGGATGTGACACCGCTTTCGCTGGGCATCGAGACCATGGGAGGGCTGGTTTCGAAGCTGATTCATCGCAACTCTACGATCCCGGCCTCGGCGACCGAGACGTTCACGACGGGCGTGGACGGGCAGACCAATGTTTTGATTCACGTCGTGCAGGGCGAGCGGGAATTGGTGAAAGACTGCCGGAGCCTAGCGCGCTTCGACCTGAAAGGGATCGCGCCCATGCCAGCGGGAATGGCGCGGATCGAGGTTCGATTCCTGATCGACGCCAACGGCATTCTGAGCGTGACCGCGCGCGATCTTCGCACCGGCCAAGAGCACAGTGTGGAGGTGAAGCCTTCTTACGGCCTCACCGATGAGCAGGTGGAGGCGATGATTCTGGAATCCTTCGAAAAAGCCGAGGAGGATTTCGCCGCGCGGCAGGTGCGCGAGGCGCAAGTAGAAGCCGACGCCGTGCTGTCGGCGACCGAGCGCGCGCGGAAGGAACCTGCGTATTTCGAGCTGACCGAGGAAGAGCGCGGCGCCATCGACAGGGCAGTAAACGAGCTACTGGTGGTTTATCATGGCGACGATCATGCGCTGATCCGTGCGAAGATCGATCAACTGGATGGGGCCACGCAGAAGCTGGCGGAAATGATCATCAGCTCGGCCGTGGGAACTGCGCTGAAAGCGGGGGATACCGATGCCTAAACTGAACTGGAGCACGCTGGACAACATCGCATTCGCGCTGTATGAGAAGTTTCCGGATCTGGACCCCGCGACGATCCGGTTTACGGATCTGCACAAATGGATCACGGAGCTGGAAGATTTCGACGACGACCCGATGAAATCGAATGAAGCTAAACTGGAGCGGATCCAGATGACATGGCTGGAAGAGTACAACGAAGACCAGTAGCAGCGGGACTTCTTCTCTTCCTGCTGGCGGCGGCTCTCACTGCCGGGACGAATCTCACTCCCGATCAGCAAGCGGTGATCGATCATATTTCCGCGGCCTCGCTGCGCGGGAATCTCTCCTTTATCTCATCGGATCTACTGGAAGGGCGGGCGACGCCGTCGCACGGGCTCGACCTGGCGGCGGAATACATCGCGGCTCAGTTCCGGCGGGCGGGGCTGGAGCCGATCGGCGGAGAGGACTATTTTCAGACGGCGACTCTGAAAACGGGAACGGCGAAGAACGTGGCCGGTCTGCTGCGCGGCTCCGATCCGATGCTCAAGGACACTTACATCATCGTGAGCGCGCATTACGATCATCTCGGAATGCGTTCAAAAGGCGACGACCGAATCTACAACGGAGCGAACGACGATGGCAGTGGAACCGTGTCGTTGATAGAGATCGCTTCAGCTGTGGCGGTTCTGCCCGCTCATCCAGCGAGAAGCATTTTGTTCCTGACGTTCTTTGGCGAGGAGGAAGGACTGCTGGGTTCGCGCTATTACGCGAGTCACCCGCTGGTTCCTCTGGATCGCACGATCGCGGACGTGAACTTGGAGCAGGTGGGGCGGACGGACGCCACCAACGGGCGCCACATCGGCGTAGCTTATTTGACCGGCTTCGCCTATTCCGATTTAGGCCGCCTTCTTTCGAACGAGACAGCGCCTTCGGGGTTCAAGATTACAGAGGACACCTCGACCAAAGAAGATCTTTTCGACCGAAGCGATAATCTGCCCCTTTCTCAAGTGGGAATTCCTTCGACGACGCTGTACGTGGCGGCGGATTTTCCGGACTACCATGGCGTGGGCGACGAATGGCCAAAGATCGATTACGAGAACATGGTGAAGCTCGACCGGGCTGTGGCGCTGGGGCTGCTGCGGCTGGCGTCAAAGGCGCCGCCGCCGCAATGGAACCTGGCGATTCCCGCGGCGCGGCGGTACGCCGAGGCCAGGAAGCCATAAGCTTTAAGCCGTAAGCCATAAGCCATAAGCCCTAAGCTGTAAGCTGTAAGCTGTAAGTGGGGTTCGCCATGAAATTCGCATGGGTGGCATGCTTGGTTGCGGCGGCAGCCATGGCCACGGCGCCGCATAAGGCGAGAGTAATCGCCGTCAATGTGGACGGCATGATCGGCCCGATTACCGCGGAGATTATTGGGAACGCGCTGGATCAAGCCAACCGGGAAAACGCGGCAGCCGTGCTCGTGCGGCTGAATACGCCCGGCGGGCTGATGGATTCGAGCCGCGAGATCACTTCGAAGATCGTGACCTCGCGTGTCCCTGTGATCGCCTACGTGACGCCGAGCGGCGGACGGGCGGCGAGCGCTGGGTTCTTCCTCCTGGAGGCGGCAGACGTGGACGCCATGGCGCCGGGAACCAATACCGGCGCCTCCTCGCCGGTGCTGCTCACGGGACAGATGGACGCCGTGATGCGCAAGAAGGTGGAGAACGACGCTTCGGCCTGGCTGCGCAGCATCGTCAGCAAGCGCGGCCACGATGCCGATCTTGCCGAGCAGACCATTCGCGACGCCAAGGCCTTTTCCGAAAAGGAAGCGCTCGACAATCACCTGGTGGATCTGATCGAGCCGGATGAGCGGAAGCTTATGGAGGACCTGGATGGCAGGACGGTGACGCGATTCGACGGGCGAACCGAAACGTTGCACACCGCGAACGCGGAGATCGTGGATTACCGGCGCTCGGCGCGGGAACGGATCGTGGATGCGATCTCCGATCCCAACATCGGCTTCATCCTATTGGCGCTGGGGGCACTCGGCATTTACGCGGAGTTCAGCGCGCCGGGACTCATTTTTCCGGGAGTGCTGGGCGGGATAATGGCCCTGCTGGGATTATCATCGCTGGCGGTGCTGCCCATCAACTGGATCGGCGTGGCGCTGCTGATTCTGGGCGCATCGCTCTTCGTGCTGGAGGCGCATTACACCTCGCACGGAGTCTTGGGCATCGGCGGAACGGTGGCGATGGTGTTGGGCGCGCTGCTGCTGATCAATGGACCGCCCGAAATCAGGATTCATTTGTCGACGGCATTGGCGGTATCGATCCCGTTCGCCGCGATCACCATGTTTCTGATGACGCTGGCATTCCAGGCGCGGCGAAACAAAGTCGTGATGGCCCACGGCGGGATGCTGGACGAGATCGGCCAAGCGCGGACGCCGCTCGCGCCAAAGGGCAAGGTTTTCGTGCGCGGCGAGTATTGGGACGCGGAGTCCTCGCGGCCGGTGGAGCCGGGCGAGGAGGTGCGCGTGGTGGGTGTGGAGGGATTGAAGCTGCGGGTTGAGCCGAAGGGGCGGTGAGTGCGGAGTTGGAGTGCTCTGCGGCTATCCAACAGGCCGGAGATGACGCTGGCTCGCGTGTAGAATCGTCATGCCGACGACCTCGCCCGCCTCATAGCGGACGATTACATCGTCATCGGTGAGCTCGCTATCGTCCGCGCGACTAGGCTTTTTAAAGCTCAGATAAAGGACGTCGGCTTCGCGGTCGTAGTGAGACCAGATCTCGGAAAACGGAATGGCCAGAAACGCGGACGCTGCCTCGGCAATCTCCTTCACGTTCAACTCGGCCATATTAGCTTTCTCCTTGCCAACTGACGGGATCGACGGGTTAGAAACGCCGTTATCACGAATCCGTTCGTTCGATCGGTCTCTTTATAGATTACGACGAGAAACTTCCCGCTCTCGATCTCCCGGACCGCGAGCAATTCGGCTTGATTCCCGCGTAGATGACTGAAGGTTCTTCGATGGTTTCCAAAACGTCGTGCAGATAGCCCGCGAGTTCCGAATGTTCTTCGGTGATATGGACCCAACGTTCGTCGGGAAGACGGATCGTGGCCCCGTTCTTAGAGCGGGCGGTGCGCATTGCACGGGCGATTCCGTGCCTGAATCACACCTGTGACCCAAGCGCCAACGTCGCGCGCTGGAGGATGGCTTTGGTCAGCGGGACTTTGTAGCCGTTCTTGGCGAGAGGGTTGGCGCCGGCGAGGGCGGCTTCGGCGGCGCTGGCGGCGAGATCGGGCGTGATGCGCTGGCCGGCAAGGAGGCGCTCGGCTTCGGGGACGCGCCAGGGAATGGGGGCGACGCCGCCTAATACGATGCGGGCGGAGCGGCAGACCTCTTTATCCATTTCAAGCACGACGGCGGCACTCACGACGGCGTGGGTCCAGGCTTCGCGGTCCATCTCTTTGTGATAGACGCTGCGCTGGCCGGGGCGCGGAGCGGGGAGATGGATCGAGACCAGAAGCTCGTCCTCGGCGAGGACGTTTTCGCGGGCTGCGTTCTGCTTGGGGAGAACGAAGAAATCGGCGGCGGGAACGGTGCGCTCGCCGGAAGGACCCGCGATGCGGAATTGGGCGTCCAGCGCGACCAGCGCGGGCGCTGTGTCGGAGGGATGAACGATGTAGCTGGGGCCGCCTCCGAAGATGGCGTGGAATTGATTTTCGCCGGTGACGGAAAAGCATTGATTGCCGCCTGCTTTATAGCAAGGGAAGCCGTTGCGGAAATACCAGCACCAGGGGCGCTGGCAGACGTTGCCGGCGAGCGTGGCGAAGTTACGGATTTGCGGCGTCGCCACTGTTTCGGCGGCTTGCGCGAGGACGGCGTAATCGCGGCGGATGCGCGGGTCGCGGCTGAGGGCGTCGAGAGTGATCTGGCCGCCGACGTTAAGGCCGCCGGACGCGGCTGAGATTTGATCCTGGCCTTTCAAGGCGCGGAGATTGATCAGGACGTCGGGACTCGCGATGCGGTCCTTGATGAGGCCGAGGGCATCGGTGCCGCCGCTGTTGAAGTACGCTGTTTTGCCGTTGTGGCGGGCTTGGGCTGCGAGTGTGGCGGCCTGGCGGGGATCGCGAGGGTTAGAAACGGAGAAGGTTTTCATGCGCGCACCTCCAGGATTTTGTCCCGCGTGATGGGCAAGTCGTTTACCCGGCGGCCGAGGGCGTTGAAGACGGCATTACCGACGGCCGCGACGGCGGGGACCTTGCTTGATTCGCCCATGCTCTTGGCGCCGAACGGACCATAGCCGTCGTCGCTTTCGATGAAGATGACCTCGATGTCCGGGGCGTCGCGGTGGGTCATGACGCGGTGGCCATAGTAGCCGGCGGTGAGCGGTTGGCCGCTGCGGGGATCGTAGCGCAGCTCCTCGTGCAGCGCCATGCCAATGCCCATGACTGCCCCGCCCTTGATCTGGCTGGCGGCGGTAAGGGGATTCATGACGCGGCCACAGTCGTGGACGGCGAAATATTTGAGGACACGGGCGCGGCCGGTTTCGACGTCGACTTCGACTTCGACGAAGTGGGCGCCATAGGTGTTGCGGACCTTGTTGCCTTCCACGGTGGGATTCGGGTTGACGGAAGCCGTGTATCGATCCGAGCCTTTGGGCAGGCCCTTGGCCGCGATCTGCTTCTTGATTTCGCGAGCGGCTTCGACCACGGCATACCCAGTTTGAATGGTAGTGCGGCTGCCGGACTCGCCCACGGAATAAGGGCAGCGGCTGGTGTCTCCCCAGACTACCTCGACTTGGGAAAGAGGCGTTTCGAGCGCTTCGGCGGCGATGACGGCCATGGTGGTTTTGGCTCCGGCACCGACGTCGGTGACGCCAACGCGCACCAGATACTTGCCTTGCGAATCGACCTCGATGATGGCGTTGCTGCGTCCGACGCCCGAGCGGAAGGCCATGAAGGCGAAGCCTGCGCCGCGCTTGACCGGCCCCGGATCAGAGCCGGGTTTGGACTTCCAGCGCTGCTTCCAATTGAACGCTTCGGCGCCGCGGTGGATGCATTGGTCGAGGGTGAAATTCGTGTAAGGCGTCTGGTCGTTGGCTTTACGCGTCATGTTCTTGAGCGCGAATTCGACCGGGTCCATGTTGAGCTTGAAGGCAACCTCGTCCATCATGTTCTGGATGCCGAAGTAGCCTTGCGGATATTCGGGGCCGCGGAAATTGCCGGAGACGGTTTTGTTGGTGTAGACGGGATAAATCGTGGTCTCGATATTGGGACACTGATAAACTTCGATGCCGCCGATATTGCCGCTGTTCTTGCGGTATCCGCCCATGCCGCTGTAGCCGCGGAGTTGGATGGATTGGAGGGTTCCATCCTTTGAGACGCCTACCTTGTAATACTGCACGGTCGGCCAGCGGCCGTGCATTCCGATGAAATCCTCTTTACGCGAATATTCAAGCTTGACGGGCGCGCCGGCCTGCTTGGCGAGCATGGCGGCGATCAGGTCGGAATCCTGGTTCTGATTCTTGTTGCCGAAATTGCCGCCCATGTATTGGCATACGATGCGAACGTTCTCGACCGGGATGTCGAGATCACGGGCGGTGTCGGTGCGGCAATTGGCGATGCCTCCTGTGGGCGTGTAGACGGTGAGTTTTTCGCCTTCCCAATGGGCGACGCAAGCGCGCGGCTCCATTTGGGCGTTGTGGACGAAGGCGGTGGAGAGACGGTCTTCGAAGACATGATCGGAAGAGCGGAAACCGTCCTCTACATTGCCGCGGCGCTGGCCGATGGGCTTGGCTTCGTTCTGCGCGTTGAGCGAGAGATTGCCTTCAGGCCAGAGCTGAGGAGCATCGGACTTGAGAGCGTCTTCGGGTTCGAGGACATGGGGGAGGATCTCGTAATCGACTTTGACGAGCTGAAGCGCTTCTTCGGCGACGTGCCGGTTGATGGCAGCGACGGCGGCGACAGGCTCGCCCACGAAGCGGACCGGATTGTTGAAGGCGTAGCGACGCTGCTTGGTGATTTTCTTGACGGCGTCGTTATATTGCTGGCCGCCCGAGATGCCGCCCGCGCCCCAAACCACCGTGCAATTTTCGTGAGTGAGGATAGCCTTGACGCCGGGCAGCGCCGCGGCCTTTGACGTATCGATGCTTTTGATGCGGGCGTGCGGATGAGGGCTACGGAGAACGCGGGCGTAGAGCATCCCGGGAAGGCGGACGTCGGTGCTGTAAGTGGCTTTGCCAGTGACGCGCTCGCGGGCGTCGATGCGGGGAGTTTCGTGGCCGACGGTTCCAAGCGCGGCCAAAGGAGCGCCTTCGGCGGCGAAGCGCTGGATGGTTGATGGAGATGCAACACCCGCGGCTGCGAGCGTGGCTTCGATGTAACGATTGTAATTCGAGCAGCGGCAGATGTTGCCTGTGAGCGCGGCCCGGGCCTCCTCGGCGGTTGGGTGAGCGTTGCGGTTTAGCAGAGCTTTGGCGCTCATTAACTGGCCGGAGGTGCAGTAGCCGCACTGCGGGGCGTCGTGCTCGATGAAGGATTTTTGGAGTGGATCGAGATTCTCATTCTTGGCGAGACCTTCGACGGTTTGAACCGAGCGGCCGTCCATCCACGCGGCGAGCTGGCTGCAAGAATAGCCGGCCTTGCCGTCGATCAAGACGGTACAGGCGCCGCATTCGCCGCGATCGCAGCCGATGTGCGTGCCAGTGAGGCCGAGGTGGTCGCGCAGGAGCTCGACGAGAGTCCAGCGGTCTTCCACTTCGATGCGGCGGGCGGTTCCGTTGATGGTGACGCGGATGGTGGAGCGAGGGACGCTGGGATCAGGCGCGATGTTGGGGCTGTTTTGAGCTTGAAGCGCGGGCGCGGCGGTAGCGGCGACGATTACGGCTCCGCTTTGCTCGAGAAATTCGCGGCGGGAGGTTTGATTATTCTTGCTCGCCATGGAGCGATTCTATCCGATTGGAACGAAGCTGTCAGCTATCGGCTATCGGCTATCAGTCTTCAGCTTCAGGCTGGGTGACAAATGGGTTCGTTTCGAAGCCAGAGGGATCGGTTTCCATTTGTTCGTGTTGCGGGGAAAAAATGGGTTCGTTTTGCGTTTTTCGATTGGTGTTCTCCGAGCTGCGGCCTCTGACGCGATTGAACTCGTCGACGGCGGATTTGTAATCGCGCGTGGCGTTAGCTCGAGAGCGCAGAAAGAGGCTCCAGACGTTGGAGTTCATGCACATGCTGTCCAGTCCCTCGGCGAGGGCGAGGTTGCGATTTTGCTGGTCTGCGATTTCAGGCGGCCAGCGGCCGACGGCTTCACATGGTGTTGGGAGTCGACGTACTTTTGGCCGCGTGGCATGCTCGCCAGGAACATGCCGGACTCAAGGCGCGCGGCACGGAGCACGGATTGTTGCGCGACGGCGACGCGTTCAAGCGCGAACAGCTCTTGAGAGTTGGCGGCCCGGTAAGCGGCGACGAGGTCGTCCTTGAGACGGGCGATTTCTTCCAGGTCTTCGAAACTGAACGCGCCGAAGGCAGCGGCGTTAAAGCCGTGCTTGCGGGCGTTTTGGGACGACCGGGCCTTGCCCTCGGGGGTGCGGGGTCCGGTGGAACGCTGGACGTTGGCCCTGGTGGCGGCGAGTTGCTTTTCGGAAATGGAAGGCATGACGTGTGTCCTTTCGGTTTTGGAAATGCCACGAGCGTTTGTTGGGCAGGGCTGGCTAAGAGCGCAGGTGGTGAAAGGAAACGGGTTGTCTTTGACCGAACTTCGTCAAAACCGCTCGCTGGCGGCCGCAGCTCGGCTGGTGGACCGATGGCTGGACAATATTTTTCGAGGAGAAGGTTTTACGCCCGGCCAGGAATCGAGACGAGTCTCGACGCGGCAGGCAAGAGTGCCTGCGCCACGGAGCGGGCGATTACTTCTGTAGGGTGCGTTCGATTGCTTCGGCCCAGGGAACACCGCGGCCGCGGCGGGCGCGGGATTCGCGGATGAGGCGGAGATTGCGGGCGGTGGTTTGTGGCTCCCAGAGTTCGCGGATCGCGGCGAGGGCGTTGGCGAGCGTTTTCTCCGCCTCGGGTTGGTCTTCAGCGAGGATCGCGAGTTCGAGGAGTGTGGCGTAGTCCCAGTAGTCCGGATGGCCTTGGGCGATTTTTCGTTCGACCGCGTAGCGGACGACGGGCAGAAGCTTTTTCGCGCGCGCATCGGGCGGGTCGCGAAGCTCCATGAGGGTGACGGCGTTGATGCCGGGATAAGCATCGCGCGGGTCGGCTTCGAATCCGGCGAGATAAGCGTCGATGGATTTTTGCAACCTCTTCGGGTCGTGGGCTTCGTCCCACTGGTCTTTGTAGACGCGGCCGAGGATGGCGCAGGTTTCGCTGGAGGGGCCTCGCTCGCCGATGAGTTCGAGGAGAATGCGCTCGGCCTCGTCGCGGCGGCCGAGGCGGTTCAGCGCCCAGGCGGTTTGCTCGCGCACCAGAACGGCGTGGGCAAGGGGCAAAGGCATGGTTGAGGCGAGATCGACCATTTCGCTCCAGGCTGATGCGGCGCGGTGGGAGAGGAGGCGATCGACAAGAGCGGCGGCCTCTCCGGCTGTGGCTCCCGAGTTCTGGAATTGTTCGCGGAAGACATCGGTTTTGGTGTGATCGGTGGAGGTTTGGAGAAAGTAGAAGAGCGAGGGGCGCGGCGGCGTCCTCCGCAGGCTTGCGAGAGCTTGCGCAACCGCGGGGCGGGATTGTGCCAACCCGCCGCGGGGCTGATAAACGATGGGTCGCGGGATTTCCCCGCCGGAAGGCGGGGGCGCGCCTTCGGCGATCACCAGCACGGTGGTGGCGGGGCGGTAACACTCGCGAACGCCCAAGTAATAGAAGGTCTCCACTTCCCACGCGGTCACATCCACGACTGCAAAGGGGCACAGCAGCAGTTGCTCGAACAGCATAGCGTGGGAGCTCTGCGGCGCGGAGCGGAACGGCTCCAACTGAGCTTCGCGGACCGCAGGAACGATCAGTTCGCGGTAGACGTCTTCGTGAGACGTGAGAACGAAGCACAGGGGGGTGGTCATGAGCTACTTCAATGCTAGCCCGCAAAGGGCGCGCGGGAGCCCTCATGTCGGTCAAGCAAGCGGCCTGCGCGCTCCGTTTTGCGGGCTGCTGCTCCAAAGACGAGTACCGCGAAGGCGGCCCGAGGGGCCGCCGCAGGGAACGGCCCTGCCCCACCTGCGTCTGCTGGCAATGTTCTTGGCCTGCTCGGGATTCGCCTTCGCACAGGAGCAGCCATACGAGAGAGGGGCGAACGCAGGTTATGGCTTTTATCGGAACGGATCGATTTATTCGGCGGCTGGCACGGCGCAGGCGGGGATTCGCAACCGCTTCGCGGCGGGTGCTGTTGTAGGAGACGATTTTTCGAAGTATGTGTCGGCGGAATTCAGGCACCTCTATCATGACGGCCATCCGTTTTTGCAAGCGCCGGGCGCGAAGGTGGACATGCAGGGAAACTCCAATGCGTTGACTTTGGGGCTGCTGTTTCATTTCAAGGATCGCCAGCATCGCATGCGGCCATATGTGATGGGCAACGTCGGAGCGAAAGGGGCCGGAGCCGTTTCCGCAGCCGATTCCTCAGATTGCGAGCCTGAAGGACAACGACGTATGGAAGGTTGTGTTCGCGCCGGGCGGAGGCGTGAAGTACAGGCTTCAGAAACACGTGCTGGTGAGAGGAGAATTTCTGGACTACATCACGACGTTTCCGCGGACGCAGATCGTTCCGGCTCCGCATAATACGGCGCGTGGGGTTTTCGAGCAGTTTACGTTTTTGTTTGGGGTGAGCTATACGTTCGGATTGTGAGGCGGGCTGAAGCCCGCCGCAGGCTAAAGCCTCTCCACAACGCAGCAGAGCCGCAACCAAACCGCGCCGCAGACACTCGAAGCAGATCTAGCGCGTCCCCAGGCGTCGAGACGAGTCTCAACCCGGCAGGCAAGTGCCTGCGCCACGAAATCGTTCGCGGTGCGCGAAGACTTTCAGGGCTAGTAATAGATGGTCTACTTGTCGGCGCGGCCGAAAAAGCGGATGCGGACGACGAAATGGCGGCCTTCGGCGCCGTAGAAGTGAAGGAATCCCGGCGCGCCGACAACGTTGTTGACCGCGGTGGGATTCAGACGGTCCGTGATGTTGTTCATACCGCCGCGGAGCGCGAAGCGGTAGCCGTGGAGGACGACCATACGCTCCACCGCGATGTTCAAATCGAAATTTAGAGGATAGCGGTAGGAATCGATGGCGCCGATGACGCCGCCGTCTTGGTCGCGCACCGAAAATGGGAAGCCGCTGCGGAGATCGGCGAGCGTGGAGACGGCCCATTTCTTCCAGGGCAGCGGCAGATAGGCCCAGGCGAGAAAGCGGTTAGGGGCGTCCCAGGGCATGGAGACGAGATTGGGCAGGATTGCCAAGGGCTGAGGCAAGCTGAGGTCGAGAACGCCGTTGGAAACGGCGCAGGAACGAGTGTAGGAAGCCATCCATTCGAATTGGCCGGAAAGCGTCTGGCGGAGCCCGAGCTGGAAGGAGTCGTAATTGTCGCGGCGGAGGTTCGTGAGCTGGTAGAGGCCGGGCGAGGCTCCGTTGGGTAGAGGCAGCAACGATGGCGGAGCGCCGGGCGCCAGCATGTTCAGGAACGCGAATTCCTCCGTGCCGCGGCGGCGGAGATACTTGCCTGTCAAGTAGAGGCGCGCCCCAAGCTGGCGGTCAAGGTTCAGATTCCAGTTCGTAGCGCGAGGGAGCTGGAGGCCGGAGCTGGGCACGGTGAAGGTGGTGAAGGCGCCCGGGCCTGCCGGGGAGCCATTGGCGAGATAAGTGGTCGTGAAAGCGGTTTGGTCGAGAGGGCGACCGAACATATCGAGCGAGACCGCGTCGTGCGTGATGGAGTAGCCTCCCGAGATGCGGGTGCGATCGGAAGCGAATGGCGACCAGGAAAAGGAGAGGCGCGGCGCAGCGGCAGAGTGGACGCGCTGGTCCCAATCCTGGCGGAGGCCGAGGTTGAGCTGTAGCCGCTTGAAGACGCGCCAGGTATCGAGAAGATAGGAGGCGGCCTCTGTGTCGCCGACGTGAAACATCGCGGGCGACGAAAACAGCGTTTGTGAGATCAGTTGGCCGGAGAGGCCGAGCAGATCGTAGCCGGTCCGGCGGAAATCGCCCGAGTAGCGGAGCCATTCGGCATCGGCGCCGGCTTCGAATTGATGTGACCCGAGGAATTCGAACTTGGGGAGATAGGCGTGAACCAACCCTTCGTCGCGCGAGCCGGTTTGGACGTCGTTCAGGAAATAGTTGCCGCTTGAGCCTTTGGGCGAGATGACGTACAGGCTCTGACCCTGCGGAGTTTGCGTACTGGAGTAGCGGTTGTGCGCGTAGCCGAACTCCACCAGGGTTCCGTGGCCGAGATAGACCTGGTCTTTGAGGCTGGCGAAGTATTCGCGCGTATTGAGAGTGGTGGTGGTGGAGACCGGGCTCAACGGGCCGAGGCCGACGCGCCCTTCGTTATCCACATTCACAAGAAAATCGGCGAACAGGATATGGGAGGGCGTGAGGTTCCACTGAAGATGCAACAAATTGGCGCCGGCCCAGCCGCTGCGAGTGTTCTGTCCGCTCGCAAGGCCGGGGACAATGGCCTGGTTGTATTCGGAATGGAAAGTGTCGGAGAACCAGGCGCGGCTGCGGACGAGGGGGCCGGAAACGCCGACTCGCGGATACCAGTTGCCGAAATGAAACCCATGTTGGACGCTCAAGCCGGGGATGAAATTGGTGGTGGTGAAGCGAAGGGCGTCCGATCCGTTTTCGGCGTCGATGGCGAGGGCGCCGGCGGAGCCTTTGCCAAACTCGGGGGACGAGCGGCCGGAGGAAAGATCCAGCCCGCGAATGCCCTCGACGGCGATTAGAGTTTGAAAATTGCCGGAGATGGGATTCGCGATGTT
>DASQJB010000438.1:0-10015 GCA_035631295.1 Bryobacteraceae bacterium | reverse complement strand
CGTCAATAAATGGGACGCAAGCCGGGAGCCGAGCAAACGCAAATTCCTCGAAACCATCCGTGACCGGCTGAAGTTCCTGGATTACGCCCCCGTGGTCTTTCTGTCGGCCCTGAAGCGGCAAGGCACGCGCACACTGTTTCCATTGATACGCAAGGCGCATCGGTCTGCATCCAACCGCATCGGTACAGGCGAGCTGAATCGCTTCGTGGAGACTTTGCGCTGGGAATACGATCCGAAGATCTTGTATTTAACGCAAGCCTCGGTGCGGCCGCCGACGTTCGTGGCTTTCACCGATCACGCGAAGAAATTGCACTTCTCCGCGGAGCGCTATTTAATCAACCGCTTGCGGGAGAAATTTGGGTTTGAAGGAACGCCAGTGATGATAAAGACGAAGCGGCGGTAGAGCGAGCTACTCCTCCGGCGGAAGATCCGCCAAATCCTCAGCCCGGTTTTCGAACCGCGTGAATTGTCCCAAGAACCGCAGCGGCACCACCCCAATGGGGCCGTTACGCTGTTTGGCAACGATCAGGTCCGCCAGGCCCTTCAGGTCCTCGCGGTCGCGTTTGTAGACTTCCTCGCGATAGATGAACCCCACAAGATCCGCATCCTGCTCGATGGAGTTGTGCACGATCACGTCATTCGCGATGAAATTCTCGTGCCCTGGAACCGTGAGATCAAACACCTCTTGCTCTCCTAGCGACTCTACAGATGAAATCCGGTCCCAATAAACATCGCTGTCTGCCAAGTTGCGGAGAGGTTCAGATGCAGTTGCTCGAGCTATGCGCAGCGCGTGCTCCCTGCCGAGGTTCTGACGGTAGAGCTGGCTTCCGTTATAGGCGATGCCAAGCATGGAAGCTAGGCCCCTGCCACTAATCCCTTGCTGTCTCATTGCAGGCAACGCAAAACGGCGCCAAACATCTGCCGGCAGGACGTCGCGGTTGGTATTTGCGGATATAGAACTCAAATGCTCGCGCACTCTTTCCAATACGGCCAGCTTCCGCGCCCCGAACGCTCCTACTCTTTCACAGAAACGCACCAAATCCGGCTTACCTGTGACGGCGACCGGAAACTGCCGACGGTAGTGTGGCCTCGCTCGCTGCTCCACAGGTCGAATCCGCGCATTGATGCCGAGTCGCACTAGAAGAGACTGTACGTCACGGGATAGAGACTGGCTGCTCGACGCATAGTAAATCCTCGGCTGTCTCTTCCCCAGATGGATGGCTCCATCGGTTGACCACAGATGCCGGAGAAAGAGGGCCGTGGATTCCGCATCCTGCTCGAATACCTTTCGGGGGATCTGCTTTTCATAGGCCCGCAAGCCCCACGCTCCCAACTGCTTGAGCCAATCCGCGACCGGGCTGCCCACCCCGTGAGTGTGACGGCGCGTCGAGCTCAGATGTACCTGGAGCCATTGCCGTTCGGGTCGAATTCGCGGAGCGACGTCTGCGCCAAAGACTTCCAGGGCAAATTCTACTACGGCCTCGGCGAGATCCCGGTCCTTGGTGGTGTACTGGAGGACATGGCGGGGTAATGTGCAGCCGTCACCCAACAGATGGCCAAGTAAAGCGAGTTCGGCCGGCTTCATGCTTGTCCGCGAAGGCGAAGGAACAACTCTGGGAAGCGCGATGTAATCGCCGACTTTTAGCTCATCCAGCCGCTTCCACCCACCGAACTCCAGGAATCTGTGATTTGCCGTCGCACAGATGGAGCGGCCAAGCTGCGTAGTCATGCGGAACACCGTTTTTGTTCCGGTGGAGAATGCATTCGAGACATCGGCCGGCTCAAGGCGCAGGGATTCTTGATTGAGACTCCATACACGCATTCTCTTCTTCCCGATCAGGTCTCGAATCGGCAGGCTCTGTCCGGTGCACGCAAGCGTCACGAGGGTGTCGCCCGTCAGGCATCCCGAATCGCGTAGGTCGCTCAACTGCGGCTTGTGGTCGCCGGGCCGCGTTTCCGAAGCGCGGCTCAGCTGCGAAAGCACCAGGAACGGCACGTTGAGGTCCTTCGCGAGAAGCTTCAGCCCGCGCGAAATCGCGCTCACTTCCTGATTGCGGTTCTCTGCGCGCCCCCTGCCGCTCATCAACTGCAAATAGTCGATCACCACCAGCGACAGCCCATGCTCGTTTTTCAGCCGCCGAAGCTTGGAATGGACGTCCATGAGATTCACGCCCGCGGTGTCGTCCAAAAATAGCGGCGATTGCATGATGTCGAACAGGGCCTCTTGCAGCTTCCGGCGTTCTTCCTGATTGAGGAATCCGGCGCGGAACTTGTGCTGATCCACGCGCGCCGCAGCACACACCAGGCGCGTCAGGAGACTCGCCGACGACATCTCCAGCGAAAACACCGCCACCGGCTTGCGCATGCGGGGATTGGTGGCCACGTGCTGCGCGATGTTCAGCGCCAGAGCTGTTTTTCCCATCGAGGGCCGCGCGGCGAGAATGATCAATTCCCCGCCATTCAAGCCGCCCGTCATTTCGTCGAACTTCGCGAACCCGGTGCTCAGGCCCCGAATGCGCTGGCTGGGATCGAGGAACGCGCCGACGCCGCCCGGAAACTGCTCCACGATCACGCTGGGCGAATTCAACTGGTCGCGCGTACGGCCCTCGCCAAGCTTCAGCAGGCTCTCTTCCGCCGAGGCAAGAATCTCGTCCGGCTCGCGCTCGCCTATCAGGGCTTCATGAATCACCTTCTGCGCGTTGAAGATCAACTTGCGCAGAGTGGATTTGTCCTTGACGATCCGGATGTAGCCGTCGAGATTCGCCAGTTCCGGCAATCCATCGTCGAGCGAGATCAGATACGAAAGGCCATCGACGGATTCAAGCTGGCCTTGTTTCATCAACTCGTCGGCCAGCGTGATGCGGTCGATGCGCGAGCCGCGGTCGTACAGGTCTTTCATCCGCGCGAAGATGCGGCGGTGCTTTTCGAGACTAAAGTCGTCCGGCTCGAGCGCTCCCGCAGCCTGTAAATACGCGGAATCGTTCAGCAGGATCGAGCCGAGCACGTACCGCTCGGCGTCGGGGTTGGAAGGCAGTCCTTTTTCGAATGCGAGATCAGCGGGTGAGGCCATCGGCAGAACGCCGGGGGAGGATTTCATCTTAGCCTAACCTCGCTGAAATTGCCAGAACTTTATCTGGCGCGACTGGAATTACTTCTTGGTGTCGGGCGCGGCTTTGGATTCTGGCGCCGGGACCGGGACGATCGTCGCAGAGAGAATCTTGTCGAGCATGGGAAAGTTCTTGTCCGTATAAGCCTTGCCCTCGGATTGCAAACGCCCCTGGTCTGGCTGCTCACCGTAGCCCGCATAGATCTTGTCGACGACATCCATCCCCTCGACTACTTGTCCGAATGGTGAGAATCCCTGGCTATCCAGGCCCGCATTGTCGCCGTAGTTGATGAACAATTGCGTCGTTCGAGTATTCGGCCCGGCGGTGGCGAAGGTGATCGTTCCGCGCTTGTTGCTCTGTTTAACGGGATCGTCCGCGATATTAGCCCTGAACCAGGCTTTGGCCACGTCGGGCCGGGGGCTGATGCCGAACTGCACGATGAATCTCGGCACGACGCGGAAGAAGGTCATGTTGGTGAAGAACCCGGCGCGAACGAGATTGTAAAAGCGATCGGCGCCCAGCGGGGCCCAGGCTCGCGTGATGTCCAGAATCACGTCGCCCTTGGTGGTGTTGAGCCTCACGCGATACATTTCCGGCGCTCTGGCTTTCAACGTTGACGGATTCAGCAGATCCGGCGCGGGGGCCGTCGCCTTCGCGGGCGCAGCCTTGGCCGGAGCGGGCGCGGCCTTCGGAGCCGGAGTTTGCGCCGGCGCGGCGGCGGCCAGAATCAAAACAGTCAGAATTTGTTTCATAAGCCTTTACATTTTATCGCGCGCGGAACTTGAATTCGTGCTCTTTCATTTGCACCTTTCCGCCGCGGAATTGGATGCCTTCGGCCTGCAGCCTCAGTCTCTGTTCCATACCGCTTTCGCCCGGCAGCCGAATGCGCCCGCCCGCGCCGAGCACGCGATGCCACGGCAGCTTTCCATCGGCGCCGCGCAGAGCCCACGCCACCTGCCTGGCCGCTCCGTCGTAGCCTGCCGCCCGCGCCACGGCGCCGTAGGTCGCGACCTTTCCCTTGGGAATCTTCGCCACCACTTTTCGAATCTCCGGAAGCATCCCTTGTTACTATACAGACGATGATTCGGCCCTGCGCGGTCGTGGTTTTAGGGGCGCTGGCTCTGCTTCCGCTGCGCGCGCTCGATCCCGCCGAATCTTCCCGCGTGTCGATCGCCGCCGCTGCGGCGCGGGCGGTGGGCTCGCACGATCCCGACCCGTTTACCCGAAATCCCGATTGGCTGGCCGGTCCATTCCTCAGCCCCTCCGAGCTGGCGCTGATCTCCAGCCACCCCATCAACCGCGCTGTCGATCAGGATCCCCGCATCTCCGTGCAGGATCCGGAAAACCTGCCGCTCATCCGGCTAAACGATGTCCGCACTCGCTTTATCGACGACCGCTTGCAGGAGTCATTAAGGGCGGGCGCAGTGCAAGTTGTGATTTTGGGCGCGGGGCTCGACTCGCGCGCCTACCGCCTCCGCGCGCCTTTAGAAAAGGCGAGGGTGATCGAAATTGATAAGCCCGCGACACAAGAGATGAAGAAGCGCCGCGTGCATGATATCTTCGGCGCCCCTCCGCCGAACGTGACGTATGCGCCCGCCGATATCGACCGCGAGAAACTCGCGGATATTCTTCGCAAGGCCGGCTTTCGTCCCTCGGAACGGACTTTCTTTATCTGGGAGGGCGGCAGCATGCACCACGCCGAGCGAGTGGTGCTCGAGGTTCTCCGCGCCATCGCCCAATCCGCGCCGGGCTCGCGGATGGTGATGGATTTCGCTTATGAAGACGACGTCGCCCGCGCGGTGAAGGACCCCAATTCGCCGCAACGGCGATATGACGCCGCGTGGGGCGAGCCGTGGCTTTTCGGCGTGCCCCGCCATCCGGGCGTAGAAGCTTTTTTTCGAGACCTGGGCTTCGAACTTCTCGAACTGATGCCCGTCGACGGCCCGGTCGCCACCCGCCGCTATCTGACCCACCGAGACTTATCAATCGTCGGCCAGGGGCTGGACATTTACGACCCTGCGCTTATCACGGTGGTAGACCTAACAATCCGGTGAGATGATTTGCCACCCGCGCCCACTATTCTGTTATGGGCCGCCCGATACCTGCTTCGCGGATTCGTACTGCCGGCGTTTCTCGCGGCGCAGACCGACGACCCTGCCTTCGCGCCCTTAACCACTGCCTATCAAGCGCTCCGCGCCAAGGACTACGACGCCGCAATCGCAGCCTTCCGTGAAGCCGCCGCACTCGCGCCAGACCGTCCGGCTATTCGCGAAGATTTCGCCTATACGCTGCTCAAGACCGGAGAGACGGAGGCCGCGCGCGATCAGTTCGCCGAAGCGCTGCGGCTAGAGCCCGCGAACGACCAAATCGCGCTGGAATACGCTTTTCTGTGCTACGAAACAAAGCAACCCATCGTCGCGCGCCGCATTTTTGAGCGGCTCAGCAAAGCCGGCAATTCCACGGCGGCAAAGCGTTTGAGAACGTCGATAGGCCTCTGCGGGAAGGCATCGCGCGTTGGAGAAGCCGTGGCGCTCGATCCTGGCAACTTCAGCGCGCACGAGGAACTGGCGCGTCTGGCCGAGCAGCGCGACGAACTGGAGCTCGCCGCGGAGCACTTCGAGGCCGCGTGGCGGCTCCGTCCGGACCGCCGCGATCTCCTGCTGGATCTTGGCCGGGTTTGGAAAGAGATGGGACGCGACGGGGATTCCATCGCCGCGCTAATCGCCGCGTGGCGCGGCGCCTCGGCGCGAGTATCCGAGCAGGCGCGCGTGCTGAAGCTCGGTTGGGCCTACAACATCGTCAAGGACGATCAAGAAGCGCTGCGCTGGTTCGATCGAGCGCGTAAGAGCCCAGATCCGGCGGTTTCCACCCAGGCGTTGCGGGCCTATCGTAATCTCGTGCCGGGTCTGGAGCGCTTCCGCACGACTCTCCGGGCCTATCCCATCTATTCGACGCGTTGGCATGACGCCTTCGGCTACGCTCAGATCAAGACGGAGGCCCGGCTGGCGTTTCTGCCGTTACGGCCCTACGTATCGCTGCGACTTATCGGCGACTTTCGCGGATCGGTCCAGACCGCATTCGGACCGCAATTTCTCTCGGACCGCAGCGCGATCGCGGCGGCGGGGCTTGCCACCATTCCCTGGTACGGCCTCCCGGGCTGGTTCGAAACGGGAGAAGCTTTGTTCTTTCGCCGGACGCCGCAAGATCGCGCGAGGATGAAGCCCGATTATCGGGGCGGCGTCTCTTATGGCAAGGGCTTCGGCCATCTGCTCGCCTCCGGCTCGCATGGCCTTTTCGCGGAGAGCAATATCGACGGCGTCTTCGTCAGCCGCTTCTCCAACGACTCGCTCCTCTATTCGCAGAACCGCTTTGGCTACACGCTGCGAAGTACAGAAGGCTTCGGAGGGTTTCATTTGCAAGCGCTGTGGAACGCGAATCTCACCGCAGACGCACAGCGGCAGTATTGGGCGAACTTCGTCGAATCCGGCCCGGGCTTTCGCTTCCGCTTCGATTCGCTGCCCGCGTCGCCGATGGTTTCCATAAGCTTCTTACGCGGAGCTTATCTGATGAACGATGGCAATCCGCGCCGGCCGAATTACAACGAGCTGCGAGTAAGCGTCTGGTATGCGATTGCTCGTTTAGCGCACTCTTCGCCGCCGCCGTCGCGTGCCCCACGGCGACGTTCCCTTATCGCGTCATCGGTCCCGATCCAGGTCCGTGGCCCGCGATTCTTTCGTCGCTGGGCTTAGCGGCGGGACCGGTGGAAAGCGCCCGCGTGGTGGTCGCGCCGGCCGGAGCCGGCGTGGCGCCAGTCGATCCGAAAGCATTCTGATTCTGGAGGGCGAATCGCCCCTTGCGACCTCTCTCGGATTCCGTCCCACTGCAAACCGGGTCTCCGTCCGCGGTGTGGAGGTCTTTCGTGCTCCGAAGCTCGCGATCGTTTGGGAGGAGGCCGCTGATCTGCCCGTCTTCGAAATTCCAAAAGAGGCGCGCGTCTTTGCCCGCGAGCGCTGGCTGCGCGCCGCTCATGGCCGGATTCAAACGCGGTGGGGGCGCGGTGTTGTGGATCGCCGCGCCGCCGGGAGCTCGCGGTTATGAGCGCTTCCCCTATTTACCGCAGGCGCTTGGCAGAACTGGGCCTCGATCCGCCCTTCCGCTCGCGCGATCTGTGGGCCTTCTTCGATTCCTCGTACCGTCTGCACGCCGATGTGGATTATCTTGCGCCGAAATGGCGCGCGGCCGGGATCGCCGCCCTGCAAGTGGCGGCGTGGCATTACTGGGAATCCGATCCTGCGTCGGACCAATATCTCCGCCGCCTGATCGAAGCCTGCCATTGCAACGCGATCTTGGTCTACGCCTGGTTCGAGCCGCCCCATGTCAGCGATAAGTTTTGGGATCAGCACCCGGAATGGCGTGAAAAACCGCTCTGCTTCAAGACGCGCAACTGGACTGGCGGAAGCTGATGAACCTCCAGAATCCCAATGCATTTAAAGCGGTAGCCGAGGGCGTCCGGGGCCTGCTCGGCCGCTTCGACTGGGACGGCGCCAACCTCGCTGAGCTGTATTTCGAATCGCTCGAAGGAGCCGATAACCCTGCGCGGTTCACGCCGATGAATGGCGACGCGCGCGCCGCGTTTCGCAGTGCGGCCGGCCTCGACCCAGCCGATCATTTCGACCAGTCGTCGCTGCGCTATTGGAAAGGGACCTCGCCCGGGCTGAAGCAGTTTCTGGATTTTCGGGCTGGCGTCACTGCGCGCCAGCAGGCTCAATGGATCGAAGAGGTGGAGCAGGTTCGCAAATCCAGCTGCATCTCGATCTCGCGCTGACGCATGTGGACGACCGTTTCGACTCGAGCATGCGCGAAGAAATCGGCGCCGACGCTTCTCGCGCCCTTCCCTTGCTGGGCGAGCATGACTTTACTTTCCTGATCGAGGACCCGGCCACCATATGGAACCTCGGCCCGCAACGCTATCCGCAAATCGCGGCGCGTTATCAGCCGCTGACGCCGCGGCAGAACAAGCTCGCCATCGATATCAACGTCGTCGAGCGCTACCAGGACGTATATCCCACCAAACAACAGACCGGAACGGAATTGTTCGAATTGGTCCACCAAGCTTCCGCGGTGTTTCCGCGTGTAGCGCTCTATTTCGAAAACTCCATCGCCCGGATCGATTGGCCGCTTCTGGCCGCCGCGGCATCCACCGTCGATCACGCCGAATTCGAGGGGAACAAGCTTGTCGTCCATGCCTCGCGCAGCGCGGGCGTCCGGTGGAGCGGTCCGGCGCTGGTGGATGGTCATCTTTGGCCTATTGCAAACGGCGAGACGGTCTGGATTCCCGCCGGAACTCACACGTTGGAGGCCGGGTCCGACTCGCCCACCCACCGGCTGCTCGACTTCAACGGCGATCTGACTTCCGCGTCCGCTTCCGCCGATTCGGTCCAAGCTCGCTCATCGCAGCAGCGCCCGCTTCTTGGCTGTCACAGAACGCGCGCCACAGCGGGTGGAGATCGATGGCGCCGAAGCGCATCCGCCCATGGAAGGAAACACTCTCATTCTGCCGCGCGGCCAGCATCTCGTTACCCTTCGGTAGCCTCGAAGCTGTATGCGACAATCGATGGGCAGTGCAACCGGCCCAAGTCGCGACTTCGCAAACAACGCAGCGTAGCTGGATCGCCGATCTCACTACAAGGGAAAAAAGGGCGTGCGCGGCTTGCATCGGCGGCTGGGCGCTGGATGGCATGGATGTCCAGCTTTACAGTTTCGCCATTCCCGCCCTGCTCAGCGTCTGGGGCCTCACGCGAGCGCAGGCGGGAACGCTGAGCACCGCCGCCCTATTGGTTTCCGCCGTGGGAGGGTGGCTGGCGGGATGGGTGGCGGACCGCTTCGGCCGCGTGCGCACGCTTCAGCTTGCCATTTTGTGGTTCGCGGTCTTCAGTTTCGTTTCGGGCTTGGCGCAGAACTACGGGCAGCTTTTTGCTGCTCGCGCGCTGTTGGGTTTGGGCTTCGGCGGCGAGTGGGCCGCCGGGGCGGTGCTGCTGGGAGAAACCATCCGCCCCGAGCACCGCGGCAAGGCTCTAGGTTTCATGCAGGCAGGCTGGGCCGTAGGTTGGGCCGCGGCGGCGCTGCTTTCCGCCTGGTTCTTTTCGGTGTTTGCTCCGGCAGTGGCATGGCGCGCGCTGTTTCTCACCGGCATCGCCCCGGCGCTTCTGGTGTTCTGGGTGCGGCGAAATGTCGAAGAACCGCCGGTCTATCTCGAAACCAAAGCACATCTGGAAGCGCTCGGCGATCGGCCCTCGTTTCTTGAGATCTTCCGTCCTGGCCTGCTCCGAATTACTGTGGTCGGAGGGCTGATGGGAACGGGCGCCCAAGGCGGCTATGCCGCCGTCACCACCTGGCTGCCTTCGTTTCTGCGCACAGAGCGGAACCTGTCCATCCTCGATTCCACGGGCTATCTTGCAGTGCTGATCTCGGGCGCATTGTGCGGCTACCTCGCCGGAGGCTATCTCGCGGATCGAATCGGCCGCCGGCTCACGTTTTTGGCATACGCCCTCGGCGCGGGCGCGATCGCCGGGGCGTACACCACGATTCCGCTGGATAACCACGCGATGCTGTTTTTGGGCTTTCCGCTGGGATTTTTCGCGTCGGGCGTCTTCAGCGCCATGGGACCTTTTTACACCGAGCAATTTCCCACACGAGTTCGGGGAGTAGGGCAAGGTTTTACCTACAACGTGGGCCGCGCCTTCGGCGCGCTTTTTCCGGCTCTGGTGGGTTTCCTTTCGGCCAAAATGCCACTGGGCCACGCCATCGGCCTATTCGCGGGCATCGCGTATTCTGTGATGGCCGTGGCGGCATTTCTTCTCCCGGAGACTCGCGGTAAGGCGCTCTCCTAGCGCAAGGCAGTCTCGGCG
>DASQJB010000437.1:0-19125 GCA_035631295.1 Bryobacteraceae bacterium | reverse complement strand
CGAGACGTTTTCTCACACATAAATCGTTCCCCTTATTTTGGTTTCTGTAACTGTGAAGCCTGAGGGTTTAGTGTGAGCCGCGAAAATGACGCCGGCATTACGAGGAAATAACAGTCTTGTTATGCTGAAAGTCGCATTTAGCCAGTGCGTCAATAATATGCTCATCTTCGTGATTCAGGATGACGCGCAGGATAGCGGCGACCACGTGGATGCCCATCGCGGCATTGCGTTTATCGTCGCGCCCTATGTGACGCAAAATGCGGCACTTCGTACAACACCATGAACGTTGTCCAAACGATCGAGGGAAGTTCTCGGGCTGGATCCCGCGACCTTCAACCGCGTTCTTTGGCAAGGACTACAAGGAGGCTAGGCTCATCTCGTCGACGTCCGGTTCGAGGTGGTAGCCGCCTGGAGCTACGCCACGGCTGGGAGCCAGCCGTCGCCGTTCCACCTAGCGCATCCAGCTCTGTCTGTCTCGGGGTCTGTTCCGGGTTCTAGCAGCTATTTCTGGCCCGCCGCCTTCTGTTTGGCTTCCTGGTCACCGAGGTAGTGCCTCGCGTCCCTGTCCTCGCAAACCGACTCGAAGAGTTCCGTATTGGGCATGAGTTGCTGCATCACGCGGACAGTAAATGGTTCCGTATACGCCTTCGGGTCCTCGATGGTGACGTCGATTTGCAGCGTGCCGAAGTTGAGGCGCGTGAAGCGCTCCACCATTTTCCCCGTGCTCGTAAGAGGACTCCCATTCACGTCGAGCCAGACATCGTCACGGAATCCCACGGTGGTGACCACTAAGGTGTCGCCTTCCCACTTGCCCACCGAGTAGCCGTAATACCAAGGCGCAAGCTGCGGACCCACTTCCGGCAAGGGTTGGCCGTTCGTAAGGATCTGGCGGACGTCATTGTTGGCGTTGTACATGATCACGATCGTCCCATTCCCTTGCACAATCTTCTTCTCATAAGGATGCGTGTGGAGCTGCATCAATCCGAGAGGCTGGCAGTGGGCGTCCGGGTTGTCCTTGCTATTGTTCGCCTTGCGATCGTCCCGCGTCTTTCGGCCCCACTCCGTGTAAGGGAGGCCTTTCTCAAAGCCCACGCCCAAATCCTGGAACTGCGCTGCCGGCGGCTCGCCGGGGGCGCGCGGCGGCGGCGCGGCCTTGGCTTTGTCCTTCCCTTTTGCGTTCCCTCTTCCGAAATTCCGGCGCATTGGCTGCCACAGACCCGAAAGGTCGGGACGTCCGTCTGCCGCCCTAGGCGCAGGCGCCTTCAAGTCAAGTTCACCGCTCTCGGTTTTGGGCCCTTCGGTGCGGCGTTCCGGCCACTGCGCCAGAAGCATTGTCGCCCCTGCGGCCATCGCCGCCAAAGCCGCCGAACTCACGGAAATGCTGTTGTTGATTTTCATTGATCCTCACCACCCAGCTCTTCCTTTGGGAGCAGGCGCTGGATACCGACGTTTGAGATTCTTCAACATCATACGACGGCCTGTGCCGCATACGCCGACCATGACCGGCGTTCTGATGCCCTTCTAGACGGATTTACGCGCCAAACTTCCTATCCAGCGCGTCCTGTTCGCATGCACCGGCGCGTCAAGGCGGCGGAAAAAAGCGAGAACTTGTTGCTACCCAGGTTAGGTATAATCCGTCTAGGTAAAGAGCGTCTATGCCAAAGCAACGCGGCACCGGAGAACTTGTGCAGGGCACCCTAGACATGCTGATTCTGCGTATGTTGGCGCGCGGCGCCATGCACGGATATGCGATTGCCGTCGCCATCGAATCTCGTAGCAAGGACGTACTTAGGGTGGAGGAGGGGTCGCTGTATCCTGCCCTGCACCGCCTGGAACTGGCCGACATGCTCACCAGTGAGTGGCGCACATCGGAAACCAACCGGCGCGCGAAATATTACAAGCTGACGGCAGCGGGCCGAAAACATCTCGCGGCGGAAGCGACCCAGTGGAACCGGCTGGTGCTGGCCATCGCCCGAGTGATGGAGACCTGATGCATTGGTGGTTGAAGATCCGTAAGCGCCGCGCACTCGACCGGGATCTGCGCGACGAAATCGCCTTTCATAGGGCGATGCGAGCTTGGGATGGAGAGCAGCCGGACCGCGAAATACCACGCTTTGGCAATGAGACTCGGATTCGGGAGGAAATGCGCGATATGTGGACTTTTATGTGGATCGAGACTGCCTGGCGCGATGTGCGTCATGCGCTGCGCGGCTTTTGGCGCAATCCGCGCTTTACCATCATCGCCATTCTGACGCTGGCGATTGGAATTGGAGCGAACACGGCCGTATTCAGCGTGGTGGACGGCATATTAATCAAACCATTGGCGTATCCCGATGCGGATCGGCTCATCGGAGTCTGGCAGACCGCGCCGGGATCGAATGGGGCCAGCGCTTTCAATTGCTCGCCCAGTATGTATTTCACGTATCGCGAGGAGAGCCAGACGTTTCAGTACTTCGGCCTGGCCGCAACCGGCGGGGCCAGTGTAACGGGACTCGGAGAACCAGAGCAAGTGCGAAACATGGGCACGACCTACGGGACCCTGCAGGCGCTCGGTGTGCAACCAATCATCGGGCGGTTGTTTACGGAAGCCGACGATACGCCGGGCGGCACCGAGCCGGACACAGTGATTATCAGTTACGGCTATTGGCAAAGCCACTTTGGAGGCGACAAATCGGTACTGGGGCGCGGAATCACGGTGGACTCAACCCTTCGGCAGATTGTGGGTGTCATGCCCGCGGGATTCCGATTTCTTAACGTGGAACCCGAGTTGATCACAACGGCGCGCTTCGACAGAAACCGGGTTTTTCTGGGCAATTTCTATCTTCAAGGGGTTGCTCGACTAAAGCCAGGCGTCACGCTGGAGCAGGCGAACGCCGATCTGGGGCGGGTGCTCGAGATTTGGAAGAACGCCTGGCCAGGGCCACCCGGGGGCAAAATTACTAACAATTGGCAAGTCAGACCAGCGCTGCGGCCGCTGAAGCAGGACGTGGTCGGAGACACGGGCGATGCCTTGTGGGTGCTGATGGGCACGATCAGCATGGTGCTGCTGATCGCCTGCGCGAATGTTGCGAACCTCTTATTGGTGCGAACGCAGAGCCGCCAGCGGGAACTCGCGGTTCGCGCATCGCTCGGCGCGAGCCGGCGCAGGATAGCCGCCGGGTTGTTCGTAGAAAGCATCTTGCTCGGCCTGATCGGCGGAGCGGCCGGCGTCGGCTTGGCCTTCGCCGGGCTGCGCCTTCTAATCTGGATTGGTCCGGCGAACCTTCCCCGCTTGAACGAACTCGCGATCGATCTGCCCACGCTGGGCTTCGCCTTTTGTGCCTCCCTTTTTTCGGGTCTTCTCTTCAGCCTGATGCCGGTAGTGAAAGGCGCCGGCTCACGGATCACGGTAGCTCTTCGCGGTATCGGACGCACGTCCAGTCAGAGCAAAGAGCGGCATCGCGCGAGCAACGTCCTGGTTGTGGCGCAGGTGGCGCTGGCGCTCATATTGCTTATCAGCTCCGGCCTGATGATTCGTACATTCCAGGCTCTGAGGAACGTCGAGTCCGGGTTTACAAAACCCGAATCGATCCAAGTCTTTCGGATCTGGCTGCCGGCGTCGCAGGTGCAACAAGCAGAACAGGTGATTCGTACGGAGATAGCGATTCGGGACAAACTCGCAGAGGTCCCAGGTGTGACCGCCGTCGCGTTTTCCAACACAGTGCCGCTCGATGGACGCCTCAGTTGGGATCCCGTGTGGGCCGAGGACAAGGTTTATGCCTCGGGACAGGCGCCTCCAGCACGGACTTTCCGGTATGTGTCGCCCGGTTTTTTTGCGGCAACGGGAACAAAGGTCATTGCAGGGCGGGATATCACCTGGACGGAGTTTCACAACCACAGGCCGGTGGCGCTGGTCTCGGCAAACATGGCCCGGGAGCTTTGGGGGACGCCGGCTGCCGCGCTTGGCAAGCGCATTCACGAGCCCGGACCGAAGCCGACCTGGCGCGAGATCGTGGGCGTTATAGAGGACGTCCGCAACCGCGGCGTGCAATTCGAGCCTACCAGCATGGTTTACTTTCCCGCGGTTATGGAGAATGGCTACGGGAATCCTCTGTACGTCCAGCGTCCGGTCGCATACGCGATTCGCACGGGTCGGGCCGGCACTCAAAGTTTCCTCGCCGAGGCGCGCGCGGCTGTGTGGTCGGTGAATTCAAACCTGCCCGTGTTCTTGGTGAGTACCATGAAGGATCTTTACGACCAGTCGCTCGCGGCGACATCGTTCACGCTTATCATGCTTGCTATCGCGGGGACGATGGCGCTGCTGCTGGGGATTATCGGCATTTATGGCGTCATGTCTTACGCGGTTTCGCAACGCACGCGCGAGATGGGCATACGACTTGCCCTCGGGGCAGAGGCAAGACAGTTAAGGCGGATGTTCGTGGGTAATGGGCTAGTATTGGCGGGAGCCGGTGTCGTGATCGGGCTCTCCGCCGCTGCCGGATTGACGCGGCTGATGAAATCACTCCTCTTCGGAATCAGTACGCTTGATCCCGTGATCTACATCACTATGCCCGCTCTCCTCGTCGCAGCCGCGCTACTAGCGAGTTATCTGCCCGCCCGGCGGGCCTCACGGATCGACCCTAGCGAGGCCTTACGGCTTGAATAGCCGCGCGTCGGGTTTATAGAACTCGACCTCCACCCTCGAGCTCATGGATGGGCCGCGTCGATAGCTGCGGATAGGCGGTCACGCTAAACTACTATTTTGACCGAATTTGAACAGAGGCGGCGCACCGCCGCGGACCGGCTCGCCGGCGCAAAAATTGAAGCCCTGCTCGTCTCCTCTCCGGCCAATGTTCGGTATCTCTCGGGATATTCCGGCTCCAATGGACTGATGCTCCTCACCGGCGACGGCGAATGGTTTTTCACGGATCCCCGCTATGGCACGGAGGCCTCCGCCAACATCACTTGCAAAGTGCAAGTATGCAAAGGGCCTCTCATTAAGGCTGCGGCCGGCATGGCGAAACGGAAGAAGCTGAAGAAAATCGGGGTCGAGCCTTCCTGGCTGCACTTGGGCGAATACAACGAGTTTCTGAAAGCTCTGGGCGCCGGCGTGGAATTGCAGCCCGTGGCCAGCCTGGTGGAAGAGCTGCGCGCGGTGAAATCCCCCGACGAGATCGCTAAAATCCGGCACAGCGTGCGTGTCAATTCCGAAGCTTTCTCGCGGACCATGAACCGCATCCGGCCGGGCGCGCGCGAAAACGAGATCGCGGCGGAGCTCGATTTTCAAATGCGAATTCTGGGGGCGGAAGGGAACGCGTTTGACACCATTGTGGCCGCCGGACCCAGGTCGGCTCTGCCTCACGCTCACCCGACCAAGCATGCCCTCGGCGAAAAGGAGTTGGTGCTGATCGACATCGGCGCCATGGTTGAAGGCTACGCCAGCGACATGACCCGCGTAGCCTACATCGGAACGCCTCCCAAGCGGATTCGCGAGATTTACAAAGCCGTCGCGGAAGCGCAGCTTGCCGCCCTCGACGCCGTTCGTTCCGGTGTGCCGGTATACAAGGTGGATGCCGCAGCCCGCCGGGTGTTGAAGGACCAAGGCCTGGACAAAGAATTCGTCCATTCCACCGGACACGGGCTGGGATTGGAGATTCACGAAGCTCCTAAAATCGGGAAAAAGGAAAAGACGCGGCTTCAAGCCGGAATGGTGATCACGATCGAGCCTGGCGCTTACGTCACTGGACTTGCCGGAGTGCGCATCGAAGATACGGTGCTGGTGACGGAGCGAGGGTGTCAAATCATCACGCAGACTCCTAAAAAGCTATTCCCCTTATAAATGACCATTGATGAAATTAAAGAGCTGCTGCAGCTCTTCAACGACAGCGGCGTCGGGGAGTTGGAGCTCGAACGCGGCGGGGATCGCTTGCGCCTTCGCAAGACGCCGCCCCAAGGCACGGTTCCGGCCGGAGCGCCTACGCCCGTCACGATCATCCCGCTTCCGGCGACGCCGCCTGCAGCAGTGCACGCCCCGGAGGCTCCGGCGCACGCTCCGGAAAAACCGCCAGAACCGGAGCCGGAGCAGATTCTGGTCAAATCGCCCATCGTGGGAACCTTCTATGAGGCGTCTTCGCCGGATACTCCGCCCTTCGTCCAGGTGGGTGACGCGGTTGAGCCGGGGCAGGTGTTGTGCATTATCGAATCCATGAAGCTGATGAATGAAATTGAAGCGGAAGTGGCGGGAACGATCGCTGCCAAGCTGGTGGAGAACGGCAAGCCGGTGGAGTATGGCGAAGCGCTTTTCGCCATTCAACCCCGCTGATTGCAGCCCATGTTCAAGAAGATTCTCATCGCCAATCGGGGCGAGATCGCGCTGCGCGTGATCTGCGCTTGCAAGGACCTCGGCATCAAAACGGTTGCCGTCTATTCCGAGGCAGACCGCGATAGCCTTCCCACCCGCTTTGCCGACGAAGCGATTTGCATCGGCCCGGCCAGCAGCGCGCGCAGCTACCTGGATGTTCCCAGCGTCATCAGCGCCGCCGAAATCACCAACGCCGAAGCCGTGCACCCGGGCTATGGATTCCTTTCCGAGAACGCCGATTTCGCCGAAGTTTGCGAGACCAGCGGCCTGAAATTCATCGGGCCAACGCCGGAAGTCATTCGCCGCATGGGTCTGAAGCAGGTGGCGCGAGCCGCGATGAATGAAGCGGGCGTACCTGTGCTGGTGGGGTCCAAGGACGTGCTTGGCAGCCTGGAAGAGGCAGCCGGCATCGCGGAAAAGATCGGATATCCGGTGATGCTCAAAGCCTCGGCCGGCGGAGGTGGCCGCGGCATGCGGATCGTTCGCAACGCCGACGATCTCCCCGTGCTCTTGCCGCAGGCCCAAGCCGAGGCCGCTGCGGCCTTCTCCTGCGGCGACATGTACATGGAGAAGCTCCTCGAGAATCCCCGTCACATCGAATTTCAGGTGCTGGCGGATCAACACGGAAACGTGGAAATCCTGGGCGAGCGCGAATGCTCCATCCAGCGCCGGCATCAGAAACTGATCGAAGAGGCTCCGTCGACGGTGGTGAGCGCAGAGCTTCGCCGGCGCATCTCCGATGGCCTGCGCGCGGCGCTCAAAACCATCGGCTACACCAACGCCGGCACCGTCGAGTTTTTGATGGACGGCGACGGAAATCTGTACTTCATCGAGGTCAACGCGAGAATCCAGGTGGAGCACCCGGTGACGGAGATGGTCACCGGAGCCGATCTGGTGAAGGGCCAGATCCTGGTCGCGGCGGGCTACAAGCTCGATGAGATCCTGGCTTTTTCTCCCGGCGCTCCGCCGCTTCGCGGCCACGCCATCGAATGCCGCATCAACGCGGAGCATCCGGAAACCTTCACGCCATCGCCCGGGCGCATCAAGGGACTCAATCTTCCCGGAGGACCCGGCATCCGCATCGACACCGCCGCATACACCGACGGGGTGATTCCACCGTATTACGATTCTCTGGTCGCGAAGCTCATCGCGTGGGGATCCGATCGCGAGGAAGCCCGCGCGCGCATGCTCCGCGCGCTGGATATGTTTGTCGTGGACGGCATCCAGACCTCCATTCCCCTGCACCAGCGCATCCTGAACCATCCCGATTTCATTGCCGGCCAGTTGGATACCGGCTTTCTCGAAAGAACCGGCGTGACGTGCCCCACTGAAGTCGGTTGACCGCTCCCTACGGTCGCGGCTCTGCAACTAGTTCGTCCACGTGGGGCAGACGATCAGGCTGAGCCGCAACCGTAGGGAGCGGTTGTCACTCATTTTCTGCATCGGCTCATGAGCAATCCGCATCCGCCTGTTAAAAGGGAGGCGACAGGTGGCCACCAGGACAGTTATTGCAACAGTTTGCGCACTTCTCCTGATCTATTGCGGCACCGCTCTGTTTACTGCATCCGCACAGGACCCAGCCTTGACGCCCGAGAAGAAGCAGCAACAGGGGCAGCTCGATGCGGTTGTGCGTGCGCGGGAGCCGCAGCCCGTCCAGACGAAGCGCCAGGAGCAGCAAAAGACGCCGCACGACACTTCTGGAGTGTTCACTGCACCGCAAGCCGAGGCTTCGTCTGCAGCCTTTCGCAACCAGCCAGGCGACGGAAAGATCTCGGGTTTCGATTTTTATCGCGATGCTCTCGGCTCTGATCGTCCCAACGAGAACCCCGACGCAGCCAGGCAAAAGCTTGGGGCGGCGAAACCCTCGGTTATGGATGGGCAGCGCAAGCTGCTAGAGAGCCGTTATAACCTTCAGGCGCGGTTAGATCCACGGGCAAAGATGTCGCGCGGCAAACCGTTGGTTGTCGGGCCGACTGCAAAACTCAACGGCGTGACATGGCAACAAATCGGCGCAATGAGCCCGGATGAAGTCCGAAGCCGAAATCTGTTTCCTTATCCATCTCTGCCGCATCCGCTGCAAGCCAACGGCGGTCAGGTGTTTCCGAAGATGCAGATCGAGATGTTTCCGCGTCTGGAACGCGTGGATGTCGATTTCGACTTGCCTGAAGAATTTCTGCCCGAATTTCCGCCGGCGATGTTTTTGAACAGCCGGCCGGAGCTGGGAGATGTGTCACGCGGCGAAGTGGTCTCGATCAATAACTACTACCGGCTGTTCAAAGACATTCTCACGCCGGTGCAGCTCGATGGTCTTCGGCTTCTGTTGACCCCATTCCCCCAAGAGGAATTCAATCCCACCGACGATCGCAAGTCACAAGACCCAAGTCTGGGCGTCACGTGCCTGGACTGCCACGTCAACGGCCACACCACCGGTCAGTTTCATCTCACCCCCGATAACCGGCCGCAAGAGCGCCGGTTCCGTGTCGACACAGTCAGCCTGCGGGGCCTGTTCAATCAGCAGATTCACGGCTCCAAACGCTCGCTGCGATCGGTGGAGGACTTTACCGAGTTTGAGCAGCGCACGGCGTACTTCAACGGGGACCAAATCCACGCCATTAAAAAGGGAATGAATATCCTCGATCGGATTCAGGTGAGCCATATGGCCCAAATGCAGAATATGTTCGATTTTCCACCCGCGCCGAAGCTGGACGTGGCCACCGGGCGCCTGGATCGTTCCAAAGCGACAGAGAGCGAAATCCGTGGCGAGGAGATCTTTTTTGGAAAGGGGCAGTGCGCCTCTTGTCATCCGGCGCCGTTCTATCTCGACAACCAGATGCACGATCTGCATTTGGAGCGCTTCCTACGCGACGAGCCCGGCGACGGCCCCATCAAGACGTTTACGCTTCGCGGAATCAAGGAAAGCCCGCCCTATATGCACGACGGCCGCTGCTTGACGCTGGAGGACACCGTCGAGTTCTTTAATCTGGCGCTTCAGCTAAAGCTAAATCCGCAGGAAAAGCAGGATTTGGTTATGTTCATGCGACAGCTCTGACACAGGTCAGGCTCCACGGCGGATGCCGCTCACCTCTTTTCATCTAGGAGAAGGATGATGGGATTCTCCTAGTTTGTCTAGGAGGATCATTTGGCATGCCTGCCGAAATTCTGCAAGGCACTCTGGACATGCTCATCTTGAAGGCGGTCGTGCTGGGGCCGTTGCAAGGATATGGAGTGCTGCTGCGCATTCAACAAATCTCCCGCGACCTGCTGCAACTCCCGCAGGGATCGTTGTACCCGGCCCGTACCGCTTGCAGCATCGCGGATTCTTCAAATCCAAATGGGGAGAGAGCGTATCTGCTTTGAAGGGTACAGGGGATACCGGAAACTGACCTTTAAACCGGCGGGCCCTCGGAATCGCTTGAAGCCGGTCAGCGGGCGAACGGGTTTTCGTTGATCCAGTGGAAACCGCGGCTCAGGAGAAGGAATTTGCTCGCGTCGATCTGGCGCAGGCGAATCGATTTTCCATCGCCTTCGAGCAAGACGTGATTCGCATCCGCCCGCGACTAGTGGAGGATTTCCTTCCCGTTCAACGTTACGGTATCGTCGCCGTATTTCGTGGAGTGAGTCGAGCACGCCATCATCGTTCGCACGGACGGGCGCGGGAAACTGAATCACCAGGTTCGGTAGGTACTAATTTGGCACGACGCTGTTCAGCGTCGTCAACACGGTGTTTTCCGCCCCTTGCCTTACCCCGCGCCGGATCAACTGGCGTGGGTCTCGACCCATGTCCACATTCCCGAGGGTTAGTTCGAATCTAATCGGGACGCGCGAGCTCGGCATCCGGATTGCGCTGGGCGGTTCGCGTAGCCGGGCGGTGGCAGGCGCAGCGCGGTCTGGAATCGCTCTCGCGGCGGGAGGCGTCCGACGCGCGCAGTGCTGGCGTGGTGGGCAGGCCGGCTGGTCCGGTCTTTGCTGTGGGGCCTTGAGGCCACGGACCGTCTCACCTTCGCCGCGGTGGGCTCGATCTTGCTGACTGTGGCAGTTCTGGCTTCGCTAGCGCCCGCGCTTCGAATCGTACGCATCAAACCCCGCGGTCACCCTGCGCGAGGAATATGGGTGATTCGACCAGACTGTGGATCCGTCCGAAGCATGTCAGCGTCTCACGCAGCCCCGATCGTAAGGCTGGGGTTCAGCGCCGCTTGACTTTCCGCTCTCTCCGGGATTATCTTTAACATTTTGCAAGCATTTCGGCGCCAGGCGCGGCTACCCGCGTGGGAAAGGAACTCGTCGGTTGGGCATGCGCTGAAGTGCGGAGGACTTAGCCTCGCTTCGATGCGAAGCTAAAGGAGTAGCTCCCATTTTTAGCGTGGATCGCCAAGGCGTGGAAACCAGGACCATCGAGCAAACCTTCGACTCGACTTTGGAGAGCGTGGATGCGGGCGAGGAGATCGTGCTGAAGGAAGCGCAGGATCTAGGTTTTGACGAAGACGACCAGCACAAAATCGGAATCGCCGTGCGGGAGTGCCTGGTGAACGCCGTCATTCACGGAAACCGCTACAACGTGCGGAAAAAAGTTCATTTGACGGTTTCGCGGAGCCCGGGCAGGCTCGAGGTGCGCATCGGAGACGAGGGCGAGCGTTTCGATATGTCGCAGTTGCCCGATCCGTTGGCCGACGAGAATCTGCTGCGCCATTCCGGGCGCGGTCTGCTGCTGATGCAGGCGTTTATGGATGAGTTCCAGGTCCGGCCGCGTGAGCCGAACGGCACGGAAGTAAAATTGGTGAAACATACGGCAAAGGCCGCTTAGGAGGCGCGCGTGAGTGTGAAATTGACCACCCGTCAGGTGGGCGACGTTACGGTAGTGGATGCGGCAGGACGGATCACGTTGGGCGACGGGGCCAGCACGTTCCGGGACACTGTCCGCGATTTGGCGGGCGGCGGGCACAAGAAGCTGCTGCTCAACCTGGCTGAAGTGTCTTATATCGATAGCTCCGGCATCGGAGAAATGGTGTCCGGCTTTACCACCGTGACCAATCAGGGCGGCCAAGTGAAGCTGCTGAACCTGACTAAGCGCGTCAAGGACCTGTTGCAGATCACCAAGCTGTACACGGTGTTCGAAGTTTTCGAGGACGAAACCGCGGCGGTCCGGAGCTTCACTTAGGCGCATCGCCGTGCGGGTGCTCCGCTGGCGCGCTCCAATCCGCACCGAAGATCTGGAACTCTTGGGCGCTGTCCGCGCAATAGATTCAAGCATGGACAGGCGCCGCGGCGCCCTTTGAGACAATACAGCTTATGCAAATTGTTAACCGCTCCCTCACGGTCGCGGCTCGGATGAGGGCCCTGGCGGTTGTGGCTCGTTTGGGAACCCTGGCGGCCGCGGCTCTGATCGCGGCGCCGGTCTTCGCCGCGGATCCGCACAACGACCTCATTAACGCCTGGGAGATTCATAATGAACTCCGCGTGGACGCCTCCGCAACGCCCGCGGTGAAGCAATTCTTCCCGAGCTTTCTCGACTATCAGGATTTGGTGATGTTCCACCCCACACTTGGCTACTACGCCAGCGGGCGCGTCGACTTTGTTCAGGACTACCGCACTTTTCCCGATGCCCTTTCGCCCTACTTCGGCCATATGATCGCCGAACAGATTTTCAAGATGTGGCAGGGGATGCGGAAAGCGGGAACGCTGAATGAAACCGGGCGTTTCACCATTGCCGAGTTCGGGGCGGGCGACGGCGCCTTGGCCGAATCGATTCTGGACTACATCGACCGCCGCGCCGCGGACGATCCGGAATGGAGCCGGTTCGGCAGCCAACTGGTCTACGCCTGCTACGACCGCTCCCCCGCGTTAAGCGCGGCGCAACGCAAGCGTAACGCCCGCTTCGGCGCCCGTTTCGAGGCTCGCGAAGGCGACGCCACCGATCCCACCGCCACCATCCCAGCCGGGAGCCTGCAAGGAGTGGTTCTCTCCAACGAACTGCCCGACGCCTTTAGCGTTCACAAGGTGATCTTCTCGCGCGACGGCTCGCTGGAGCTTTGTTTTGTGGCGCCCGCCCTGCCGTCCGCGGGATGGAAGAAGGTGGAGCGAAATATGTCCGGGGCGCTTCAACGGCGTCTGAAGAGTGAAGACGCGTCGATTCAAACCAAGCTCTTCGGACGCAAGCGCGAAGAGGACGTTTATCTCAGCCGAGCCGGGTTCCTGGCCCTTCTCGAAGCTCTTGCTTCCGCCAAGGATTACGCCGCCAAGCTCGACGCTATCGAGTTTCACGAGATCTATCTGCCCATCGACGCCATGCCTGAAGTAGCCGAACACGTCCGCAAATATCCGGCCGAATACGCTTATGAGCTGGCCCGCGGCAACAAAGGCTTCGCCGCCTATATCAACCTGGGCGAGGGACGATTCATCCAAGGCGCGGGGCGCATCCTGAAGGCCGGCTACGTCTTCACCATCGACTACGGGGAGAACTGGGATACTGTCACACCGCTGGAGTTCGGCCATTTCCGCGCCTACGGACCGGGGAGCCAGGTCGAGCGTTCCAATCCATACCATTCGCCCACGCTCAACGACATGACGACCGACGTAAACTTCAGTCACATGGCGGAGGAAGGCAAGCCTGCCGGGCTCCGTCCCGTCTTTTTCGGGCCTCAGCACAACTTGATCTCCGGCACCACGGTGGTTCTCGAGACTCCCCAGCCGCCTGGCCGTAACCTCGACGATTTTAATGCCTGGGTACAGAACTTCTTCACCTGGGACGTGTACAAAGTTCTCATCGAGCAGAAAGAGAACACCGATCCGTCTTACTCGTTCCCGGACTCGGATGCCGAGCCGCTGACCGTGAAGACGGAGAATCTGACTCCGGATCAACAGATGCTGGAGCGCGAAATCGAGCAGCGCCTGCGCGAGCGTTTGAAGAACTGACCGCCAAAGATTTGGAACTACGCGATGTCCGCCAGCGCAATAGAACTGACCGGAATAATGCCGGAGCCAGAGCGCATACGAGACCGCGGTCTTTTGGAGCGGTTCCGCGCGGGAGACGCTGACGCGTTCACGGAGATCTATCGCGCGCACGGGAGAGCTGTCTTCCGCTTCGCCTTGCTGATGACGGCCGACGAGTTCAAGTCAGCCGAAACGACGCAGGATGTATTTCTGTGGCTGATTCGCCATCCGGGCAGCTTCGATCCGAGCCGGGGTGAGCTCAGCGCGTTTCTGGTGGGCGTGGCGCGTAAGCTGCTTAAGAAGCGCTATAGCGAGGAGCGGCGGTGGGTTTCGCTGGATGACGCTATGGCATGTTCCAAAGCCCCATCAAATGAAGGCGCTGGGGATGTCATTCGTCTTCGTAAGGCCATCGCCGGCCTGCCAGAGCGCTACCGGGCGGTGGTTGTGCTCTGCGACCTGGAGGGGAGAACCTATGAAGAAGCGGCCGCCATCTCCGAATGCGCGATCGGCACGGTGCGCTCCAGACTGCATCGCGCGCGGGCGTTGCTGGCTCGTAAACTCGTGGGAAGGGGGTGTCTGGCGTGAATGAGCGGCTGTCGTCGGCAATGAGGCATCTGGCCGCCGAGTGCGCGGACGCGCAACCTCCCGCGGAGATGGAAGCAGCGCTGCTGGGAGAATTCGAGCGCGAGAGGCGACGCAAGAAGAGATCGCCCATGGTCATCGCAACAGGCGCGATCGCCGCGTCTGTTCTTGCGTTCGTGGCGTTGGAGCATCCGCCGTTCGCCAAACATGCCGCTCCCGTTGCGCCTGTGGGCGTCGAGCTTGCTCCTGTAGCGCAGGAAGCGCCCTTCGTGCCGATTCCCTATCTCGCGCCGCCCGCTCCATACGAGCGAATCGAAGTAGTGCGGATGCAGGTCCCCGTTGCGGCTTTAATCGCGGCGGGCGTGCCTGTGCGTACGGCCGATCTGGGCGCGCGCGTGGAAGCCGAAGTGATGATAGGCCAGGACGGGAGGGCGCGCGCGGTGCGGCTGGTTCCGAATTCGAGCTGGAATTGAGGCGTGATGCGGGCACTTTTGGCTGTCATCGGTCTCTGGGAAGCAGTCGCCGCACTGCATGCCCAGGATCTGGGCACGAACTCGAAGCTCTATCAGGTTTTGGGCCCGCCCATCTCCGATTTCACGGTTCTTGACGAAGGCTTCGGCAATCGAGTGGTGCGCGGAAAGCCCTTCAGCTCCGTCGAGGAGCGCCATTCCCTCCAGATTCTCCGCGACGGAACGCACATCGAAACCAGCCAGAAGAACCGCTTGTTTCGCGACGGCCAGGGCCGCACGCGCGTCGAGCAGATGAACGGAGGGGCCACGATCGAGGATGTTGTTGCCGGATTCCGCGCAGAGCTCGATCCCTCCAGCCGCACGGCGGTCAAAGGAGCGCCTCGCTTCATAAGAACGCTGCCAAATCCTGGAACGTCGAAAGGCGTAATGTCGGAGACTACTGAAAATCTCAAGCCTCAGCTCGTGAACGGCGTGATGGCGCAAGGCGTCCGAACGACCATGACGATCCCTAAAGGCCAGATTGGAAACGACCGCGACATCAAAGTGGTTACGGAACGCTGGGTTTCCAACGACCTTCAGATGCTGATCAAAAGCTCCAACTCAGATCCCAGATTCGGGGACACGACGTATGAGCTGACAGCGATCGATCAGCATGAGCCGGATGCGTCTCTATTCCAAATTCCGGGCAATTACACAGTTATGGAGCCTGACGGCGGCCGCGGTGGAAGAAGCCCCTTGTTCGGCGGCCGCAGCGGAGCGAAGAGCGGCCGCTCTCCCCTCCCGCAGCAGTAATTCTTTTTGGAACCTTTTTCGCCCTGCCAATGCAATAACCGTGGGCGTCATGAACTACTCGATCTATGCCTTCGCCGCGCTCACTCCCTTGCGGGACGATGGGAAGCGCACCGAGCGGGACGGGACTGGGACCTTTCCGGCCGCGCAGCAGGCCGCTGAAAGCGGCGGTAGGCCCCGTTTCTGGCTGCTTTGGAGGGCGGGCTTCAGCCCGCGCGGCTCTTTAGCGCCGCCCACGGCAGCGAGGCTAAAGCCCGCCCTCCAGGAGTCTTCATCGCCTCTGTGATTTGGCTGTAAATGCAAGCGCCAATTCTGGGCCGCGACCGCCATGGAGCGGTTGTGACCAACTTCGGCTGCTCCGCGGACGGTATGATCGGAGCCATGGCTACCCTCAATTGGCCGCCGCTTCCGTACTCCGAATGGGAAAGCACCCGAGACACCGTCCATATGTGGACGCAGATCGTGGGCAAGACGCGGATGGCTCTGGCGCCGCTCGAGAATCATTGGTGGAACGTTCCACTCTACGTCACGCCTCGCGGACTGACCACCTCGCCGATTCCCTGGCGCGGCGAAACATTCGAGATCGAGTTCGATTTCATCGCCCATCAGCTCTTGTTTGCCGTGAGTAACGGCGGGCAAGCGTCCATGCGGCTATTCCCGCGCTCCGTCGCCGATTTTTACGCTGAATATATGGGCACGCTGCGATCACTCGGAATTGAGGCGCGCATTTATCGAAGACCCGTGGAATTCGACGACACGACGCCGTTCGACGAGGATCGGCATCACGCGTCTTACGACGCTCCATATGTCGAGCGATTCCGGCGGATTCTGGTCAACTGTGACCGGGTGTTCAAGGATTTTCGCTCCCGGTTCCTCGGCAAATGCAGTCCCGTTCATTTTTTCTGGGGCTCGTTCGATCTGGCGGTGACTCGCTTCTCCGGCCGCCGCGCTCCCGCGAAGGAAGGCGCTGATCCTATTACGCGCGAAGCATATTCGCACGAAGTGGCAAGCTGCGGCTTCTGGCCCGGAGACCGGCGCTATAAGCAAGCTGCGTTTTATGCCTACAGCGCGCCCGTTCCGCCGGGGTTGGAGGGCGAACCCGTCCGCCCGTCCGCCGCGCATTGGAGCGCCCCACTCGGCGAATTCATTCTGAACTACGATGGCGTTCGCAGCGCTTCATCCCCGGATCAAGCGGTCCTCGACTTTTGCCAGAGCGCCTATGAAGCCGGGGCGAAGCTCGCGCAGTGGGACCGCGAGAATCTGGAGCGGCACGATAGCTAGGAGCCGCGCGGAAGCGCGGCTGCAGGCTGAAAGCCAGACGCCACGTGTTTAGCCTCCGGGTTTATCTCTTTTGATGCATCGACTCTGAGCCACAATACGGCGCCGACAAACAACAAGGCGGCCATGGGAACAAGCGGCGCGTCGTAGCTACCGAAGCGGTCTACGATGTAGCCGTAGGCCACCGATCCAAGCAACCCTCCGACCTGGGCGCCTGTGTTCATCAAACCGATGACCGCACCCGCGTTTTCGTGACCAATATCCAGGCACACGCCGAAGACTCCGGATTGCTGGAAGGTGATCGCGCCATATACCAGCGTCAGAAGAATTACGGTGACGACGGGCTGATGCGTGAACATCACCGCTGTTGTGAACGCCCCAGCGGCTGCGAGGGAACCCACACCTAGCACTCGGCGGCCGTAGGTCGGTCCCATCCATCGCACGAGAAAATCACTCGCCATCCCGCCGGATAGGTTTGCGCAAGCCCCTACGCCGTAGGGGAGAGCCGAGAGCAACAGGCCCGCCTCGCTGAAGCCACGTCCCTTAACGAGGAATGTATGAAACCACGTCTGAAAAAAGTTGTACACGTAGACATAGCAGAATGCAATCGCAAGTAATGCCAGCAAGCTCTGCGATCTAAACGCCGCTCGCCAAGGGAACGTATGGCGCGCGGCGTGAGCCATCCCCGCATGCTTTCGCTCTAGCCCGCTAATCTTCGTCTTCTCAGCCGGAGAATCGCGGAACCAAAAATACCAAACGCCGGCCCAAAGGACTCCGAGCAATCCGAACACGAAAAACGACACGCGCCAGCCGTACCGCATCTGAATGGGCACAACCAGCAGCGGCGCGAGCGCCCCACCGACCTGGCTCGCCATGAGATTCACGCCGCTTAGCGTGGCTCGCTGCGATGGCGGGAACCAACGCGAGACGACGACCCCGGCAACGGGAAAAGCGCCCGCCTCTCCGGCTCCAAATAGAAACCTCGTTATGAGGAGGGCAGGATAGCCCGTAGCAGCGCCGGTAAGGGCTGTAAAGGCGGACCACCACGACACGATTCGGGTGAGAACGCGGCGAGGGCCGATCCGATCGCCCATAGCGCCCGTAGGGATCTCAAAGAGGCAGTACGACAGCGCGAACATCCCAGTCACCCAGCCCCACCCGATTGGATTGATATGGAGGTCCTCCTGCATGCGCGGGCCGGCGACTGAAATACACACGCGGTCAAGATAAGTTATCGCGAACAACAGGATCAGTAAGCCGACAACCGTGTAGCGGTTCTTCGCGGAAGAGCTCTCCATATAGAGCGCTATTCTCCCATATGGCTTGCCGATGGCCAAAAGATTTCGGTATCTCAGCCGCGGGGACGGGTAGCAAGAGCTTGTCATAATCTTACTTGAGTCTTACTTCTATGGAAACAACACGGCTTTCCACAAAGGGCCAGGTCATTCTGCCCAAAGCTATCCGGGAGACGCGGCGCTGGCCGCCAGGGACCGAATTCCGGGTCGAAGAGACGCCCGAAGGAGTCCTTCTGCGCCCTCTAGGGCGCGTTCCGGAGAGCACTCTATCGGAAGTGGCCGGTTGCCTGAAATGGACGGGCAAACCGAAGACCGTCGCCCAAATGCACCGAGGCATCGCCCGTAAGATCAAAAGCCGTTATGACAGCGGCCGATACTAACCTGGTCGTTCGGCTTTGACTCAGGACGACAAAAAGCAAGCGGCGATCGCGAATACGATCTTCGCAACCCAGGAGGTTTGGATCGCGAAAACCGTCCTCCTCGAAACTTGTTGGGTTTTGGAGAGTGTCTACGGCTTTAGTTCCACAAACGTAAGAGGGGCGCTTTTGCTCCTCGTCGGATTGCCCAACGTTCGCTTGGAAGACGATGAGGCTGTCGTCCCGGCGATTGACCTGATGGCGAAAGGTCTCGAATTCGCCGATGGGCTTCATCTGATGAGCAGACCGGATCGCGCCACATTCGTCTCGTTCGACAAACGTTTGGTGCAGAGCGCCCGCCACGCCGGTATTGGCGGTGTCGAGTCCCGCTAGACGCTTTAAGCCCCCATCTTCGCCGCCAGATCGAGCATGTCCTCCGCCACCACGTCGAAGTCGCCCGGTTTCGCCGTATCTCCGCGCCGCGAAGGACCGTATTCGTCAGCCCGGTGAATGAATCCCGTCTTCAGTCCGAAGCTGCGCGCCGCTTGCAGATCGTTGCGGTGCGCGGCCGTCATCATCACTTCGTCCGGCTTCAGCGTCAGCAGTTCCACCGCCGTCAAATACGACTCGCGGTCGGGCTTGTAGTGCCGCGCCAGTTCGGCCGAAAGAATGAGGTCCCACGGAATCCCTGCGTTCTTGGCCATGTTCGCCAACAGTGACACATTCCCATTCGATAGCGGAGCGATGGTGTACTTCTTCTTCAATCGCGCCAGCCCCGCGACAGAATCCGGCCACGGTTTCAGCCTGTGCCACACCCGATTCCATTGGTCTTTCTCAGTCTCGCTCAGCCCCGTAATTGCGAATTCCTTGAGTAGATCGTCCAGCAGCATCCGGTGGAGCGCGTCAAGCTTGGTCCACGGCATCTCGCCTTTGCGGACCTTCTCCATTGCGGGAGCGTAGCCGGCACGCCAGCGGTCGGCAAAGCGCGGCCAGTCGACGTTCAGTCCTTTAGCCTTCCCCCACGCCTCGCCTTCCGCAATAATCGACCCGCGCCAGTCCACGACGGTTCCAAAGGTATCGAATACCAG
>DASQJB010000436.1:0-17409 GCA_035631295.1 Bryobacteraceae bacterium | reverse complement strand
TTTGTCCCCTTCCTGGCTCCGTTATTTCCGGCCTCAGGATTTCGTCTGGCTCCTGCTGTTCTCTGTGTTGGCGGCGCTGAACGTGCTCCTGCGCCCCGACTCGAGCGTCCTCGTGCCGGTAGTGCTGATCGGCCTCGGCGTCTCCGCGGCCGTGGAATCCCGCATCGGCGCGGTCACTACAATTCTGATCGAGCTGGTATTGTGTGGGGTCCTGCTGTACGGCCGGGGCGTGGAGAGCAGCTTCTACGTGTTCCTTGTGCTTCCGGTGATTTCGGCGGCAACGAATTTCGGCATTCGCGGGATTGTGCTTTCGACGTTGGCCGCCTGCGCAATCTACTTCTCATATTTGTTGAGAGTCGATTGGAAGGCGCAAATCATCGATCCGGAGAACTGGTTCGAGCTGGCGTTGCGCGCGCTCTTGTTGCCCGTGGTTGGCTTTCTCACGTTCCAGCTCGCCGAAGCCAATCGAGGCAAAACGCGAACGCTCGAAGCCACGGCCAAGGAATTGGCCGAAGCCAACACCAGCCTCAAGCAGGCGCAAGATGAGATCCGCCGCTCCGAGCGCTTGGCGGCGCTCGGCCAGTTGACCGCGGGTCTGGCTCACGAACTGCGCAATCCGCTCGGCACCATGAAGACCTCGGCTGAGCTGCTTCAGCGCCAGGTCGGCGCGAACAACGAAATCGCAGCCGAAATGGCCGGCTACATCGCCACGGAAGTGGACCGCACTAATTCTTTGATCACGCGCTTTCTGGACTTCGCGCGGCCCGCGCGGATGAACTGGGAAAAGGGCGATCTTGCCGGCATGCTCGATCGGGTCACGGAGCGGTTCGAGCGCGAAAAATCCGGGCCGGCGCGCTCCGTATCCGTTTTCAAAAATTATTCGCCGGACATTCCTCCCATAGCCTTCGATCCCCAACTCCTGGAGGGCGCGCTTCTCAACCTGGTGATGAACGCGGCCCAGGCCAGCCCTCCGGATGGCGTCGTAACGATAAAAACCCGCCGAGTGGACGCCAATCCCGGCCCGGCCGTGGAAGTCGCGGTCATCGACCGCGGCAGCGGCATCGATCCGAAAAATCTGGAGAGCATCTTCAACCCCTTCTTCACCACCAAGCCGGATGGCGTCGGCTTGGGTCTCGCTATCGTTTCAAAAATCATCGACGACCATGGCGGGAAAATCGCCGTGGAGAGCACTCCTGGCGAAGGCAGCGTCTTTCGCGTGTTTCTGCCGGTGCGGACCTGAGAATGTCCGCGCCGCAGCCTGCTGTCTCTTCCAGACATCGCACCGCCGCCGTCATCCTTGCGGGTTACGGCGCTTTTCTGCAACTCTGGGCGACGCAGCCGTTGCTGCCCTTGTTGCGAAGCCTGTTTCATGCAAGCGAAATTTTGGTCAGCGCCACCGTCACCGTGCCGGCCCTCGGCGTCGCGCTCTCCGCGCCGTTCGCCGGTTTCTTGTCGGACCGTTTCGGCCGCCGGCGTTTGATCGTCTGGTCGGCTTTTCTGTTGGCGCTCTCGGCCCTCGCCACGTCCACTGCAGCCACGTTGGCGCAATTGCTTTTCTGGCGATTCTTGCAAGGCGTGTTCACGCCGGGAGTCTTCGCCATCACTGTTGCTTATATCAACGATGAATGGAAGGATTCGGGCGCGGGACGAACCATGGCGGCCTACGTCTCCGGGACCGTCTCGGGCGGTTTCTCCTGCCGCGTCATCTCCGGCCTGGTGGCCGCGCATGGGCCGTGGCAAAACGTGTTCCTTGTACTGGGCGGGTTGAATCTTCTGGTCGCCTTCGGCGTGTGGGCATGGCTGCCCGTTGAGACTCATTCTCGCGTGAACCGCTCGGAACGCCATTGGCTGGAGGCGCTCGCCTCCCATGCGCGAAACCGGCAGTTGTTGACCGCGTTCTCGGTCGGCTTCTGCGTGCTTTTCTCGCTCGTGGGCACGTTCACCTACGTTACGTTCTATCTGGCGGCGCCGCCATTCGAGCTGCAGCCCGCGGCCCTAGGATCGATTTTCTTCGTCTATCTGGTGGGCGTGGTGGTGACGCCGATCGCCGGCCGCGCGATCGACCGCCACGGCCACCGTCCCGCGCTTGCGGCGTCGATCTTCCTCAGCTCCATCGGAATCGCCTCCACCTTATTCGCGCATCTCTGGATAGTGGCGCTCGGCCTGGCGCTGTGCTGCACCGGAGTGTTCATAGCGCAGGCGTCGGCCAGTTCGTTCGTGGGAACCGCCGTCCAGCAAGATCGTGCGCTGGCTATCGGACTCTATGCGATGTTCTACTATTTCGGCGGAAGCGCGGGTGCGTCCTTACCCGGGATCTTTTATTCGCGCGGAGGCTGGCTCGGCTGCGCCGCCTTCCTGGCCGCCGTCCAAGCGCTCACCGTCTTGCTGGCGTTGTTGTTCTGGAAGGCGCCGGCTACTGCTTCTCCCGATGCCAGAATTTCCGTTTGACGTCCGGCCAAAATTCCTTCAAGACTTGCGAAAAGGCATCAGTGGCTAAGGACACGCCCAGCCTCTGAAAATTGTCCCCGAGCCTGCGCTCCTGGGTGTAATACGCGTTGCCCAAGCCCGCCGAGATGCTGTTGCCGATCACTTCCGCGAAGTTGAAGCTGTCTACGCCCTTATCCGTTTTGTTCCAAAAGATCCGCGAGGCGGCATACCCCGTGCGTTTCCATACGCCGCCGTACGACGGCCCGACGCGGAAATAGCGTGGGTCCTCGTGAAACAGGATCGGCAGGAATCCCTCGGTCATCATGTTTCCCATCGCCTGATCCGAGTACGACGTCGCCCAGCGAAGCGAGAATCCCTTTAAGCCTTCTCCGAGGTTGGGATGCTGATCGGTAAGCTGACCCAACGCGGCAAACCCGCCACCCAGGAAAATCAGGGGATAGTCTACAGTGTCCTTCGTCGCTATCGTCAGCTTTTGCCTGGCGGTGATGGGTTGGTACTCTCCGTTTTGATCCACCGTCCGGTAATTGGGAAGAACCCCAAACACGCGCTTATCGGGTGGAGATGTGCCGGCGGGAGAAGTGGCGTTCTGGGTTTGACTGGGTTGAATAACGTCCGCCGAAGCCGAGTTGGCGGCGTCTCCGTTCGGGGGCGAATCTTGGGCGAATGCGCAGCTCGATGCTATCGCAAGCGCGCATAGCCGTGGCGCATATTTCCAGAGCATTAACATTACCTTGGAGACGAGCCTGCCAGAACAGAAGTTTCTAGAAGGAACCGTTCAGACCATCCTATGTTTTACTCGTACCGCTCACTACTGCCAATTGGCGAAGTTACAAGGCTGTAATCTTTCTCCGCAAAGACGCGTCCCCGCCGCGCATCAATTCATTTTGATTTATTCGCCGCGGGAAAGAACGCGGCGATCCGATCGTTCAGCGTGAACTCCATTCCCAGGCCGGGATATTGCTTGAGCACCCTCTCGCGCATCTCCTCAGGGCTCTTGGATGCGGCGACATTTGTATCCCAGTCGGCAATGTATTTTTTCATAAATGCTATTGCCGATAAATCGTGTTTCGCGCCCGGACCTTCGTGGCCGGGAATCAGTATCGCGGGTTTTAACGCCGAAATTTGATCCAGCGTTTTCATCCAATCTTCGCGAGCTTTGTCCTTCGGGACTCCGAAATAGACACGATCGAAAACCGTATCGCCCGCGACCACAGCTTGAAGTGATGGAATGTAGACGAAGCTGTTTCCTGGGCCATCGCCCTGCACGCCGCCCGTGATCGGAAACTGCTCGCCCTCGAGCGTCAGCGCCGGCATGGAAAGCTCCTCCGGCAGCACCGGATCGGGTCCCGGAATATTGTTGCCGTACGTCGCGAACCAGAACTTCTGACGGCCGGGCCAAGCGGTCTTTGCGGCGTTCACCGTGGCCGGCAGGGCGACGATTTTGGCCGAGGGAAATGCCTGCTTTAGCGCTGCCAGTCCGAAAAGGTGATCCGGGTGCGGATGCGTGGAATAGATGATCGCGAGATTTTTCTTCGACTCGAGAATTTCAGCCGCCAGGCGATGAGCTTCGCTTAGGGTGAATTGCGGATCGATCACCAACATGTCCTTCTCGCCCCAGACCATGGTGGAGTTTACGTCGTAGCCGTTGGCGCCGCGGCCGGTGTGGACCTTTAACTGAAATTTGGACTGCGCGCTTGCGGCCGAGGCAAGCGCGAGAACGGCGAAAAGCAGGCGGTGGGTCATAGGGAAATTGTAATCGACTTCCGAACCGCGATCTCGCTAGGAGGGCGGGCTTTAGCCCGCGCGGCGCTTTAGCGCCGCCCTACGCCAGCGAGACTGAAGCCTCCCGCGGGCTAAAGCAAGCGCCCGTTCCGAGCCGCGACCGCAAGGGAGCGGTTGGAGCGATGTTCGGCTAAAATCGGGACGTGAGAGAACTGAAGGCGCTTACGCCGGAAGAGTTCGCGCGCGGAACGCCGTCTGCGCAATCCGGCGCCGGGGAGCCGAATTGAGGCCGCCAAGAAGCACGGCATCGACCTGACGCTCGTGATCGAGCAGTTGCGCCTATCCCCGGCAGAGCGTGTTCGCCGGCTTGAAGACGTGGCGACCGCGCTCGAAAAGGTGCGCGGAGTCACGTGGGGCAGGCGAGCGCGCTGATGCTCTTTGAGCGCGCCGTCCAGGCTCTCTGCGACGTCGGCGTCGACTTCGTAATTGTCGGCGGCGTTGCGGCGAGCCTCGACCTCCCAGCCCTCCTACGGAGCAAGCATGCCGCAGGCCGCGTGAAAGACCTGTTGCTCCTGCCGGAACTGGAAAGCCTGGTGGAAGCGCGCGAGCCAGAGCCACCCAAATAGGCGCCGGTTAGGCCGCCGCCGGAGCCGACTGCTCGTCCGCGGATGGGCCGTAGAGCCCAGGCACCGGAACGCCGGTCATCCGATAGTACACCGTCAACTGCGCGCGGTGGTGAATGATGTGGTTCATCACCATGGAGCGAATCACGCCCACTCGGGGCATGGTGAACATGACATTGCCTTGGAAGAAGAGAGTCCAGGGCTTCATGTAGTCGGTATCGCTGGCGGATTCAAGCGCCGTGCGCGCCGCGGCCACATTCTTATCGAATTCTCCAAGCAACTGCTGCCGGCTTGTCGCCACCAGCGGTGTGAAATCTCCCGGCTGAATATTCAGCGAATCGGTTTGCATGGTATCTGCGCCCCAATGCACCATCTCCGTGATGTGCCCCGCCAGGCGGCCCAGCGGCATCGATTTCGGATCGGGAACGAAACCCAGCTTGTCCTCCGGAATCCTTTCCAGCGTCCTCCGCGTGTTCGCCATTTCGTGGTCAAACTCGGGTAAAAGAGACTGCGCAATGCTCATGGTGTGTATCCTCTAGCCCTAGATTGTACACGGTCTTTATTGCGGGACAATTTCCGATGCCGCCAAATTGATAAAATTAAAAAAAGCCGTGGAACGTATCGGGCGCTATCAAATTCTCGGCGAGATTGGCCGAGGGGCAATGGGGATCGTCTACAAGGCGCAAGATCCGGCCATCGGGCGCACCATCGCCATCAAGAGCATCCGGCTGGAAGACCTGACCGATCCCACTGAGCGTGATCGCCTGCGCGAGCGGCTTTTTCGTGAGGCGCAATCGGCGGGCATTCTTTCCCACCCTAATATCGTGACCATTTACGATATCGCGGAAGAAGACGGCATGGCCTACATCTTCATGGAATTCGTCAACGGGCCGCCGCTCGAAAAGATGTTGCAATCCGTCCAAACGCCCGATAAGGAAACGCTGCTCAGCATTTTCCGGCAGACAGCCGCAGCGCTGGACTACGCGCATAAGAAAGGAATCGTTCATCGTGACATCAAGCCTGCGAACATCCTGATTCACGAGGATGGCGCCGCCAAGGTAGCGGATTTCGGCGTGGCAAAGATCGTTTCGCAGAAGATGACGCTGCTCGGGACGATGATGGGCACGCCGAGCTACATGTCCCCGGAGCAAATCCAAGGCGAGGCGGAGGTGAGCGGCCGGGCGGACCAATTCTCGCTGGGCGTAATCGTGTATGAAACGCTCACGGGAGAAAAGCCGTTCATAGCCGAACACTTGCCCAGCTTGCTGTACAAGATCATGCGCGAGGATTTTTCGCCGCCGCAGCGGTTGAATCCGACGCTCGGCGCGCCGATGGAAGCTGTGCTTCGCCGCGCGCTGGCGAAGAGCCCGGCGGACCGCTACGAGACATGCGCGGAGTTCATCGCCGTGTTATCGTCCGCGTGCAGCCAGATCCCCGGCTGGACTCCGCTGCCGCACAGCGCAAGTCAAAGAATCCCGACCGGCTCCTCCACGACGAGGGTCCCGGCGCTCACCGGCCGTGAGGCGGAGGATTTCGCCGAAACGGTCGCGGAAACCGTGAACCAGGGGCCGCCAGCCGCGCCTGCCTCGACCGCCGCGTCCGCCCCGATGCCTCTGCCGCCGCCGCGCGATCCCCGGCAGCGGTTCGAATCGAATCACAGGGTTCGCAATGCGATTCTGACGGCGGCGGCAGCGGTCGTCCTGGGGGCCGGAGGTTTTTTCGCCTTCCGGTCGCTATACACGCCTCTGTCGCGTGAGACTGTGAAAGCCTCAGCGCCGGCGGCCGCGCCGCCGGTGGATGCTGATGCGCCACAGGCTTCCGCGCCGGCGCCGCCTCCTCCGCAACCCGAGCCGAAGACCGAAGCCAAAGCCGAAACCAAAGCCGAAACCAAAGCCGAAACCAAAGCTGAGACCGAGGCGGAGACCAGGGCTGAACCACCTCCCGTAGCCGAGCCGGCCGAAAAATCCGCCGCGAGCTTGGACGGTCGCGCCGCGGATCGGACGCCCGCGCCACGCGAGCCGGCGCTTCCTTCGGAGGGCGCATTTCGCCTCACCGCGACTCCCATAGGCAGTACCGCCGTCTTCGACCGCAACTCCGCGCTTTCCTGCACTTCGCCGTGCTCGATCACGCTGCCGGCTGGACGCCACACCTTTTCCGTGCGTAATAAAGGCTACCGCGAGGCGCAGCGAATCATCGACATCCCCCGCGATACCGGCCTTATTGTGAATCTGGAGAAGATGGAGGGCATGCTCAGCGTCACGAGCACTCCTCCGGGTCTGCCGGTTTCGATTGACGGCCAGCAGGCGTCGCGCAAAACGCCGGCGACCTTCACTCTTCCGCCTGGTCCTCACCGGGTGGAAGTGACCAAGGGCGCGGACAAACAATCGTTCGTCGTTGAAATCCAGGACGGCGGCACAATCACTCGAGCGGTCGATTGGGGTCAATAGAGTGGGGCAGGCGGCCGGCGGGCTACAAAAGGCGCTGGCCGGCGCCAGTCTCGCCGCACAAACCCGCCGCCGCGTCACGGCGCGGCTCATGCCGTTCCTGTTTGTCCTTTACGTGGTCGCCTACGTAGACCGCATCAACATAAGCTTCGCTGGCCTCCAAATGACGGACGCGCTCGGCTTCAATGACGCAGTTTTCGGCTTCGGATCGGGCATTTTCTTCTTCGGCTATACGCTGCTGGCTATCCCGGGGGCGATGATGGTGGAGCGATGGAGCGCGCGCAAAACCATGGCGGCGACCATGGTTGTGTGGGGCTTGGTCGCTTCCTCTACCGGATTCATTCACACCAAGGCCGAATTCTATTCCATGCGGCTTTTGCTGGGCGTGGCCGAGGCGGGATTTTTCCCCGGCATGATCACCTACTTGAGCCACTGGTACCGCACCGAGGATCGCGCCAGAGCCGTGGCCATCTTCATGACGGCGATTCCGGTATCGCGAGTCCTCGCCTCGCCCGTTTCGGCCGTGCTTCTTAGAGCCAATTGGTTCGGGCTGCCCGGCTGGCGCTGGCTCCTGATTCTGGAGGGCGCGCCTGCGGTGGTCCTGGGAATCGCCAGCCTGTTGTATCTCACCGATTGGCCGCGCCAGGCCCGCTGGCTCAGCGATGAGCAGCGGGATTGGCTGTTGGAAGAAATGAAGCGCGAAAACGAGGAAAAACAGCCGAGCGGGCGCGCTTCCTTCTGGGAGGCCATGGCCCGGCGCGATGTCTGGTTCCTCTGTTTGGCTTATTTCGGAGGAACCACGGGCGAATACGGGCTAAGCCTGTGGCTGCCCAAGATTCTGCAACGGCTCGGCAATCTGAGCGCCGTGCGAACCGCGCTTCTGACGGCGATTCCGTCGCTGACCGCGATTCCGGCGATGGTGTTGTGGGGCGCCCGTTCCGACCGGACGGCCGAAAGACGTTGGCACGCCGCCATTCCGCGTTTCGTCGCCGGAGCATCGCTGGCGGCGATCGCGGCCCAGTCGTTGGGAGTGCCGGCGGCGCTGGCGGCTTTCTCGGTAGCGACCGCGGGCATCGTCGCGGCCTACGGCCCGCTTTGGGCGATTCCGACCAGCATCCTCGGCTCCAGCGCCGCCGCCGCGAGTATCGGGCTGATCAACGCCTTTGGAAACATCGGCGGCTTTGCAGGGCCCTATATCATCGGCTGGTTCAGCTCGCGGACGGGAGAATACGCTGGCGGCTTGTGGAGCGTGGCCGCCGCGCTGGTCTGCTCGGGCGTCTTCGCGCTGCTCGTTCGGGCGCGGTCCTCGAATTGAGCTGTCACATTCGCGGGTTACCATGAAGGCGGTCCTATTGGAGCCTGCCTCATCCGAGCTATCAGCTCTCAGCCGTCAGCTTTCAGCCTAAAAAAGCTGATAGCTGATAGCTGACAGCTCGGATGATGAGCGGTGCGGCCGGAGGAGAGCCAAGTGAAGCTGGCGCAGATCTTCCGATTCCACAAGCGCGAAACGGCGCCCGCCCGCGAAGGCGTCCGAGCCGTTTCGGCGCTCATGGCGGCTTGCCACAATCTGCTGTCGGAGCGTGGCGAAGTTTCGGGTATGCGTCTCGCCGGCGAAATTCTGGCCTCCTACCAGACGCTCGACAAGACAGGGCGCGACCTCTTCTTCAACCGGTTGGTGAAGGAATTTTCTCCTGATCCGGAAGAGGTTGGAAGTGCGGGCGATGCTTACCGCAAGGATCCATCCCCGGAAAATCTGGTCCGCTTGCAGCGCGCCGTCGAGCCTCCGCGGCAGGAGTTGTTTCGCCGGCTTAACGTGGCGCCCGGCGGCACGCGCGGGCTGGTGCAAATGCGCGGCCATCTGTTGGCGTCGCGCTCGGACTCCGCGCAAGCCCCCATCGCGGCAGATCTGGGACATTTGCTCGCCTCCTGGTTCAATCGGGGCTTCCTCGTGCTCCAAAAAATAGACTGGCACACCTCCGCCACCGTTCTGGAAAAGCTGATCCAGTATGAGGCCGTCCATCAGATTCATGGATGGCGCGACCTCCGCCGCAGGCTGGAGGCCGATCGCCGCTGTTACGCTTTTTTCCATCCCGCGCTTCCCGAGGAGCCGATCATTTTCGTGGAGGCCGCCCTGACGCAAGGCATGAGCGACAAAGTGCAGCTCCTGCTGGACCCCGACTCTCCCGTAGCGCCCGCGGAATCAGCCGATTGCGCCTTGTTTTATTCCATCACCAACTGCCAAGAGGGTCTAAACGGCATCCCCATGGGCAGCTTTCTTATTAAGCAGGTGGCAGAGGATTTAGGAAAGGAGTTTCCGCGCATCCGCCGCTTCGCGACGCTCTCGCCCATCCCCGGCTTGCGCGCGTGGCTGCAATCAAACGTTGAGCCAGAGTTGCTAGCCAAGCTCGAAGTTCCCGGCTGGCTCGACGATTCCAAGCTTCGTGAGGAGCTCGAGGAACGCATGGTTCCGCTGTGCGCCTACTATCTTCTCCGGGCCAAACGCGGCAAGGAGCCTCTCGATCCAGTGGCGCGCTTTCATCTCCGCAACGGCGCGCGGCTGGAGCGGATCAACTGGCTGGGAGACACCTCGTCCGCGGGGTTGAAGCGTTCCGCCGGCTTGACGGTCAACTATCTTTACCGCCTCTCCGATCTGGAGCGAAATCACGAATTGTATACGCGCGACTACGCGGTAGCCGCATCGCGCGAGATCGAAGCGCTGGTCAAACGGGCGGGCTCTTTGGCGGAGCCGATGATACACTGAGGTCTAACGTCACGCTTCAGCGCACAGCGCCCGGTGCGGGACCCCAGCGCTCGCAGATCAGACGAACCTCAGCCGCGCTGGGCTGCGTTGTGCGTTGAGCTAGTGAGAGTCTCGCCATGTCGCTATCGACCGCGCCGCGAACTGCGCCTCGACGTCTGAGAGTCCCGGAAGAGGCAAAACAACCCTGGCTTCGGGAAGCCCTGGAACTGCACTATCCGGACCCCGACCACATTGATGCGTGGCGGGCGTTCACGGCCGCGTCTGCCGCTCTCGCGCAGCGGCATCTGCCGGACTCGGCCACCCGCCAGCTCCGCGAGTTTTTCTCACCCGCCGGCCCAGACGCCTTGCTGATCGAAAACCTGCCCGACGACCCGAATCTACCCCCGCCACCCGCCAATGGAAGACGGCCGGGCGGCAAGAGCGCCATCTCGGAAGCGGTGATCGCGGGACTGATCGAGCCGCACGCGGAAATCTTTGCTTACAGCAACGAGAAAGCCGGCGCGCCCATTCATGAAATCGCGCCTGTAGAGGGCAAGGAGCAAGTGGCCTCCAACGCCGGGCGCGTATTGTTTCCCTGCCATACCGACGTCGCGTTTCTCGCGCCGGACTTTTCTCCCAGCGGGCTAATTCTATTGGGGCTCCGCAACCCACCCGCCGCGGCGACCTCGGTGCTGATGTTAGAGAGAATCCTGGAGGCTGCCTCCGAGTCCCTTGTCGAATCCCTTTCCAAGCCGATTTTTCACCATCCCGCCCCCGCCAGCTTCGAGTTGGCCATCTCGGTGACGGCGCCGGTGCTATGGGGGGACGAGCGTGGAATCGCAAGAATCGCCGTTCAAACCCACGCGGTTCAGCCGGCCACCGGCGAAGCCCGCGAAGCCATCGCCGAGCTGCGTGCCCTGCTTGCCGAGCTTCAGCCCGAGCGGGTCATCCTGGGTCCAGGCGCGGCTCTGCTGTTCCGGAACGACCGCGTGCTCCACGGCCGCGATGCGTTTACGGGAGAACGCTGGTTGCAGCGGGCTTATTTCACTCAGTCGCCCCAACGCTTCCGCGAGAGGACCGGCGCCGGACCGGGAACGTTCGCCTTCGACGCCTGCCAACTCGTTCGCCGCCCGGCTCGTCCGGCGAACGGCGGGCACGCGGGCGAAAAAAATCTTGCACCGCAACCGGCCATCCGTCATATTAGAAATTAGAAGCCCGGCGTGTTGCGGGCTTCATAAGTACGTTCTAAATCCATGTCACCGGCGCCTCGATGGCGGAAGAGATCCTGTTCCTTACCGAACTGCTCGGCCTCAAGGTCTTCGACCTCAAAGACCGCAGGATTGGTGTGGTCCGGGATGCCGCCCTCGTTCCGTTGGTCGATCCGGTCCGGCTCGACCGCTTTCTGATCGGCGGCGGCTCCGCTTGGCTCACCGTCCGTTACGACCAGGTTCGCTCCATCTCGCTCGATGGGATTTGGCTGCGCGACGAAAATCTCACTCCTTATCATTCCGACGAATATATGCTCCGCGCCGTCCGCGATCTGCTGGATCAGCAGATCATCGATGCGCAGGGGCGTAAGGTAGTCCGCGTCACCGACATCACTTTCGAAATTCGCCGTGAAAACGGTGGCGAGGTCCTCTGGGTCCTGGATATCGATGTGGGGTTGCGAAGCATTTTCCGCCGGCTGGTGCAAGGGTGGCTTCCGCACCGTTGGGTGCGGCGCGTCCAGGAACACATTCCGCCGCATTCTATCCGCTGGGAGTTTTGTAATATCCTCGAACCCGATCCGCTACGCCGCCTCCGCCTCAACATATCCAACCGCCTGCTCGAAGACATGCACCCGGCCGACCTGGCGGATATTGTCGAGAACCTGAGCCCCGAAGACCGCGAGGCCATTTTCGAAAACATCGACAGCGAGGTGGCGGCGGAGGCCCTTTCCGAAGTCGATCCCGATATTCAGGCCAGCATTCTGGAGTCTCTGGAGACCGAAAAAGCGGCCGAGATCGTGGAGGAGATGTCGCCGGACCAGGCCGCCGACGTCCTGGGCGGCCTGGAGGAAGAGACTTCGCACGAAATCCTGGCGGAAATGGAGCACGAACCAAAGGCTGAAGTCAGCGAGCTTTTGGAATTCGAAGAAGACACCGCGGGCGGCATGATGAACACCGAATACATCGCGCTCGATCGGAACGCCACCGTGGCCTCCGCCATCGAGGCGCTGAAGGGGAACGAAGAGCTGGCGGAAAGCTTGAACACCATCTTTCTAATCGATCCTGACGAGCGGCTGGTGGGGACCGTTCCCGTCGCACGCCTGTTTCTCCACACCGGCGAAACGCCGCTGCGGACGTTGGTTTCAGAGACGTTGATCGAAGTCCCCGTTGACGAACGGCAGGATCGTGTGACCGAGCTCTTCGACAAGTACAACCTGCTCGCGCTTCCTGTGGTGGACGAAAATCGTAAACTCAGCGGCGTCATCACGGCAGACGATATCATTTCCGTGCTAAGGGCCAGGTAATGCCGGTAGAGCTTCCCTATCAGGGCACGACTTCAGTCGTGGCGCTAGAGGTGGAGTTTCAGCATCAGGGCACGACTTCAGTCGTGCCGCCGAAACCACTGCAGCCACAGGGCTTTAGCCCCTGCATGTTCCGCGACACAATATCCTTCTCCGCCATGGAAGAAGAGGAACAAACCAAATGACCGCCAAAGGAGACCCCGACAGGAATGTGGAAAAGCGTCCGTATTGCAATGTTCTCCTTCCTGGCGGTGATGGGACCGGGCTTCATCACGGCCATGGTCGACAACGACGCCGGCGGCATTTACACCTATTCCCAAGCCGGCGCTCGCTGGGGATATCTGCCGCTCTGGACGCTTCTGCCCATCACCATCCTGCTGATCGTGACCCAAGAGATGTGCTCGCGCATGGGCGCCGTGACGGGAAAAGGTCTCTCCGACCTGATCCGCGAAGAATTCGGGCTGCGCACCACGTTCCTCATGATGACCGCGCTGATTCTTCTCAACCTCACCAACCTCATGGCCGATTTCGCCGGCATCGCGAGTTCCTTGGAGCTGTTCGACATCACCCGTTACATCACGGTTCCGATCGGCGCCGCCGCTGTCTGGCTGCTGGCCGTCCGCGGCACCTACCGATCGGTGGAAAAAATCTTCCTGATCGCCTGCCTGGTCTATGTCGCTTATATTATTTCCGGCATTCTGGTGCGCCCCAATTGGAAGCAGGCCGCCATTGGTAGCGTCCGGCCCGTGCTGATGCTGCAAGGCGCCTACATCAGCATGGTGATCGGGATGGTGGGGACCTCCATCGCCCCTTGGATGCAGTTCTATCAGCAAGCGGCGGTGGTGGAAAAGGGAATCACCGCCAAGGAAGTGCGCGCCGCGCGCGTCGAGGTGATTCTGAGCTGCATCCTCACTTCGGTGATCGCGTTCTTCATCATCGTGGCGTGCGCCGGAGCGATCTATAACGTAAAGCCGCGCGACATTCAAGACGCCGCCGACGCCGCGCTCGGTCTGAAACCCTTCGGCCCCTACACCTACATCTTGTTCGCGGCGGGACTGCTGAATGCGTCGCTGTTCGCGGCTTGCATCCTGCCGCTTTCTACCGCCTATTCGGTGTGCGAAGGGCTGGGATTTGAATCAGGAGTGAACCAGCGCTTCAAGGAAGCGCCCATTTTCTATTGGCTCTTCACGCTACTGATTGTGATCGGAGGAGGGGCGGTGCTGATCCCTGGCTTCCCTCTGGTCCAGATGATTCTGCTTTCCCAGGTGCTGAACGGTGTGGTGCTGCCCTTCGTGCTCATCTTCATGACATTGCTGATCAACAAGCCCAAGCTGATGCATGAGTGGACCAATTCGCGTTTCTATAACATCGTCTCCTGGACCTCGGTGGCCCTCATGATCGGCATCGTGCTGGCCCTGGTGGCGCTGTCAATCCAGCAGATCGCGGGCGGAGGGTAAGCTGCCGTCATCCGGCTTCGCGGCGAGATCGGGACTTGTGCCCTTAGTTCCGCCTGCTGGTAGAATACGGTTGAAAGTGACCATAGAAATCCCGAAGAATTGGAAACCGGGCTGGCTAAGATCGCCAAAGCTAAAGGGATTCCACTGGAGGACTATCTTCGCTCCCTACTTCGACAGGAAGTTGACAGCGAACAAGTAAGCGGGCCTCCCCTTAAGTCGTACTTTGGAGTTTTGGCGAAATACGGCGACGCGCCGTCGGCGGAAGAGATCGATGAGAACCGCCGCGAGATGTTCCGGAAGTTTGCTAGCGACGAATGATCGCCGGCGTGGCGGACACCACGCCGCACTTTGGCATCTCTACGGCGATCCACGGCTCTCAAGGAATGCTAGAGAATTCATAGAGCGCGCGTCAGCGGCGGGACGCAAGATCGCAATATCTTCCATCTCCTTGGCTGAGATCGTCTACCTGATCGGAGGGGCCGTATTCCCAAAGGCGCGTACGAGAACTTAAACGCTGTGCTCAGCGATCCCGCGGGAGTCTTTCAGGAGACGCCGGTGGATAACAACGTAAGCCTCGGAATGCAGAGAATCGCGCGCGATGAGGTTCCGGATATGCCGGACCGCATCATTAGCGGGGACAGGGATCCGCTTCGGAGTTCCGGTTATTAGCCGCGATGGTTGAATCCGCTCCAACAAGCTCCAGACCGTCTGGTAGCCCGTGATCTGCTTATAAACAAGCCAAAGCTGACGCACGAATTGACCAATTCGCCTTTGGCGCGAATAACCGTGCCTCGGGGATCGGCATCGTGCTGGATGGTGGCGCCGTCGATTCAACACATCGCGGCGGAGGGTAGCGCGGCGTGAGTGTTGTTTCGCGGTTCAATCCATCTCTTCCAACACGAGCGCGCCGATCCGCGAGACTTGGCGGAAGTGGCCGTCAAAGCTCAACAGGGTTGCGCCGGCCCTGGCGCATGTCGCGGCAACCCAGATATCGTTGCTGGGCAGGGGAGTCCCTCGTCGCCGCAGGTCCACCACGATGTCCGCGAAAATGCGTGCGACCTCTGCGTCTACCGGCAGTTGCTCTACGATGGGCTCCTCCAGAAACTCCTCGAGCTCAGCCTCGTTTTGTTTCTGCCGCGAGCGCCCTCGAAACCCCGCGTGAAGCTCTCCGAGCACCACACACGGAACGCCCACCCACTCGGCGCGGTCCAACAAGTCTGCTACGCGCGCGTCGCCACGTTTCAAACGGCTATAAGCGCTGGTATCGAGACAGTAACGGCTCAACGCCACAACTCCGGATCGACCTTTTCAAAAGCCTCGGTAGCTTCCTCGAATTCCCGCCATTGGGCCTCGCTCCATGTGCCCGCAAACCTTGCCAGACCGTTGTGGCGTCGGCTGCCGACGCCAAGCGCCTGCCGGAGCAGGTCGATCACCGTTTGGTTGAGCGAGCCGCCGCGCCGGCGCCGGGCTGCGTCCAGCGCCGCGCTCACCTCGGGCGGCACATTTCGAACCGTCAGGTGCGATGCATTCATTTTCTTGATTGTAGTGCAGTCAAAAGCGCCGCTGCAACCATGCGCTATACTGGACTCGAAGTTTCCTGAGCCGCCGTGCCCGGCGCCCAAGCGACTCCTCATGTACAACTTCGCGTTCTTGTTGCAATCCCAAACGGCTACAAATCCGGCCCTCAGCTTTCTCCCCCTCATTGTCATCGTCGCGATCTTTTACTTCCTGGTGTTTATGCCTATGCAACGGCAGAAGAAACAGCAGGCGCAAATGCTCTCGAACCTGGAGGCCGGGAGCGAGGTCCTCACCACGGGCGGCATCGTCGGAACGATCGTTAGCATATCCGGGGACACGTTGATCCTGCGCGTGAAGCCGGATAACATCAAGTTACAGGTCGCCCGTAGCGCTGTTTCGGGCCTGATCAAGCAGGAAGCGGTAACGGAGAAGAAGTAATCCTCATGGCCAGCAACTTAAGAGTCCGGACCCTGATCATCGTTGCGGTGATTCTGGTTTGCCTTTACGGCATCATGGGCGTGCCCACGTCAAGAGCGCAAATCACCGATAATCTAAGACGCAATATCCGCCTGGGGCTCGACCTCCGGGGCGGGAGCCAGCTCGTCATCCAGGTGCAGCTTCAGGACGCCTTCAAGGCCGAAGCCGATGACGTGATCAACCGCATGAAGGACGCCTTGCGGAAGGCCGGGATCGAATACGCCGACATCACCCGCAACGATCCTCAGTCGATCCAGCAGGCCGACCAGATTCAAATCAACGTATCCGGAATTCCGGCCACCAAGGCCGGCGACTTCCGCAAGCTGGTCAACGACAACTTCGCTGACGTCTGGATATTGACTCCTGTAAATCAGACCGATTACCGCCTGAACATGAAGCCCAGCGAGGCGTTGCGACTGAAGGCCGACACGCTGACCCAGAGCACTAACACCATTGAAAAGAAGATTAACGGGCTGGGCCTTACCGAAGCCACCGTCCAGCCGAGGGGCGGCAGCTCCGATGCGGCCGAGTTGCTCGTCCAGTTGCCCGGCATCGACGATCCCGCCCATGTGAAGCAGATCCTCGGAACCCAAGCCGTGCTGGAGCTGAAAGAGGTGCTGGGCGGGCCATTCCAGTCGCGCGAAGAGGCCATGGCCAGCAAGAATGGCGTGCTGCCTTTGAATGCGGAAATTGTGCCGTCTGCGACGAGGGCCGGCGAGACCAAGCTGTATTACATTCTTTCCCGCACCGCTGTGGTCACCGGACGCGATCTCCGGGACGCCCGCGCGCAACAGAGCGGCCAGAGTTTCGGCTGGGAGACTTATTTTGTTCTCACTCAGGATGCCGCGAAGAGATTCGAAGCCTTTACCGGCTCCCATGTCGGCGACCGGCTGGCCATCGTGCTGGATAGGCAGGTGCTGAGTGCTCCAAACATAAAGAGCAAAATCAGCGACAACGGCGTCATCGAAGGGCTTTCCGGTCATGACGAAGCAGCCGACTTGGCCCTGAATCTGAAATCGGGATCGTTGCCCGCCGGCGTCGAATATCTGGAGGATCGCTCCGTGGGCGCCTCGCTGGGAAGCGACTCCATCCGCGATGGCGTCATCAGCGGCATCGCCGGCGTCATCGCAGTGGTGACCATCATGCTGATCTATTACAAGGGCGCCGGCGTCAACGCGACTCTGGCGCTGATCCTAAACGCGATCATCCTGATCGCGGCCCTGAGCTATTTCGGCGCGGTTCTGACGCTGCCGGGTATCGCCGGCGTAATCCTCACCGTAGGTATGGCCGTGGATTCCAACGTCCTGATCTTCGAGCGCATCCGCGAAGAGCTGCGCGCGGGCAAGGCCGCCGTTGCCGCCATGGAGGCGGGTTTCAGCAAGGCGCTGATCACCATCATCGACACCCACGTCACCACCGTGGTTTCCTGCGCCTTCCTCTTTCTGTTCGGGACCGGCCCCGTGAAAGGCTT
>DASQJB010000435.1:0-14896 GCA_035631295.1 Bryobacteraceae bacterium | reverse complement strand
TCGGGCGGGTTGCATTTTCGGTTGGATGAATCCCGTTTGGGACTCGGCTTTTTCTGTGCTCTTTTGTTGAGAGCGTCCCGGAATGCCGTCGGCAGTCCCATAGTACTTAGGAGCTCTGCCGAGCAGTGGAGCTCCGATTCTCGCTCAGAGGTGAACCGTGCAAAGCTTTCTCAACGAACAGGAAGTTTCGAACCGCCTCAACGTCAGCGTTGCAACCCTGCGACGCTGGCGCCGTGAAAAGCGCGGGCCGACATTCGTCAAGGTCGGCTCGCTCGTGCGTTATCGTCCCGAAGATCTCGACTTCTGGGTGGCCGGGCTGCCGACAGGCGGCACAGTTGCCTTGATGGCCACGCGTGGGGCAAGCTGATCGTCAAGGCCGGGGATATCCCGCCGGGAAAGGAGCAGCATGATTTACAAACGCACTGGTCACTGGCACCTCGATGTAACGATCCACGGCGTTCGTTATCGCGAGGCGCTGAACACAACCGATAAGCGGCAAGCGAAGGAGCTCGAAAAGAATCGCATTGCCGAAATCAAGCAAGGCAAGAATGCTTCGAAAACGGGGCGCGAATTCGCGCGCAAGCCGTTCCACGAGGCCGTAAAGGTGTACCTCGAAGAACGCGAGCCGCATGTTTCCGAGCGGACAATGCAGTTCGAAACGGAGCGACTCGGACCGCTACTGAAACATTTCGGCGAGAGGTCTCTACTGCGGTTCAAAGCTGAGGACGTTTCCGGTTATCAGAAGGCGCGCCTGGACACCGGCATCTCCGGCCGGACCGTCAACATGGAAACCGGCGTCCTTCGTCGCATGCTGAAACGAGCCAAGGTCTGGAATGCCATCTCCGAAGACGTAAAGGCACTCCCAGAGGATCGCGCCACAATAGCCAAGGTTCTGCCGCCCGACCTCAAGCGCAAGCTGTTTGAGACAGCGGCGAGCCGCCCGGAATGGATGGTCGCGCATTGCGCGGCAGTGCTCGCCGTTTCGACCACCTGTCGGGGCGTCGAGATCAAGAACCTCCGCTGGCAGGATGTGGACCTCTTCAACCGAGTCGCGACGATACGCCGCAGCAAGACGGCGGCAGGTCACCGGACCATTCCACTAAACGGCGACGCCATGGCTGCTCTAGCTGGCCTTCTCGAACGCGCCGGCGCGCTCGGCAGTGGGGCACCCGAGCATTACGTTTTCCCCGCGTGCGAGGAGCGGATTATCGATCCCTCACGTCCTCAGAAGAGCTGGCGGACGGCTTGGCGGAAACTGGTCCGCGAAACCGCCAGGGGCGTCGGCAGAGAGGCCGCGCAGCAGGCGCTCGCATCCGCCAAAGGTCTTCGCGGCGCCATCGCAGCCTGGAAACGAGCCGCCGCGCCGATCCGCGGCCTACGCTTCCACGACCTCCGCCACCAGGCCATCACCGAAATGGCCGAAGCCGGCGCATCTGACGCCACGCTGATGGCGGTCGCCGGCCACATGTCCCGTCGAATGCTGGAACACTACAGCCACGTGCGCATGGCCGCCAAACGCTCGGCGCTGGAAAAACTGGAAAGCGGTCTGATGGGTGGGCCTTCGGCAACGCGTCAGCCCGAGACCATTCTCCGTGTAGAACCTGGGAAAGCGAATTGAGACCTTACGTCACATTCCACGTCACAACCACTCCCTCCAACTCTTCCCTCTGTTTGTATCTGCTTGAAATGAATGGTGGGCGCGACAGGACTCGAACCTGTGACCTCCTGCGTGTGAAGCAGGCGCTCTAACCAACTGAGCTACGCGCCCGGCGAGGAGCCTCTTTTGATTCTAAACTACTTTCCCAATTTCTGAAACCTCACGGTGCCCTAAATCGAATCAAACGTGCCTCGACCTTGTCAAAAACCGTGACAATAACGTGTGTTTCGGAGGTTGCGCGGGCTAGCTGCTTCGTGGCGGCCGGCCGCCGGCAAGGCCAGCAACATCGGGGTACCCAGAGTGCCTAGCGAGCGGACCCCGAAGCTGCGGGATAAACGGGTAGCGTGACGTGGTCGCCGAAGGCTGCTTTTAAACCTTCGATCGCACAGGCTTCATCGCCGCCGCCCGCACCTCCGCCGACTCCGACCGCTCCGATCATCTGACCGTCCACCACGATCGGGATACCGCCCGAGTTCGTGAAGAATCCGAATTGATCGATCTGGCGCGGGATGCCGGACGGATCGTTCTTGAGCTGCGCAGTGCGAATAGAAGTGGGCTGCCGTGTTTTTAGAGCTGTCTGCGCCTTCAGTAAAGCCGTGCGGATGTTGTTGAAGATCTGGCCGTCCATGCGCTCCATGTGCACCATTTCGCCGGCCGTGTCGATCACGTACAGCGACATCGTCCCACCTTTGGATGCCGCCCAATCGCGGCAGGCCCGCCCGATTTTCTTCGCCGCGGCGAGCGAAATCTGATTCGCGTCGAAGACGCCAGAGCCCGCCTTGCTGCCGATCACGAACTCCGGCGAAAGCGTCGTTTTCGGCGGATTTGGGGCAGCGAAACGTGGAACGGGAGAATTGCCCGGATTCGGATTGCGCCGCGGCGGGAGATCCTGAACGAGGGGGGAGACCGAAGGCCCGATGACTTCTTGCAGCGCTTTGTGAGCGCAGATTTCGTCACTCCACACCGGCACTCGCGGCGCCGAACCGCCCACGCCGACGGCGCCGATCAACTGTTTGTTCACAACGATCGGAAGCCCGCCGGAATTCGGAAACTCGTTGAGCTGAATGTATTGAAGCTCCCGTGTGGGGTCTTCAACCACGTTGTTCATGAGCGTCTTGCTGGGCGCGCGCAGCATCAGCGCGGTGCGCGCTTTCATGTCGGCGGTGATGATGTTGAGATAACCCTGGCCGTCCATGCGATCCATGTAGACATGGTTGCCGTCGTTGTCGAGCACCATGATGCTAATTGCGACGCCCTCGGCGGCTGCGGCTTTCACGCAAGAATCGGCGATACGCTCGGCTGTGGCGAGATTGATCGTTGTGAAATCCTGAATCTTTTCGGCCGCTGCGCCGCTTACGACAAACTGCGAAGGCACGTTTTGCGCCAGCAGCGCGCCTGAAAGCGCCATCGAGATTGTGAATAAATCAAGCATCCGAGGTTTCATCCGGTCTCTCCTGTGGCGCGATTATATCCTTTTCGCGCGGAGCATGCTTTCGTCGCCCGCAGAGGATCGGGCGGCGGTGCTGCGATCATGCACGGCTCGCAGCCTGCGTGTCGTTAGTCGAGTATGTGATATACTCGCGCGCACGAAAGGGGTTCTCGTGAAGACCTTGCATACCGCGCTGTTAATCGTACTGTGCTCTCCGACTGCATTTCCTCAAGCGACCTCCCAGATTCAAGGGTCAGTGCAGGATGCCACTGGCGCCGCCGTGCCGGGAGCAGAGGTTAAGGCCACGCAGACCGACACCGGCATCGTACGTATTGCCACCACCGGCGCCGAGGGCGCCTACGTCCTCGCGAATCTGCCAATCGGACCTTATCGTCTGGAAGTGACGAAGCAAGGCTTCGCCGCTTATGAGCAGACCGGGATCGTTCTTCAGGTGAACACCAATCCCACCATTGATTTCCGCCTAACCGTCGGCGCGATCTCCGAAAAAGTTCAGGTCGAAGCCGATGCAGCTCAAGTCGAGCTTCAAACCACCAGCGTTGGGAACGTTATCGAAAACCAGCGCATCCTGGAACTGCCGCTCAATGGCAGAAATGCCGCCGAGTTGGTGCAGCTCACCGGGGCCTCCATACCGGCCGGAGTAACAGGCTCGGGCGGCGCCACGGCTGGCATGCCCGGAGGTCTTCAGTTCTCAGTAGCGGGCGGCCAGCTTTCCGGCATTGGGTACTATCTCGATGGCACGATGTACAACAACCTGTTTGACGGGGTCAATCTTCCGTTCCCGTTTCCGGACGCCTTGCAGGAGTTTAAAGTCGAAACCAGCACGCTGACCGCACAGGACGGGAATCATTCCGCCGCGGCCGTCAACGCGGTTATTAAATCCGGCACGAATGAATATCACGGCGACTTTTTCGAGTTCCTGCGCAATGGCGATCTCAACGCGCGAAACTTCTTTGCCGCAACGCGGGATTCGCTGAAGCGCAATCAGTACGGGGGAACCTTCGGCGGCCCGATAATTCATAACAAATTATTTTTCTTTGTCGGATACCAGGGCACGCGCCTCCGCTCCGATCCTGTGGACCGCACAGCCTTCGTTCCTACGGCGCAGATGCTTTTCGGCGATTTCAGCGGCTGCCCCACTTTCCCCGCCACCATAAGGGACCCTGACGGCTTAACATTTCCGAACAAGCAGATTCCCGTCTCGCGATTCAGCCAGCAGGCTCTGAATATCGTCAAATTCTTGCCCAAGTCCACAGATCCCTGCGGAAAGGTGACATTCGGTCCGATTACTCAGAACAACGCATACCAGGTTCTCGGTCGCGTGGACTACCAGATCAGTGAGCGCAACATGCTCTTCGGCCGCTACATGGCGACGGCCTTCTATCAGCCCTCCTCCTATGCGCTCTCGAAGGACATTCTCGATACGGCGCAGGGCGGCCTGGATGATCTCTCGCAGACCGCCGCTATCGGGGACACGCATCTCTTCTCGCCCACCACAATCAACTCCTTTCGAGCTTCCATGAACCGCGTCGCCATCTCTCGCTTCAACGATAACTATTTCGATGCGTGCGAGATCGGCGTGCAGTTTACCTGTTTTGTCGCACATCAGACCGTCGTCGCGGTGACCGGAGCTTTCAGCATCGGCATCGGCACAAATATTTTCGCGTCCTTTGTGCCGAGCAACTACACGCTCTCCGACGATGTGAATCTAGTCCGCGGCAATCACCAGTTCTCGTTCGGATTCTCCGGCTTCCGTTACCAGCACAGCCAGAAGGCCAACGTTTTCTCCTCGGCTTCCTTCACTTTTTCCGGACTTCCTAACGCGACAGGTCTCGGCATGACCGATTTTCTGCTGGGCCAGGCCAGCGCTGTGACCCAAGGCTCGCCGAACACAACCTTCACCACAAAATGGGGTTACGGGCTGTATGCGCAGGATAGTTGGAAGATCTCCCGCCGCCTCACCGCAAATCTCGGCCTGCGCTGGGAGCCCTTCTTGCCGCAGCGGATCAACAACGGGGCCGTCTACACGTTCGATTGGAATCGCTTCAGCCAGGGCATCACCAGCACGGTATTCACGAAGGCGCCTGCCGGGCTGCTCTACGCCGGCGATCCCGGTTTCGAAGGCTACACAGGCGTCCACAACCGCTACGATCAGTTCGGCCCCCGCGTCGGTCTCGCTTACGACCCCTTCGGGGACGGGAAAACCTCGATCCGCGCCGCGTTTGGCATCGGGTATGATTTCCCGAACACCATGATCATGTCCACGCCCACCACCGCCCCGCCTTTCGGCAACACTGTGACGCTGAACGGCCCGGTGCCCTTCGCCAATCCGTGGGCGAATTATCCCGGCGGCAATCCTTTTCCTGGAAACTTCGGACCGAACGCACGGTTCGTGAATTTCGGGACCTATGTCGCCCAGCAGGCCGACGCCAAAGCCACCACGGTCTACTCATGGAATCTCTCTCTCCAGCGCCAGATCTCGGACTGGCTTCTGTCCGCCACCTACATGGGTACCCAGACGGCGCATCTCTGGGTGAGCGAGCAGCTCAATCCCGCGCTCATTGTCCCGACTACCTCCCCGCTCGGGACCTGCCCCGCTGGCCAGACGGCCAACTGCGACTCGACGACCAACACCAATCAGCGCCGCATCGCGTCGCAGCTAAATCCGGCCATCGGCCAGTTCCTGGGCCCAGTGGATCAGTTCCAGTCCGGCGGTACAGTCAGCTACAACGGCCTGATCATGACCGCGCAGAAACGCCTAAGCCATAACGTAAGCGCTAGCGCGAATTACACCCTGTCCCACTGCATCGGGGATGTCGGCATCGGATCACTAGTAGGCGGGGCGGGAGGAACCTACGAGGACGTGAATAATCGCCGCCGGGACCGGGGCAACTGCGAGACCGGCACGCTGAACGGTACGCAGGCGCTTGACCGCCGACACATCGTCAACATGACTATCGTGGCCGACGCACCCAGGTTCCAGAACAAGGCGGTAAACGCAGCCGCCGGCGGTTGGCGCCTTTCCTCAAGCTACCGTTATCTCTCCGGAGCCTTCCTCACCGTAACCACCGGAATCGACTATGCCTTGGCAGGTGGCAGCGCTGCGATCCAGCGCCCCAATCTGATCCAGCCGAACCCGCAAGTCGCCAGTCCCGGGTCGCCCTGCGCCAACGTCGCCCCATGCGTGAGCTGGTTCAACCCCCAGGCTTTTGCCCAGCCCGCTTTCGGCACATTCGGGAACCTCGGTAGAGCCAGTCTCCCCGGCCCAAACTGGTGGGAAATCGACATGGCTCTGTCTCGAGTTTTCCGCGTCCGTGAAGGCATGACCCTCGAAGCTCGCGGTGAGGCCTTCAATCTAACCAACAGCTTCCGCCCATTAACGGTGACTACCGCACTCAACAACACCAGCCAGTTCGGCGAAATTCTCAGCGCCCAGGATCCCCGCATACTGCAAATCGCGATGAAATTCGCATTCTGAAAAACGCGCCTGGCATTTGCGTTTTGGCCGTTACCTTCGGGATCGACGGCTTCCTACTCCACCGCGCTGGATGGCGGCACGATGCCTTTCAATCGCAGATAGACGCACATGTATCCATACATTTCGTTTGAGTGCCGGACCATGTTGTTCAGCGTCGCGAGTTTCGTGCGCATCGGCTCAGGAGGGAAAGGTCCCCCGAGACGCGAGTCAATCTTCTCCATCGCCGCGGCATCGGAGAGCGAATCGAACGCCGCGTCGCAGGCGTTGGATGCCTGCTTCAGCAACGCGATCAGCTCCGGTTTGGAAGTCGCTTCCGGACGAGAGAGAGTCGTTTGGCGTCCCATAATCCCCTGGCAAACGAACAGGTTTGCGCCAGCGATATGAGCCAGCCGCTGCGCAAAGCTCTCTATCTCGGGCGCCGGCTTAAAGCTATAGCTCTCAGTGGGCATCTTTTCCGCCATCTTCAAAAGGTTGTCGCGTACAACGGTCCACGGGAACTTCGCCTCCAATACCAGCGTATTGGACCCTTGCGCAAGAAGCGTACTGCAACCGAGGAACGCCAAGAAGAAAGACTGGCTCATGGACTGCATCCTATCAGTCTTTCTGCCTTGCGACGACTCCGGCGCGCGGGCGCTTGACGCCAAACAGCAGGGACGACAACAGCCGAGCCGCCGCTATTCTGGCTCCTTCGCTTATGGCCGCTGAATCAGCTCAATACGGTTACCGGCCGGATCGATCGCAAAACCGAGGACGGTGCTCGTGCCTTTGAACGGGCGCGGCTCGCCCGTCATCGTTCCACCGGCGGCCTTGACAGCGGCGACCGTTTTGGCCATGTCCTTCACGACAAAGATTACGTGCGGAATAGGGTCCTTTACGTCGTCGGAATCACGATGAAAGAGGATCATCAGTGGGTTCTTGTTGGCCTTCGCGGCTTCAATTGTGGCCCCGAAGTTTACGAAGACCTCCGTGCCTCCCGGGTTTTCGATCCGATTGACCTCCTGCATGCCGAACGCTTCCTGGTAGAACTTCGCCAGAGCAACAGTATCCTTTGCCGCGATGCGCACCGAGTCGAGGGCTACCTGAGCGTGTGCGGCGCGCGCCAGCAGCACAGCAGCACATATCCCCATCGCAGTCGTGCGAAATCTCTTCATCAAGCCTCCATGGGTAGATCCCATTCATGATAGACCACGGCGAGGCCCACTTCTGCAACCTCGCGCGGGTTTACGCCTTCGATCACGGCATCGAGCAGCGCCGGATCGCGCCCCCGGCAACCTGGAACAGCGTAGCAGCTTGTACCACGCTTGGAGAAGGCTTCGAGCCGCTGTGCACCCCGACCGCATCGGCATAGTATATGAAAATGGGACGCTATGGCGGTGTTGGATAAGAAGTAGCCGGTGAGCCGGAAACATGAAGCCCAACCAACTTGGAGGTAACGCCGTGAAGTGCCTGAGGTTTCTCACCGTTTGTGGTATTGCAGTTTCCGCCGTGTTTCCATGATGGTCGGCGCGCTGCAGGCGCAAACGCCCGCCAGCAACTCTTTGCCTCTCATCCTAGGCACGTGGAAATTGAATCCGGATAAGTCCAATTTGCGTGTCCCCGCCAATCACGTTGAGATCCGACAGTACAGGCTACGCCCGGATGGATTCCTTGTGGGCCTGCTGATTACCAGCGATCCTCAAGGCATCTATCATTATTTGCAATTCACGGCCAAGAGCGATGGTAAAGATTATCCGGAGTATACGGAGGCTCTGTTAGCCGACGTGGTTGCAGCCGGCAAGCAAACGCCGCGCACTTACGCTGAAACGGTGGTCGACGAATACACCACTGATTGGACGGACAAGGTGAATGGCAAGGTCACTTCACATGGGAAGAAGACCATCTCAAAAGACGGGAAGACGCTGACCGTTACGGTGGACGGTTCTTCACCGATGTACATCTACGATCGACAGTGAGGCGCCGAGTTGCCCAATAATGATCGATCGGCCGATCTCCGGTCGTAGGAGTTGGACGCGCTTCGCTCCAGACTGCATGTGTCTTTCGCGGATAATGGAAGCTGGCGATGACCGTTTGGTTTCTTGCCGCTATTTCAGTCGCCGCACCTAGTGACGGATGGAACAACCTCAAGCACGTCACTCGCGATCGGCCCTACGCCGTGATCCTGCGCGATAAACAATGTCAATACGGTACTCTTTCCTCCGTTGGTGAGCAAGCCCTGGTATTGGCCACATACACCGGACTTGGTGTTTTGATCAAGCGCTCGCAGATCGCGCGAGTGACGGATAATCCCACTGAACCCACACGTGGAGCCGTCTTCAGTGCTCGAAGCTCGTGGCTCGACGTGAAGGCGGCAGCGCCGAAGACGACCGAGTATCTCCACATAGTGACGAAAGGGGGCGAAGAATGGAAATGGAAGAAGCCGACGGTCTCGAACGACTCGATCACGTTTGAGCAGATCACCGTCGGTAAGGCGGAAGTTCGCTACGTTTCCTATGTCCGCTTCAAGCCGCTTACAGTCGAAGAGGAATTCTTTCACCAAGAGGATTTGAGCTGGTTGGCCTCGATACCCTGGGTCAGTGATTTGGTGTCCCGAAAAATCAGCGTGTTGCTGTACAACTCGGATGTGCCTGAGGACAACTCGGCGATAGCATGCCGGTAGTTCCTGGCAGACGCGGGGTGGTCGACGAGGCAACGCTTATCGCCGTGCTGCCTTTCTCTCCTGAATCTTCATGTTAGGAGACCTCGAACCCGCGATTCGACCATGGTCCGCATCGTCTTTTCAGGAAAGAATCTGTTGAGCATCCCAAGGTCAGCGTCAATGGTAACGTCCCGGTCTGTCACCTCTACGGTCCCGCTGACTGCGTTTTTAAAGAAGCCGATTTGTGCCGTCAGAGAGAACGTCATCACGGAGCCTTTCCAGGTCTTCTGGGAATTGGAAATTGTGAGTGGCGGCATAGCCAGACTCTGAAAAACATCCTGCATCGCCCGATCCACGGCTTGGATGGCCTCTGCGTGGGTCTTTGAATGCGCAATCGTCACCCGCATAGACTATCTTTTGTCGATTCGGGTATGTGCACCAGGAAACGGCGCGTTGCGGACGGAACTCACAGCCCTTAGCATGACTACTAATTTAGACGGCGAAAAGGCGCTTCGGGTTCGGCCGAAGTTGCTACTTCCTGTGAGGGATCAACCGACAGAAGCTAGAGGGCGGCGAGTTACTGGCCGATCGCCCGGAGCTTTGCGGCGGTGGCACAATCCTGGACCACGCTGAAATAGCGGGTGACGCCATCTGTACCTACGTCGAATGGATTCGCTTCACCCGGATGGCGGTTTGCGGCGCTGTGAGCTCTGAACAACGCATCGTCGAATTCAGAGTGATTCGACATCAGCGCCGTTGCCCCGAAATCGGCAGCGGCCTTCGCCATCTTCTTTGATGACGCGATATAGCCGTCGTAATATGCCGCGCTCGCGTTAAATGGAATGGCTGTTCCGCCGACGTAAGCAATGCGTAAGGGCTTGCCGTTATCCCGCACCTCAAAGAGATAGGAAAGCGTTCCGGGAGTGTGACCCGGCGTCGTGACAATTTGAACCGAGGCATCGCCCACAGAGACTTTCATCCCGTCTGTGCCCACCACGTCGTGTTTTGGTTTCCCGCCGGCATGATTGGTCGATTTATCGACAGCGTCCCAATCCTCGGCGCCATAAATGAGATGCACGCCAGGTATCTCGTCCTGCAGCAACTTGGCCCCGCCGTCATGGTCGGCGTGAGCGTGCGAAAGAATGACGTATTTGACCTTACTTTTATCCAAGCCAAGCTTCGCCAGACCATCTAGAATTTCGTCTTTCGCGGCGTAGTCGAACAGCGCCTCTATGACGATAGTGCCTTGGTTACCCACAATGGCCCATGCGCTATGGATCTTGGTACCGAGGAAATACAGGTTATCGGCGACTTTGGCCGGTTCGGCATACCACGTGTCCTTCGCCGGGGGACGGCGCGGCGCTCCACGCGCGGCAGCTCCTCCAGCCGGTGTGCCCGCACCCTGAGGTCCGGCAGGAGCCGGAATGCAAAGGCGCAGGAACGTTCCCGCCCAATCCGTGCCTGCGGCAATCTTGGCCGCCCCAATGTAGCCGTCCACCGTCGAGGGAGGCGTCTGCGACGATGCGATCCCCATCGTGGCAGCCCAGGCGGCGATCACCAGCACTCTAAACCTAAGTGACTTCATATGACTATACCTTTCGCGTTCTTCTGTTCCGCGCAAGCAAGCTCTGGCGCTCCGTATATTCCCGACCGGGATGCCTTCAGCGAATCGCATTTCTTCACGTCATTGTACTTAGGAGCACCGGAAGCAACAAGCGCCCGGCCTCGAGCTGCCATCGTCGCCGTTCTCACCCGTTTGCCGCTTGTCTCAGTTCCGGGAAGTCGTCCAGAGAGAACTCCAGGCTGCCGCGTACGACCGACTGCTGTTGTCTACGGCGAAGCTCGGCGCGGCGGATCTTACCGGAGATCGTCTTCGGAAGTTCTGCAAACTCGATCAGCCGGATTCGTTTGTAGGGCGCGAGCCGCTCCAGGATGAACGCAAATATGTCGCGGGCCAGTTCGCGGCCGGGCGCGTAGCCGGAAGCCAGCACGATAAACGCTTTCGGAACGGACGCTCGCAGGGGGTCGGGAGCAGGGATGACGGCGGCCTCGGCGATAGCCGGGAATTCGATGAGAGCGCTCTCCAGTTCGAATGGACTGAGGCGATAATCGGAGGCCTTGAAGACGTCATCGACGCGGCCGACGTAACTCAGATAGCCGTTCGCATCGCGGCGGGCGATATCGCCGGTTCGATAATAGCCGCCACGGGTGACTTCGGCAGAATTTGCGAGATTCCCGGCGTACCCGAGCATCAGACCGATCGGACGATCCGAGAGGACAATCGAGACTTCGCCCTCGGAGGCAGGTTCGCTGTCGACATTCAGGAGCGCGATGTTGAACCCGGGCATCGGACGGCCCATCGATCCGGGCTCGACGGGCTGGCCTGGCGAATTCGCGATCAGGCACGTGGTCTCGGTTTGCCCGTAGCCGTCTCGGATCTCAAGACTCCAAGCCTCCTTCACGCGTCCGATCACCTCGGCATTCAGAGGCTCGCCCGCTGACGCTACGGACCGGAGGCATACGGGGTAATCGGCTAGGTTCTCTTGAATCAGCATGCGCCAAACTGTCGGGGGCGCACACAGACTCGTGACCTCGTTGAGGACGAGTGTTTTGAGGATATCTCTCGCATAGAATCGCGAGTAGTTGTACGCGAACACGGTCGCGCCTGCGTTCCATGGAGCGAAAAAGCTGCTCCACGCGTGTTTGGCCCAACCCGGTGAACTGATGTTCCAGTGGACGTCGGTTTCCTGAAGACCAAGCCAGTACATCGTGGTCAAGTGTCCCACGGGATAGCTGGCGTGCGAATGCTCCACGAGCTTCGGCCGCGCCGTCGTGCCCGACGTGAAATAGAGCAGCAGTGGATCGCTTGCTCGCGTCGAAGCATCGGGCGAGTATGATTCCGATTCGTTATTGGCTTCATCGAGGCTTCGCCATCCCTTGGTTTCCGCGCCGGTCGTGATGCGGCAAAACGACCCGCGCACGGCGGCGAACTTGGTAGTTTGAGACGGCGCAGCGATCACGTACCGGACGCCTCCGCGGTCCAGCCGATCCTGGAGGTCGGCTGGCGACAGCAATGTGGTGGCAGGGACGATGACAGCACCGGTCTTACACGCGCCGAGCATCACCTCCCACAGCGGGATCTCATTCGCAAGCATGACCAGGATCCGGTCGCCGCGCCGGGCGCCGATCCGCCGAAGATAGTTCGCCACCCGGTTGGATTGCGCGGACAGCTCAGCGAAGGTTCGAATCGCCGCGGCGCCGGATTCGTCCAGCACTCGGAGCGCGGGCCGGTGATTGTCTTTCGCCATGCGATCGAAGTAGTCGAGCGCCCAATTGAATTCATTGAGCCTAGGCCATTGGAAGCTCTCGTATGCGGTCCGATAATCGTTGCGATGACGCAGCAGAAAATCGCGCGCCTTCAGGAATTCGAGGCTTCCGGTCAAACCGAGTTCCACGATCTCCGATGATACGACGCCGCCAGTTTATTTGGGGACACAAGCCGAAGTTCAAAAAACGAAGAGGCCCAAGCCGTCGCTGCGCCTTATTCAGAATTGCGGCGAGTTCTTCGAACTTGGTTCGATCTCTTGCGTGCAGGCTTTCCGGCGGTAAGAACGTAGTGAAAACGTATCAGATAGACATTTTCGCCAGAGCCGTGCTTTGCGACCTTCAGCAAATCCTCCCGGCTTTCGAAGCCTGATTCAGCCGCCAAATCATGAGTGATCTCTTGCAGCGAGATAGGCGCGATGGAGTCGATCAGGATTTCACCGTCATCATCCATTCGGTACCGTCCCCCCACTTTGACGTGCGGGCGTTTCCAGATGCGGACGCTGCAAGTTATGAACCCGCGGCGCACACCTTCCCGAAGACGTTTGGTGAAAACCATTGACGCTCAGAACAGTTTATCTCCCTATGCAAGCGCATTCAGCATGGATACCAGCGGTATTTGTCGGCCGTTGAAGAGCCTCACTGCTATTTTTCTTATGCTTCGACCATCCGGCTGCGATTGCGGCCCTCTGGTGTGCGTTCGTGGCGAACGTCGCGAGAATTGAGTACAATTTTGCAAGTAGTGGACAGCTAGGGAGGGACCTTTCCACAATGACATCCACAAATCCTCAAAACAGATGGCGAGCGGCGCTTTGTTCAGGCTTGTGTGGAGCAATCGCAGGCTTGATCTTGATTGGATCACCCGCAAAGCTGCATGCTCAGGCGCCTGCGGGTCCACCCGCAGGTGCGGGGCGCGGCGCGGTTCCGCCAGCCGAGGCGCTATTCACATCGGCACAAGCGGTTGCGGGGAAGGCGGCATACGAACGGAACTGCGCCAACTGCCACGGCGCGAGCGTCGATGACGGCAACTCGGCGCCTCCGCTCCGCGGCGCGGCGTTTCTTGGCAAATACGCCGGGAAACCCGCCGCCGATTTGTTCACTTATGTGAGCACGAAGATGCCACCGAACTCTCCCGGAAGCCCCGGCCCCGGAAACCTCGGCGGCGCCGAGTACGCGGGGATCATCGCCTACGTGCTCCAGCAGAATGGTTTTGCGACGGGACGGAAAGAGTTCGCATCGGAGGCGACGGCGCTCGCTTCTGTGACGATTCCCGCTCCGCCGGGAGGACGCGGCGGCGGGATCGGCGGCGTCGGCGGTGTGTCGCCCGGCGTGAAGCTGCCTCCCGCGCCGAAGAAGGCCAACCCTCTCGATAAAATCACGCCTGTCACCGACGTGTTGCTGCAGAACCCGCCCGCGGGCGATTGGCTCACGTGGCGCCGCAGTTTCGATTATCAGGGATTCAGCCCGCTGAAGCAGATTACGAAATCGAACGTGAACAATCTGCGCGTCGCGTGGACCTGGACGCTTTCCCCCGGGGCCAATGAAGCCACGCCCCTGGTCCATGACGGCGTGATGTTCCTACATAGCCCCGGCGACAAACTGGAAGCGCTCGATGCCGCCAGCGGCGACCTGCTCTGGCAATATGCGCGGCTGTTGCCCCCAGGAATTAACGCCAGCAACAAGCGCATGATTTCGATTTACGGGAACAAAGTCTACATGGGGACTTCCGACGTGCACGTGGTGGCGCTCGACGTGAAGACCGGCAGAGTGGCCTGGGACCAGCCCTTGACCGAAGAGAGGGGCTTCACCCTCACGGGCGGTCCGCTAGTCGCCAAAGGCAAGGTGATGATCGGGACGGGCGGCCGGGTCGGCGGCAAGAACTACATCGTCGCGCTCGACGCTGAGACTGGCAATCCCGCCTGGCGATTCAACACCATCGCGCAGCCCGGCGAGCCCGGCGGCGATACCTGGAACGATCACACAGCCGAGGAGCGCAACGGCGCCTCCGTCTGGCTCGCGGGAAGCTACGACTCCGCGCTCAACCTGGCCTTCTTTGGCGTAGCGCAGACCTATGACACCGCTTTGCTGGCCAAGCCTGTGAGGCCAGGCGTCAAAACTGACGGCCTGTATACGGACTGTACGCTGGCCATCAATCCCGATACCGGCAAGCTCGTCTGGTATTACCAGCATCTCCCGAATGATCAGTGGGACCTCGACTGGGTGTTTGAACGCCAGATCGTGCGAATGCCGGTTAACGGCGTGGTTCGCCCGGTGATCATGACTTCCGGCAAGCAGGCGACCTATGACATTCTCGATGCGGAAACGGGAAAGTGGATCTACTCGAAGGACCTCGGC
>DASQJB010000434.1:0-16008 GCA_035631295.1 Bryobacteraceae bacterium | reverse complement strand
CCCCCTCAGTTGCGCTTCGGCCGAATAGATGTTGCCAGCGGCTTCCACCGCAATGCCTTCCCCCATAGCGCCGTCTGGAGAATTCGGCGTCATGTGCGGCGGTATGAAAGTAGTCACTTTCCCTCTTTGAGACTTCCAGCGCGAATTCCTCGTTGCCAGCCTGGATGCACTTTTTCAGTGGACTTCGAGCCAGTCGTGCAGATTACGTCGTTGTTGTCAATAGCCAACCCACTGAGGAAACGAGTGCAGAATCGGGAGACGAACGTGATTCGCGCTCCCGGCGCTTCAGTAGCAACTGGGCCCGAAACTCAGTGGCAAGGGACTGGTGCTTCAGGCCGATTCCGGAACGACAATCAGCGGTCCAGGCGGCTCTTGCTCCAATTGCAGCGGCGTGGGATCGGATCACACTCAGCTACCAAAAAAACGCTGGGCGCTAATAAGAGCTCGAGAGGCGAAGGCTAATCGGGCAGTCGCGAAGGCCCCCACGAAAAAGGCAGCTATGCCCGGCAGCCGCTATGATCCGCTGCATGCCCTCCTCGCTGATTCGCCGCTTTGGGCGATGCGCCGCCGCTGGCGACCTCGCCTGGGGGCGTTCCTTAATGGCAGCCCACCTCTTCTTCTGAGCTGACGCCATCCGCGACGAGAAGCGAGGGAAACCTTGCGTTTGGTTTTTGAAGGAGCTGCAGGGGCGATCGCATGCCCAGCGTGCATATTGCGAAGTTCTGCGATTTTCGAATCGATGTGCCGCCTTTGTGTCTCGAATCCTGCAATGGCCGGGTAATGATTTCCTCAATCAGTCTTTGTGGCATGCGCGAGTCGCAGTAGCTGATCCGTGAATGAGCCATGAATTTGATGCTGGATCAAGACTGCCCGTTTCGTCGGAAAGTACCCCAGCGTGACCTTTTTGGAGACAAGTGGCAATGTACTCGCGGATATTGGTCTCCTGCCGCGTCGCTCCGTAGACACTTCGATGAAGTGATAAAACGGCCAACCCCGCAGCGCTCTACTACGATAGAATCACATCCCAGGAGGAATCGGAATGAAACTCTTACTGGCTCTGCTAGCGATTCTGGCGACAGCCGTGATGATGAGCGGCGCGGGTCCCGGAGTTACTTACATCGGCAACGATAAGGTCGCGGATTCGCTGGCCAAGGGCGGCATGCTGGTCACGCAATCTGATTTGACTGTCCAGGGCGCCCATCGCGCGGCGGCTGGGCAGGTGGAAGTCCACGACAAAGAAACCGATGTTCTGTACATCACCGACGGCGAGGCCACTTTCGTCACGGGTGGAACTATGATCGGCGGCAAGAACACGAAAGCTGGCCAGTGGCTCGGCACGGATATTCAAGGCGGCGAATCGCGTCATTTGAGTAAAGGCGATGTGATCGTGATACCAGCAGGCGTGCCGCATTGGTTCAAGGAAGTGCCGAAGTCCGTAAGCTATTTCGTGGTGAAGGTGATCAAACCGTAAATCGGCGCGTTCTCGCTCGCTCCCATCGCATGTATCGACTCCAACGTTCAGATCGAGACCGTGAAGTATCAGGTGCTCGATTCCATGCCGCTAAATGAAGTACTGCGGCTAAAACCAAGAGAACCAGCGTTTCGAAGACGGTCTCGCCCAAATTGAGGTGGCGCTTGCATCGCTTTCCGAACGGAGAATTCCCTGAACGTGCAGCGAGACCCGTTGATCTTTGATTCGGCACTCAGAGTTCATACTCCAGTTGCGTTTGTTACATGCACGGTTGGCCCAAACGCGGACGGCGAGGCTGCTAGCGGTAAAGGGTGCCACACAAGGTCAGAAAAATGGGCCGCGTTACTTCCCCACCATATGAACAGCATCCCGTTCGTTATCGCAGATTTCTTCGATCATTTCATGGTCGGCGAGTAGCTGAAAGTGAAGCGTCGGGGTCCATGGCTTCGTGTACGCCTTCGGATCGTCGATCAAAACCGTAAGGTCCATGTGGCCAAAGTCCGGCCGCGTAAAGCGCTCCGTGGTATGCAGTGCCTCGGTGTGCGGATAACCGCTGATGTCGATCCAGGTACGGTCGTTGAAGCCGATTGTGTCCACCACCAGCGTGTCTTCATCCCAGCGGCCCACTGAGTATCCAAACCATGTCGGGAACATTACGTCCGGCAGATTGCGCCCGTCCATCATGATGCGGCGGTAGTAATTGAACTCCTCGAACAAGACTGCGATCTGCTCCGGCGTCTGCATAATTTGAAACCCGATCGGGATCATCATTGCGCCAGGAAGGCCGTGCGGCAGGCAGTGCTCCGAGGGAAGGCCAACGCCATTGTTCGCAACCCGCTGCTTGTATAGCGCCTCGGCCCATGGCTGAAACGGGACGGTCTCGCCATCGGGCAGGTAATTTCGCAGGCCGCCGTTTCCAGTGCCCGACGGCACCGCGGGCGAAGGCCTAGCGGGACGCCGCTGGACAATCTGCCAGACTCCGCTGAAGTCGGGTTTGCCTTCTGGCGTTCGCGGGGCGGGTGCGGACAAGTTCGGCTTTCCGTCGGCTGTCCGTGGGATTCCGGGCGTTTTGTACTGGAGCCATTGTCCAAAACTGCTTGCCGCGAGAATAGTCGAGAGCACCGCAATAGTTGTAGTTCGCATCCGTGTTGAAACGCTCCTTGCAGATGCTATCAGAACGGGTCGGCCGTGTCCGTCCGGGCACGCTATGGCACGAGTAACTGGGATTCTATCGCAGGCGGGAAGGGGTTGATTAACGCGTACGCGTCACAAGAGGAACAACCTTCTGGGGTCGAGCGCCAGTTGCCGTGACGGAATTCACGGGAGGATCCGATGGATCTTTCTCCGAGTGGCCGACGATCCACTCGGAGATAGCGTACGCCAAATCGATGGTGCAGCGCTTCAGTCGTAGTATTCCGGCGCGATCTTCCTTTTGATGCCCGCCGTGTAGTCGTGCTGAATCCACAACTGCGCCTTGTTCTTCTTGACAAAATCTTCGATCATCGCACGGCTCTTGGCGGTCTGCTCTTTATCGAAATCGAACGAAGGGATGCGCTTATAAGTAATCTCTTCGGGGTAATGATACAGATCTCCCGACAGCAGCACGGGACCGGTTTTGGCCAGCTTCAGATACAACGATTGGTGGCCCGGCGTGTGTCCCGGCGTGAACTTGATGGTTACTGTGCCGTCGCCGAACACGTCGTGATCTTCGCCTTTCAGCAGCATGGTTTTGCTGGTGGCGAGCGCTTCGAAGTATTTAGGATCGCCCACGCCACCCAGCTTCTTTCCGTTGTCCTGCCGCGGGGCGAAGATCGCGTCCCGGTCGCCTTGTTGGACGATCCAGGTGGAGCTCGCGAACAAACTTGCGTTGGCAACGTGATCTCCGTGATAATGCGACAGCGCCAGGTAGGTAATGTCTTTGGGAACATAACCTAGCGCGGCCAATTGCGGCAGCAGAGGCCGGTCCACGGTGAAGGCTCCTTGCTTGGCGGGCGACACTCCGCTTTGGAAGGCGCTGTCGGGGATCTCGCCCGTGTCCCACATCATGGTCCCGCGCGGGTGCACGATGAGGAAGCAGGGCGTGATCATGTCGGCGGTCTTCAACTCGCCGGGCTTGAATCCCATCGAGTCACCGCTGCCTCCCGTGATTTTGCCGCAGTCCAGAATATATAGCCGTAGCGACTTGGGGGGCTGTGGCTTGGCCTGTTGCGCCGTGGCCGACCCTGTTAGCGCAACCGCCGCTAAGAGCCAATGCATAGTACGAATCGACATGGAATCCTCCCTCTGGAAGAGCATATCTCATGTTTCGCGGCTGGCCGCGGCCTTGCTCAGACCGTGACCCGCATCTACGCTCGACCCCGCCCTCACGGGCGGGGATGAAGATTTATGTCAGCGTTTCGAACAGCCCCGGCCGTAAGGCCGGGGGTTCAGCCGATCAGATGCAAATGTTAAGCTCCTTCCTATGGCATCCGTTTTCGCGAAGCTGAATCTCAAAGACCAGAAGCAGATTCTGGTCCTCCGCCCGCCCGAGAGCTTCGAGCGGGAACTCGCCGCTCTGGACGGCGTCGAGATCCTTCGGGATTTGAAGCGCGCTAAAGCAGTGCAGTTTTCCCTCGCGTTTGTCACCAAGCAGGAAGAGGTCGATGCTCTGGCGCCGGCGATCGCCGGCAAGGCGGAAGGCGACGCGGTGGTATGGTTCGCTTATCCGAAGGGGAGTTCGAAGAAATATAAGTCACAGATCAACCGCGACAACGGCTGGAACGTTTTTGGCCGCGAGGGTTTTGAGCCGGTGCGCATGGTGGCGATCGACGAGGACTGGTCGGCGCTCCGCTTCCGCCGCGCCGCATTCATAAAGACGCGAGCCAAGAAGCACCTGCTTTCCGAACGTGCGAAGAATCAGAAGTAGGCGTCAGTTCGGGCAGCTTGGCGCGATGGTTTGAAGAGAAGTGAGGTTCAGCCAGTTGCCTCCGGGATCCCGGTAGATGAGGCCCTTCACGGCGACCGTCTCGCCCTGATGCGAGGCGGGTTGAAACGCTGCCGCGCTCACCAGCCGGAAAGTTTGGGCGCCGAGCTTCGCGGCAGAAGCAGCGGCATCCTCCTTCGAGACGGTTGGCTCCGTCGCCTTGGTCAGAGTCCAGTTCTTATCCGGTCCTTGCATCAGGCATCCTACCGCCTGGACGAGCACAAAATTTGGCAGCTCGGTCCGCCCCTTTTGCACGATCTGGATCGCTTCCAATTGGTCCGAGTTCATGTTCAGTTCCGCGGCGCCGGCGGGGAAGCCGTTCTGCTGGAGAAGGTAGGCCACGATATCGAGCTTCACCTCATCGCTCACGGTTTCCGGATAAGTCGCCGGCATGGAAAAACGGATCTTGCTGAACAGATTGTCGACGCTTCCGTTCTGCCAGCTCAGCATGAATTTCTCACCCCGCAGCGCCGGGCCGCGGACGCTGCCTGCGAGGTCGCGGTTGTGGCAGTTGACGCAACTGGTCTCGAAAGCTGCCTTGCCGCGTTGGGCTTGCGCGGCGCTGTAGACGCCGTCCCAGACGTTTTGCGCACACAGGCTTGCGGCGGGGATCAAAAGGAGGGCTTTCGCCAGCATGCTATTTTGCTTGGGCAGGGCTAAAGCCCTGCGCGGGCTGAAGCCCGCCCTCCATCAACTGGCGCAGCAGGGCGGCTGTGCTCTCATGGCCGGGGCCGGGGGCCGCGCCGGGATTGCGGGTTGGCTCGCGCGCCAAGTCCACGGGCATCCTGCCCTGTTTGTCTTTGAAGTCGAGCTTCGCTCCGCGCTCGGCCAGAAAGCGGACTACCTGGTCCGCTCCGCGCTGCGCCGCGCGGTGGAGCGCAGTCTGACCGTTGGCGTTGAACGAATTGACGTCGGCGCCATGATCGATCAGTAGCTTCATCGCCTCGATGGTTCCGGCTTCGGTCACAGAGAATGCGGCCGCGTAGGCGCCGGCTCTCGCGCCGCCGGCCGCGGCGATCATAAGCGGGGTCGTGTAATCCTTCTGCGTCAGGAACGGACTGGCCCCAGCGTCGAGAAGAAGTTTCATTACTTCGACATCGTTGGTTTTCACAGCGCGCATCAGCGGAGTGGTTCCCTCGCCGAGCGATGCATCGCCGCCGTCGTGGTGCCTGCCGATGACCGGCTTTTTGAGCCTGGCATTCGGATTCGCTCCATGCGCCAGCAGACGCTTCACTAAATCGGCGGCATCGAGCTCATCGACCAGCTTCGGAGCCGGACGGCTGATCATCGGTCCCAGCGTGTGTATGTCTACGGCGGCGTACAGCGCAGCCGTTCCGGTTTCGTCGGCGACGTTGGGGTCGGCGCCTTTGCCCAGCAGCATCGCGGCGAGATCGAAGTGCGCGTTGATGATGGCGAAAACCAGAGCCGTGGTTCCGTCCGGATCGGCGAGATTCAGATCGGCGCCCTTTTCCGCCAGCGTTCGCGCCGCGGCCATGGAGTTTTGACGCGCCGCGTACATGAGCGGCGTCCAGCCTCCGCGGGGAAGCGTGGTGGAAACCATTCCGCTGGTCACCCACTTGAAGGGCGCCAGATTCAGGAGAGTGGAGCGCGCATTCTTATCTGCGCCTCCGGCGATGAGCGCTTCGACGGCTTCCGGATGATTTTCCGCCGCCGCCCACATGAGAGCGGTTTCGCCGAAAGTATGTTCTTTCGCGTTCGGGTCCGCGCCGTGCGCCAACAGGGCCTTCACGGCGGCGGCATCGCCGGTACGCGAAGCTGTCATCAGCACGGTTTCGCCTTCCGGCAGCGCCGCGTTCGGGTTCGCGCCGGCTTTGATCAGCGCCTCGATCATCTCAGCGCTGCCGTTGGTCGCGGCGAGGTGCAAGGGAGTGATCCCATAGCGGTCCACCGCGTTTGGATTTGCGCCCGCGCCGAGCAGCAGCCGCGCCATGGCGGCGTCGTTGGCCTGCGCCGCGAGATGAAGCGCGGTCAGGCTGTCGGGTCCGGGGGCATTCAGGTCGGCGTGCTGCCCGATCAGGGTGCGGACAGCTTCGACATCGCCGTTCTTTGCGGCTTCCCTAACGCGCACATCCGCGCCAGTCGCGGCGACCGCAACCGCAAGCAATGCCGCCGCGAGCCTCATGCTTCGAACTTACCCGTGCTGATGCCGAATTTGTCGATTTCGACGCCGAACCGGTTGGCGACGCCCAGGAGGAAATTCGCGAAGGGCGTTTCCTTCGGAGCCTTGACGTGGTAGTTGCCCTTGCCGCCGCCCACCAGAATCGTGGGAATGTCCAGGCGGGAATGAACGTTGCTTTCGCTCATGCCGCTGCCGAACAGAATCAAGGAATGGTCCAGCAGCGAGCCGCCGCCTTCGCGCGTGTCGCTTAGCTTCTTGACGAATTTCGCGAACAGATCCACGTGATATGTGTTGAGCTTCACTAAGTTCGCAATCTTTTCGGGATCGTTGCCGTGATGCGACATGGAATGGTGCGGCTCAGTGATGCCGAGATTGGGATAGACGCGCTGTGTGGCGTCGCGGCTCATCATGAAGGTGAACACGCGCGTGATGTCGGCTTGCCAGGCGAGGGCCAGCAGATCGAACTGCAACGCCACGTGCTCCTCGAAGGACTCGGGAATGCCCACGGGCGCGTCCGGCACTTGGACTTCGGTTTTTGCCTGCTTCTCCGCCCTTTGAATCCGCTGCTCCACTTCGCGGACATTTTCCAGGTAGTCGTCAATGCGGGCGCGGTCGCGCGCGCCGAGGCCGCGGCCGAGATCGCTCAAGTCTTCTTTAATAGAGTCGAGGATGCTGTGGTCGGTCTGCATGCGCTGCAGGCGCTGCGCCGCCGTACCGGGCCGGCCGAACATGCGCTCGAAAACGACGCGCGGATTGATTTCCATGGGGAGCGGCTCGGTAGGCGTACGCCAGGAAAGAGTATTCATGTAGGCGCAGGCGTAGGACGGATCGCAGCCGCCGATGTAGCCGGTGAAATCTTCGGTGGCGAGCTCCATCGAAGGGTACACGGTCTCCCGGCCGATCCGCTGCGCCACGACCTGATCGATGGTGGTTCCGGCGTGGACGTCTTCCGCGATGGTGCGCTTCGGGATGCTGCCGCTGAGCCATGCGGCCACCGTCACGGCGTGTCCGTCCAGCGGATCGCATAGCTCCGACACGACGGTGAGCGAATTTCGAAAAGGCTCCAACGGCTTCAGAATCGGACTGAACTCGAAATCCGGACCTGTTTGGCGCGGAGTCCAGTAGCCAGGACGCTCGCCCAAGGGAACGAAGATGGCGCCGAAGCGTTTCGGGACATTCGCCGCAGGCGTGGCGGCCGGCGACATGGAGTCGAGCAGCGGCAGCGCGACAGCGGCGCCTATGCCGCGCAACAGGGTTCGGCGAGACAGCGATCGTTTGGTGAGGAACATGGCGTCAGTTCGCTCCTAAAATACTACTCTTTTTGCGCGGTGAGTTCCAGCCTGCTCGGGTGGGTCACGGCCCAGCGGTCGGCACTATTTTTTGAACGAGCAAAGCCAATTTCGCTTTTGTTTTCAACAGGGCTTCAAAAACTGAACCCAAATTGAGGTGCTTTTCGGCAAGGCAGCGCGCACGGGTGGCGCTTGCTCTTCCCGCACAAAGAGTAATCACAGACGCGGCCGCGTTGTGCGGTGCTTTTATGAGAAATTGCTGAAATCACATGAGAAATTCGACAGTGAATCGGGCGAACAGCCGCGCGGCTCGGCTCCGCTAAGCTAGTCGTACATGGACTGTTGGATGGCGCGACGGGCGGGCGCCGGCGATTGAGCGGATGCGCGTGAAACGGCTGATTCCCGCGCTGCGGCGGAGTCTGCACAAACTGGACGCCGCCCTAGCGCGGGCGGAGACGGATTCCGGCCCCGAGGTTCTTCCGCCTCCCCGACGCTTTAACGAAATTGCCGCGTTCGTGCGGTCACTCGATCAGGCGGACCAGAGCGCCCGAACGTATTTGGAGATCCACCTTCCGCGCATAGCCCGGACGCTGGACCTGGTTCCGGCGACGCGAAGTTCCAGCCGCGTTCTGGAGCTGGGCGCTTACATGCATATGACTCCCGCACTCCAATGCGTTCTCGGATATAAAGAGGTGCGCGGCGCGTTTTTCGGCCCACTTGGCCGGACGGACGAGAAGTCCGTCACCGCCGGCGGCAAGCCCGTGTTCCGCTGCTTTGTCGATCTGTTCGACGCCGAGAAGGACCGGTATCCTTACCCCGATGGACATTTCGAGTGTGTGCTCGCCTGCGAGATCTTCGAGCACATGATGCACGATCCCATGCACATGTTGGTGGAGATTCATCGCGTGCTGGAGGAGGGCGGCGCGCTGGTGCTGACCACTCCGAACGTCGCGAGCTATCTTGCCGTGGCGCGCGCGCTGGAGCAGAGCGCCAACCCGCAGCTTTTCTCCAAATACCCCGACCCGCGCGGCGAATTCGCAGACAGCGAGCCCCCGCACGTCCGCGAATACACGCCGCCGGAATTGCGTGAGGCGGTGGAATCGGCCGGATTTGAAGTGGAGAATCTGTTCACCGAGGTGATTCCGGGCTATGGAACGGATACCTGGGTGAAGATGTTTCTCGAGCGCAATGGTTACTCTTCGGCAATGCGCGGCGAGCAGATGTATTGCCTGGCGAGAAAGCGGGCGGGGCGGCGGATTATGAGGTATCCGAAGTTCTTGTATGAAGGCGTATGAGGGCTATTTTCTGACGCCGGAGATGGGCGGGTTGGCGCACTGAAGCGGCTGGCGTTTCGGCTATAATCGCCCCATATGTTACGCCGGATCGCAGTTCTTTTGGTTCTGGGCGCGTCCCTGCTGTTGGCGGACGCCACGCTGCGTTACTCGGTGGATTTCAAAACGGCGATGCCGTTACCCGGCGGGGCCGCGAGCGTGATGCCGGGCTTCGGGCCCAGCGTCATCCGCCTAAAGGGCGACAAAACGCTCTACACCCAGGGCGAGTTTACTGCGATCGATGATCGTGCCGCCAACCAAACGATCTATGTCGACGCCGCGCATATGAGATATGCCGCCGGAACGATCGCGGATTTCACGAAGGCGATGAGCTCCGTGACGCAAGCCGCCATCCCCAGCCTGCCGGCGGAAGCGCAGAGCGCGATGCAGATGTTTCGCGGCGATGTGCAGACACGCAAAACCGGCCGGAGGGAGACGATTCAGGGCGTGCGGGCGGAAGAGACAGAGTTGGTTTTCTCCCTGAACATGGACCTGCCGCCGGGCATCCCCTTACCACCGAACTTTCCCGCAGGCGGGCCCCTGATGCGGCTCGTCATGCAAATCTGGCAGGCCGGCGCAGACGATGTGGCGAAGACGCCCGGGCTGGCCGAGTTCGCGCGGCACAACACCGCGGCGAATGGCCTCAGCGATTATTCAAGCCTGATTCGGAGTCTTCCGGCCGCGTTGCCGGGCATGGAGCAAGTGATGGGCAAATTTCTGGACACGTTGAAGGAACTGCTGAGCCAGCCGGCCGTAACGCTGCGAACGCGCGTGGAGGCAACCTCTCCCATGTTGGCCGCGGCGGCGCCGCTGCTACAGGCGCAAGGGCAGGCGCTGCCGCAGGGTCTCGACGCGAACGCTCCGCTTTTTTCCATGACGCATGAGATCGTGGAGGTTTCCACGGCGCCTATTGACGATTCCGTTTTCCAGATTCCCGAGGGTTACCGCAAAGTGGAGTTTGAGGAGATTCTGAAAGACCAGTTCGCCGCAGCAGCAAAGGCGCGCTGATCGAGGGACTCGCCGCGTTAGGGCTGGCCCATCAGAGCATTCAGGCGGGCGTAAGCCTGGCGATGGGCGAGATCGGCCTGGAGCATCTCGATTTCGACTTCCGCGCGGGCAGCCTTTATCTCAAGATTTTCCGCGTTGACGCTCGCGTTCATCAGGACCGCCACTGATGAGCCCATCTTCTGCGTCATTTGGCTGAGCTGGCGGGAGCGGTCCAACTCGTCGTACGCTTTCTTCGCATCGGCAGTGACCTTCGCCTTGGTAAGTTGCAGCGCCATTTTGGCCATCCCCACTTGAGCGCGAGCCTCCTTGACGGCATGCTCGCGCTTGCCGAAATCGAAGAGGTTGTAGGAAGCGATGACGCCGCCGTAGCCGAAGGTGTCGGGCAACGCCGGGATGGCGTTTTGGAATAGGAAACCTCCCACCGCCGCAATTGTGGGGACGTACTCCAGTTTTGAAATCGCATGAGCGGCGCGCGCCTTGACCAAGTTCTGCTCTGCTTCCACAACTTCGAGATTGGCGGCGGCGGATTTACCGGCGACTTCCTGGAAGGAGATGTTTTCGACCAGAGGCTCGGGCATGGCGGGATCTAATTCGGCGTCGTCGGGCCAACCCAGGGCACGATTGATAGACGCAGAGAGCTGCTTGACTTCGGCAGCAGCCGAGGTTAGTTCCGGGTCCGATCCGCGGGCCAACTCCAGAGATGTGGAAGCGTACAGCGCATGGTTGTCGCCGTGCACAACCTTCCACTCAGCTTCCGTCAGGCGGCGCTGGGCGATCAGAAGCTTGAAATAGGTCTCCTCTAATTCTGATTGGCGCGCGCTCTTGGCGAGCGGGGTTGCCGCTTTGGCGATAGCGATGCGCTCATCGGCGCGCGCTATCTTCACCGCCTGATGGACGGTGAAAAGCGGAGTGATGGGCTGAGTGAAGGTGAACAACGCAATGGTTTGATCTTTGTCGATTATTGGCAGCGCGAACGCCCCTGAGCCCAGCAACAGTGGCTGGCCGATTAGCGATCCTAGCGGCCCGCGAATCGTGACAAGTCGGCCGAGGAATTGAGTGTAATGCAGATTGTAAAAGACGGCGCCGAATTTCGGATAGTAATCGGCTTGGACGCCGAGTCGATGCTGCTTGGCGGCCTCGATGGAGAACTGGCCGAGCCGCGTGAAGGGGTTGGAGACGGGCGGATCGACGGACTGCTTAACTTGTTCGAGGGTGATCCGACGGACTTGGGAGGAGAGCGGAGAATCTTGCGCCGCAGCCCCCCACTGAAGCAAAACCACGGCCAAGAGCGCGATCTTCGGCATCCCCACCCCGATGGTCGGATGTAGGATTCGACGCAGAAGATTTATTAAGTTCGATCGGAGAGTTCCCAGTCCCGTGGTATCTGGACGAAAGAGCGGTTCAGTTCGTGCACCGAGGCGCAGCCGAGCAGCGTGAGGGTGCGCTCGGCATCGTCTCGCAGGATCTGGATGGCGCGGGCGACCCCCGCCATCCCCGCCGCTGCCAGCCCATAGCCATAGGCCCTGCCGGTCAGCACGGCTTTGGCGCCCAGGCAGATGGCTTTGAAAATATCGCCGCCGCGGCGAATGCCGCCGTCCATGAGGACTTCCGCTCGTCCGTTCACTGCCTTAACGATCTCTGGGAGCACGCGCAGCGTGGCGGAGGAACTATCGAGCTGGCGGCCGCCATGATTGGATACGATTACGCCGGAAGCACCTTCGTCGATCGAGCGTTTGGCGTCGTCGGCGGTGATTACGCCTTTCATCAGAATCGGGCCGGGCCAGCTCTGGCGGATCCATTTCATGTCGGCCCAACAAACTGTGGACTGGCGCAGCATTTCGCGGACATCCGCGACGCCCATCGCGCCTTCCTTCAGCACAATATTCGGGAACTTCATCACATCGCGGTCGAGAGCGTAGCGCGCCAACCAGCGAGGGCGCGAGAGCAACGATGGAACAAAAGGGAGCTTTTCCATCAGGCTTCCCGAGAGAAGCTCCGGAACGCCGTTGCGGAGATCGCGCTCGCGATTACCGGGAGTGTTGGTGTCGATGGTGACGGCGAGCGCGGAAAAGCCGGCCTTGTGCGCCCGTTCGAGCGAGCCCTCCACCACTTCGCGGCCGCCCGCAAGATAGAGCTGGTACCACAACGGACCGGATGCGGCTTTGCGGAGCTCGGAAACGTGATAGCCGGAGAAGCTGGAGAGACAATAAGCGATGCCCGCCGCGCTGGCTGCCTGCGCCGCTCCGCGCTCGCCTTCCGGATGAAACAGACGCGTGAACCCGAGAGGCGCGAGGATCAGCGGAAAAGAAAGCTCGGTTCCGAGGACGGTGGTGCGCAAGTCGCATTGCGGGGGCGCGCAGGCGTTGCGCGGACGGAAAACTACCTCTGCGAATGAGCGCACATTCGCGCGAAGCGTGATCTCGCCGTCTGAGCCGCCGTCAATATAGTCGAAAACAGCTCGCGGAATGCGCTTGAAGGCGAGGCGGCGGAGATCGTCGATGTTGACGATGGAGGGGGGCGAGAGTTGGGGCAAACAAAAGAGTATACAGCCAACAGCTAGCAGCTATCAGCTTTCAGCTTTCAGCTTTCAGCTAACAGCGGTCGGCTACACTGGCCCTTCATGGCTTCGCTCTCACAAAGCACGCGGCGGCGCGTCGACCGCCGCCTGATGCCTTTCATCTTCCTGCTTTACGTCGTGTCCTATCTGGATCGCGTGAACGTCGGTTCGGCGGGGCTTCAGATGACTAAGGAGCTAGGTTTTTCCGATTCGGTCTTTGGATTGGGGAGCGGACTGTTCTTCATCGGCTATGTGCTTCTGGAGATTCCGGGAGCGGTGCTGGCGGAGGTATGGAGCGCAAGGAAATGGATCGCGCGGATTCTGCTTACGTGGGGAGTGCTCGCATCGGCGACTGGATTGATTCACACCTCCGGCCAGTTCTACACGCTCCGCTTCTTTCTGGGCGTCGCCGAAGCCGGATTCGTCCCCGGAATTCTGGTCTACTTAAGCCACTGGTATCGCGCCGAGGATCGAGGCAAAGCGGTCTCGCTATTCTTCGCCGGGATTCCGGCTTCGCAAGTTCTCGGAGGACCGCTGGCGGCTGTTCTGCTGCGTCTGCATTGGATGGGATGGAGCGGTTGGCGTTGGCTGCTTCTCCTGGAGGGATTGCCTGCGATCGCTCTTGGGGTAATCGCCCTGCTCTACCTCGCAGAGCATCCGCGAGAGGCGAAATGGCTCAAGCCGGAGGAGCGGGAATGGCTCACGGCTGAGCTCGCGCGCGAGCGAGCTTCGAAAAGCGAACGCATCACGGTGTGGAAAGCGATGAGCGATCCACGCGTCTGGCTGTTGGGAGCCAGCTTATTTTTTGGCCTCAATTCAGCCACCGGGGTCAGTTTCTGGCTTCCTCAGATCGTGCAACGGATGTCCGCGTTCGATGTCTCGAAAGTCAGCCTGATCGCTTCTATTCCATCGCTTTGCTCGCTGCCGCTCATGCTGCTCGCGGGCTGGCACTCCGACCGCACGGGAGAGCGCATTTGGCACGCTGCGATCCCCCGCCTGCTTTCCGCGGCAGCTCTGGCCTTGAGCTTCGCTTCCATCGCGGACAGAAACGTACCTGTCACCCTGGCTCTGCTGTCGATGGCGGCCGCCGGGTTCTATTGCGCGCACGCCGGGTTTTGGCCGCTCCCTAATGTCTTTTGGGGAAGAGCTGCGGCGGCGGCCGCTCTTGGGCTTATCAATTCCTGCGGAAATCTCGGGAGCTCTCTCGGGCCATATGTGTTGGGCGTGCTGAGCGACCGCACGGGAAGGTTTGGAGCGGGGCTGCTGTACCTAGCGGTGTGTTCATTCGCATCCGCGACGCTGGTCTTGTTTTTGCGGGGCGCGGTTGCTACCGCGCGCCGCCAGTCAGCCGCGAATCTGGTTGAATCTGCTTGAATCCTTGCGGCACGTCGAACCTGGAAGCTTCGACTGGCCCCGATAAGAAGCCGGAAAGATCGGTCACCGCTTCCCCTAACAATTCTTTGTCCGGCACGGAAACAGCCCTGGTGACGGACTGCACAGGCGCGCCGTTAATCTTGTTCATCTGCGTGCCTACTGCGCCGCGAAAGTCGCCCAGGACCAGTCCGGAGCCGAAACCGTATCCCAGTTTCTCGCCGAGCTTGCGCTGAAAGCTTCGGACTTCGTCATAGCCGGGCACTGTCGCCATCCAGGAATCTACAGTGACAGTCACGCGGCCCTCCACCGTCACCGCGAGGACAGTTTCCTTCACGGGAAGCGCGCCGATGTTTTTGGTCTTTCCCGTCTCTACCACGGCTTGGTCGACTTTCACTTCGGGCGCGGCCTCCGCGGTCTGCTTCATCTGGGCGAAGGTCAGCACATAGTACGTCTTCTTAGCCAGATCGATTTGCGTGATGGTTTCCTTGTCCAGGTCGATGACCGCGACGTGATCCTTGGTGATCTCAGCCATGCGGTTGCCCTTGATCAGCTTGGCGGAACTGACGGCCTTCTTATCGCCGTTGATGCGAGTGGTTTCGCGGTAGCTGAAATCGGCGCGGAGAATCGCGCTCGCGGATAAAGCAAGCACAACCGCTTGCTTCACGCCTCCAGGGTATCGCCGTAACAAAAGGTGCACAGCAGTGGAGCCGCAATCAATGCAGTGGCGCAGGCACTCGTGCCTGCCGTCTCGACGCTCGTGTCGAGGCCTAACTAGCAACGGCGAAGACTCCAGCAGGCGTCGAGACGAGTCTCGACGCGGCACGCAAGAGTGCGTGCGCCACGAAAATCGTCGCGGCGCGCGAAGATACTCAGGTCGAGTAGTACAACCACAATCGCTTGCTTCACGTTTCCTGGGTATCGCCGCACAGAAGACACAAAGCCAAGAGAATCCGCCGCAGGCCCAGTTCGCGGCCTTCCGGCTGATACCATTCCGACATAGTATGGGCGCCGCCGCCTTGGCCTCCCGCACCGATCGACACCGCAGGAAGGCCTAAAGACAGCGGCAAATTCGCGTCCGTTGAAGAGCAGTCGAGCGAGCCGCGAATACCCAGATAGGCGTCGACCGCGAGCAGGCATTTCAAGATAACGGCGCCTTCGGGGAGCGAGCCGCCAGGGCGGGAGCCCACCTCCTTCAAGCGCACGGCGATGCGTCCAGCGGCGCCGCGCCCGTTGGTTTCGACTCGAGCATTCTCCTCGTTCAGGGCTTTGTCAACGGAGGCGGCCAGCAGCGTTGCCAGTTGATCCATGCGCGCCGCGTTTTCCGAGCGTAAGTCGACTTTCGCGCGCGCTTCGCTGGGAATCGCGTTGATGCTTGTTCCGCCCTCGACGACCCCGAAATTGAACGAGCCTTTCGGCTCTCCCGTGGGGGCGCTGTCCGTGAAATGAGTAATCGCGCGGCTTAAGGCGTGTATGGGATTGCCGGCGCCGTAGTCGCTCCAACTATGACCGCCCGGGCCGGTGAAGGTCACTTCAAAACGGCGGCTGGCGAGGGCCTGGCAAGTAATGTGGCCGACGTCAGGGCCGTCGAGAACCAAAAACGACCGGAAGCGAGAAGCAGCAGGTGCGCGGCAAAAGTAGCGCATGCCGCAGAGATTGCCTTCACCCTCCTCGCCGACGTTGGCCACTAGCACAGGGGTGACGGAAGGATCTTCCAACGGCGGAGCAGCTTTCCAGGCGGCGGCCAGAGCGAGCAGCGCCGTCAAACCGGCGCCGTTGTCCGAGACGCCGGGGCCAAGCAGCCTTCCGTCGCCCGCCACCTTTACTTCCTCCGGCGATCTTGGCGCCAGGACAGTGTCCAAGTGCGCGGTCACCGCGA
>DASQJB010000433.1:0-8711 GCA_035631295.1 Bryobacteraceae bacterium | reverse complement strand
CGTTACCTTTGCTGTTGACGAAGGGCCTCGCAAAGACAGTTCAATGGAAGCCCTGGCCAAGCTTAAGCCTGCCTTCCACGCGCACGGCACCGTGACAGCCGGCAACGCCTCCCAGATGAGTGACGGCGCCGCAGCGGCGGTGGTGGTGTCCATGGATAAGGCCAAAGCTATAGGCGCCAGGCCCATCGCGCGGTTTGTAGCTTTTGCCGCTGCCGGCACGTTGCCCGAAGAAATGGGAGTGGGACCGGTGAATGCGATTCCCAAGGCGCTCAAGCTCGCCGGTCTCAAACTTGCGGACATTGACGTGATCGAGCTCAACGAGGCTTTTGCCGCCCAGGCTCTGGCGGTGATCAAGCAGGCGGGCCTCGATCCGGAAAAAGTGAACGTGAATGGCGGCGCCGTCGCGCTGGGCCATCCGCTCGGCTGCACCGGCGCCAAGCTCACTGCCACGATCATCCGCGAACTGCAACGCAGGAATGCGCGCTACGGCATGGTCACCATGTGCATCGGTGGCGGACAGGGCGCGGCGGGAATCTTCGAAAGGGCAAGTTAAGATGCCCGGCGGCGGATTTTTCCTCCTGGAGGCGCAGCCGTCCGCCGATGTCTTCACGCCCGAAGATTTCACCGAAGAACACAAAGCCATCGCGAAGACCACAGAGGAGTTCTGGCGCAATGAAGTCGAGCCGCATTTGGAGGCGATCCACAGGCAGGACTTCGACGTATTGAAACGAGCCCTGCGCAAGTCCGCCGAATTAGGGCTCACCGCCGTCTTTCTTCCCGAAAAATACGGCGGCATGGAAATGGACCTCGCTTCCATGATGGTCGTGTCGCAAGGCGTCGCGGGCGATGGATCCTATGCGACGGCTCATGGCGCGCAAGTAGGCATTGGAACGCTCCCTATTTTGCTCTTCGGAACGGAGGAACAGAAACGCAAATACCTGCCGCGGCTCGCCTCGGCCGAGCTGATCGCGGCTTATGCTCTCACGGAGCCACATGCCGGCTCCGACGCCCTAGCCGCGCGCACACGCGCCGACCTTTCCGCCGACGGCGCCCACTACGTTCTTAACGGCCAGAAGATGTGGATCACTAACGGCGGGATCGCCGATTTGTACACGGTGTTCGCAAAGGTGGGCGGCGAGAAATTCACAGCGTTTCTTGTCGAGCGGCAGTGGCCCGGCGTCAAACCCGGCGCCGAGGAAATGAAGATGGGGCTGAAGGGCAGCTCCACAACCGCCGTTTACTTCGACAATGTAAAGGTTCCTGTAGAGAACGTCCTCGGCGAAATCGGCCGCGGCCACATTATCGCTTTCAACATTCTTAACATCGGACGTCTGAAGTTGGGCGTGTTCGCGCATGGAGGCGCGCGAGAGGTGCTGGCTGCGTCCATCCGTTACGCGAAGGAGCGCAAGGCGTTTGGCAAATCCATCGCCGAATTCGGCCTGATTCAAGAGAAGCTTGCCGGGATGGCCGTCCGCATATACGTGAACGAAAGCATGACCTACAGAGTGGTCGGCGAAATCCAAAGGAGATTGGAGGGCTTTTCGTGGGAAGCGGCTGATGCAGCCCAGCGGCTGCTGAAAGCAGTGGAGGAATACGCCGCGGAATGCTCCTTCGTCAAAGTGTTCGCTTCGGAGATGCTTGACTACGTCGTGGATGAAGGAGTGCAGATTCACGGCGGCTACGGCTACCATCACGACTACCTGGTCGAGCAGGCCTACCGCGACTCGCGCATCAACCGCATTTTTGAAGGAACCAACGAGATCAACCGCCTGCTCGCGACGGGAATGCTGTTGAAACGGGCGCAACGCGGCACACTGCCTCTGGTGGATGCGGTGAAGAAGCTTCAGACCGAGGTTTTGAGCGGCGCGACCGAAACAGATGCGATCGCCAACGCCAAGAAAATTGGGCTGTTTCTGCTCGGCGTGGCTTATGAGAAGTTCCGTGAGAAGATCGAGGAGCAACAGGAGGTTCTCGCGCGCATCACGGACGTTTTAATGAATGCGTTTGCGATCGAATCGGCGCAGCTTCGAGCGTGCAAATCGGGGTTCGAGAATGCATCCGATATGGCCGCGGTCTTCACCGAGGACGCCATGACGGCCATCGAATCCACCGCACGGACAGTCCTGGCTGCGTGCTCGGAGGGCGACGCGCTACGGGCCAATCTCGCCGTGCTACGGCGCTTCACTCGCCGCGACCCCGCGGACTTGATCAACATTCGTCGCAGAATCGCCGCGCGTCTGATCGCCGCCGAGCGCTATGCGGCGGCATAGAGTACCGCCCCCCGAATTACAGCCCGAACACCCGCCCTGCGTTCGACTGATAGAGTTTGCACTTGTCTTCGTCCGGGATCGGCAGATCGTCGGTGACTTTCACTTCCTCGGGAACGAACTGGTAGGGATAATCCATGGCGTACATCACCCGATCCACGCCCAGGACTGACTGCGCGTACAGAATTGGTGGCGCCCAAGCCATGCCGCTGGTGGTGACGTAGAAATTCTCTCGCAGGTAGTCGCTTGGTTTCTTTTCCAGCTTTCTCACGCTCCCATAGCGGTTGGCGGCCACCATGCGGGCATGCATGAAATCGATGCGGAACAGCCAATACGGCAATCCTTCGCCCAAGTGACCCACTATGATTCGGAGGTTGGGGAATCGGTCGAGCGCGCCGCTCACGATAATGCGAAGCACATGGAGACCGGTTTCCACGGCAAAGCCGAAGATAGCGCCGTCGAGGCCGCGCTCAAGAAAGGGCGCGATCATGGCGGGCGAGGGTGAGGTGGGATGCAGATAGATGGGAACGTCAAGCGATTCGGCCGCTTCGAAGATCTGCCAGAACTTCGGGTCGTCAAGGTATTCGCCGCGCGTGTGGGAATTGACGATGGCTCCCTTGAGTCCCAGGGTGCGGACGGCGCGCTCCAGCTCCATGGCCGCGGCGGCCGGATCCTGGGGCGCAATCGCGGCGAGGCCGGCGAAGCGATCGGGATGGTTACGGATGGCGTCCGCTAATTGGTCATTGGCGGATCGCGCGAGCGCCACCGCGGTGGGCGGGTCGAATACCTGCACGCCGGGCGCGGTCAGCGACAGAACCTGCATGGCAATTCCCGTCTCGTCCATGTCGCGAAGGCGGAGGTCGCCCAAGTCTTGCAGCATGGCCGCAACTCGTGCGACCGCGGGGGTTGGGTTGCGGAGGTAGAATCCGGTCAGGCTGGCGAAACCTGGATCTGAGATCGAGCCGTCCTCAAGCAGACCCTTATAACGTCCGATCAGCTCGGGCGGCGCAAAGGCTTCCTCTGTGGCTATTCGCTTGCAAATCATAATGAATTATTGCAACGTTGCGCCCGCGGAAAGCGTCTTAGAGACAGATTTCGTCATTTCATGAAACGCCAGCAGTTCACCCTATTGAGCATTCTGTTTTTCGGAGTTACCATTTCTTCGGCCGCTTCGCTCCCCTTGGCGGGCGTTCCGAACTTCTACAAGGTCGACAACCAGGTTTATCGTGGAGCTCAACCCACTGTAGAAGGTTTTGTGAGCCTTGCCAAGCTGGGCGTGAAGACTGTCATCGATCTCCGCGAGCTGGGCGAGCACTCGCAAGCCGGGGAAGAAGCGATCGTCAAAGCGCAGGGCATGCAGTATTTAAGCATCCCATTGAAGAAAATGGGAACGCCCTCAGTGGAGACGATATCCCGAATTCTCGGTCTGCTGAACGACTCATCCGCCGGCCCGGTTTTCGTGCATTGCAAGCGGGGCGCAGACCGCACCGGGGCCGTGATCGCCTGCTACCGCATCTCGCACGATTCCTGGAGCAACGCGCAAGCCTTGTCGGAGGCAAGCAACGACGGAATGAGCGCTTTTCAGCGCGCTCTTAAACACTACGTGAAGCAGTTTACGCCCATTCCGCCGACAAGTCCTACAGCTTCCTACGCAACGGCCGTCGCGCAATAACCGCATCCACACTCCCATTTTCATCAATTTATCCCCTTGACTTTTCCTTTTCTTCGCCTAACAATAGGGCATGGCTCTAACCAGACGGCAGAAGGAGTTTATGGACTTTCTTGACGGCTTCCTTAAGAAGCATGGCTATAGCCCAAGCTATGAGGAGATCGCCGGGGGATTGCGGTTAGCTTCGCTAGCCACGGTTCACAAGCACATCATGGCTCTGCAATCCAAGCAATACCTCAAGCGCGGATTCAATCAGAGCCGGTCGCTGGAGATTGGCTCGCGCTACTACACGGAGCGGCGCGAGCAGCAGGGTCTTCCCAACAGCTTTGAATTGCCGCTGCTGGGACGCATCGCCGCCGGATCGCCTGTTGAGGCAATCGCAGGCCAAGACACGCTGAATTTCTCCGATTTTGCGGGCGATCCCAACACTTATGCGTTGCAGGTGCGCGGGGAATCGATGATTGAGGACCATATCTGCGACGGTGACTACGTTCTGGTCGCGCGCGCCGCGGAGGCTCGCGACGGAGACATCGTGGTGGCGCTGGTGGACGGCGCCGAAACCACGTTGAAGCGCTTCTACTCCGAGCCGGGCGACCGGGTGCGTCTTCAGCCAGCCAACGCCGCCATGAAGCCGATCTTCGTAAACCGCTCGGCCGTAGCGATTCAGGGCAAAGTACTGGCCGTTTTGCGCAAGTACTAGTTCTGCCCTCGGACTAAAGGTAATCTAAAAAGATTACCCATGGCTGAGCAAAAGATCGAACGCACTCTAGGTTTCAACACGCGAGCGCTGCACGCCGGATACTCTCCCGACCCCACTACCCACGCCCGCGCGGTTCCCATTTACCAATCCACGTCCTTCGTCTTCGAAAACTCCGCGCACGCGGCGAATCTATTCGCGTTGCAGGAATTCGGCAACATCTACACGCGCATTATGAATCCGACCACGGACGCCCTGGAGCAGCGAGTGGCGTCTCTTGAGAACGGCGCCGCGGCCCTCGCGATGTCCAGCGGACAGGCAGCTCAGTTCATCGCCCTCAGCAGCTTGCTGGAACAGGGCGATCATCTGGTCTCGGCCGGCACGCTCTATGGGGGAACCTACACCCAGTTCGACGTCAGCTTCCGCAAGTTCGGCTACGACGTCTCCTTCGTCGAGCCGGACGATCCCGAAAACTTCCGCAAAGCCATTCGACCGAACACGAAGTGCCTGTATGGCGAGACGGTCAGCAATCCGCGCGGCAACGTGCTGGACATCGAGGCAGTGGCCAAGATCGCGCACGAGCATAACCTGCCGCTGGTGATCGACAACACGTTCGCAACTCCCTACGTGTGCCGGCCCATCGACTACGGCGCTGACATCGTTGTGCATTCGCTGACCAAGTTCATGGGCGGCCACGGCAATTCCATCGGCGGAATAATCGTGGACGCGGGCAAGTTCGACTGGACCAAGAGCAAGCACCCGCAAATCAATCAGCCGTCGCGGGCCTATCACGGAATGAATTTCAGCGAGGTCTTCGGCAATATCGCGTTCATCATTCGCTGCCGCGTGGAGGGCCTCCGCGACCTCGGCCCTTGCCTGAGCCCTTTCAATGCCTTTCTTTTCATTCAAGGAGTTGAAACCCTGGGAATGCGCATGGACCGCCATCTGGCAAACTCCCTCGCCGTCGCGCAACATTTGGAGCAGCATCCGCTAGTCGAGTGGGTGAAATATGCGTCGCTGCCCTCCAGCCCGTATTTCACGATGGCGAAAAAGTATACGCCGCAAGGAGCGGGCGCGGTGTTTTCGTTTGGCCTTAAAGGCGGCTATGAAGCGGGCAAGCGGTTCGTCGACAGCCTGAAGCTTTTCTCACATCTGGCCAACGTGGGCGATGCCCGTAGCCTGGTGATCCATCCCGCCTCCACCACGCATCAACAGCTTTCCGCCGCCGAACAGGAAGCTGCGGGCGTGCTGCCGGAGCTTGTGCGGCTCTCAGTCGGCATCGAGGATCTGGACGATATTTTGTGGGACCTGGATCAGGCGCTGGAAGCCTCGCAGGGCGCGGGCGCAGCCGCTTAGGCGTCCGGAAACTCGCGCACGGCCGGTCTGCATGTTCCAGCCGTGTTTCTCGATGCGTCTTAATCTATAGATGCTTCAGGGGTTCGCTATATTAGAACAATGCGCTTGAGCGCCGGGGTGTTCGCGTTGTGCCTCGCGCCGGCGCTGGCCTTCGCCGCCGATTACGTTGGCAGCCAGGTTTGCCGCACCTGCCATCCCGACATTTGGGAGAATTTCTACCGCAATCCACACTTCAAGAGCATCGCGTCGGGTAAAGCCAAGCCGGAAAACACCGGCTGCGAAGGCTGCCACGGCCCCGGATCGGATCACGTCGCGGCGGGCGGCGGCGCCGACACGATCCCCGTGGCGTTCTCCCTGGTTCCCTTTGAAAAGGTTCTCGACACCTGCCTTCGGTGCCACAGCCAGACTCTTTCGCGCGCCAACATCCGCCGCAGCGTACATACGCAAAACGCCATCGTCTGCACCAACTGCCATTCCATCCACAGCTCCCAGACTCCCAGGTACCTGCTGGCCAAGAGACAGATCGATCTCTGCTACACCTGCCATTCGACCGTCCGAGCGCAGTTCTCCATGCCCTTCAAGCATCGCGTGAACGAAGGCGTGATGCAATGCACCGATTGCCACAATCCTCACGGCGCGTTTGCTCCCACCTGGCGCATGGCGAACCGCCCCTACATGGTCGAGCAAGCGGAAGCCAACGAGGAGCCTTGCCTGAAGTGCCACATCGAAAAGCGCGGCCCTTTTGTGTATGAGCACGTAGGAGTGCGCGTGGATGGATGCGAAGCTTGCCACTATCCCCACGGCTCCACCAACCCGCGGCTGCTCACGCGCCCGGTGGTTTTTACGGTGTGCCTGGAATGTCACAATGGGCTGGGCAATTTCGGCCCAAACAACAATGGCATTACGCGTCCGGGGCCTTATCACAATCTCGCGCTGCCGCGATTCCAGAATTGCACCACCTGCCATGTGCAAATTCACGGATCTAACGCGGACTCCTTTTTCTTCCGATGAGACTGGACTTTGAATCGGTGGAGCGGGCTTTAGCCTGCAACGGGGCCTTCAGTCCCCGCAGCGTCGGACGGAGGCTCAAGCCTCCGTTGCAGGCTAAAGCCTGCTCCACGCTGTTCCTGTTGTTTTCGGCGTACGTCTTTGCTCAGCCCCCGGTGGCCCCGACGGACGAGCCGACCCAACCCGCGCGCGGCGACAATGCTTCCGATTACAACGTTCTTCAGTCTTGGGAGATGGGCTATCGCTTCGCCGCGGTTGGCGGCGACTCGGATATGTACCGCTCCACGGTGAACTACACCGACGGCGTTCGCCTGCTTTCCAGCTCGCTCTCGATTCAATCGCGCGACGGCCACGGCCACTGGTTCGATCAGATGTTGTTCAATACTCTGGGACTGGGTGGCGATCCTTACGAATTAGCTGCGTTTCGCATCGAGAAGAACGGACTCTACCGTTACGACTTCACTTGGCGCTCCACTGCATATTTCAATCCGGCGCTGACCATTTCGAACGGCGAGCACCTGATCAACGCCACGAACCATCTTCAGGACCAGGACCTCACGCTGTTTCCCCAAAGCAGGTTCCGTTTGTTCATGGGTTATTCGCGAATCACGTGGTCCGGGCCATCGCTTTCCACGGTTCAGCTCTTCGACGGAAGCGGCGACGAATATCCAGTGTTCTCCAATATCCATAACGTTCAGAATGAATATCGGCTGGGCGGAGAGGCTCAGTTATTCGGGTTCAAACTCAATGCTCTCTACTCGTGGGTGGACTTCAAGCAAGATCCGGTCACCAACCTGTTGGTTCCGTCACCCGGCAACAATCCCAACGATCTCAACACACTCGAAAGCTTCACCCGCACTGCGCCCTACCACGGGACCAGCCCCTATTGGCGCGTAGCACTGTTCCGGGACGGCGGCAAATATTGGTCGATGAACGGGCGCTTCACTTACGTCGCCGGCCAACGCGGATTCGTATTGAACGAGAATTCATTCGGAACAGACCGGCTCGGGCTTCCCACGCTGCGCCAGATCCTGACCTTCGGCAACGCGGAGCGGCCCGCGGCCACGGGCAACCTGAACCTCAATTTTTTTCCGCACCCGAAGCTCACGATCGCCACTCAGACTTCGCTTTACAACATCCGAATGGTCGGTGATTCATTTTATGAGCAATACACCAACTCGGTCCCCATTACGCCGATCTATGTTTTCAATTTCTTGGGAATCCAGACCATTGCTAGCAGCGTGGACGCGCAGTATCGCTGGCGGCCGTGGTTCATGATTCACGGTGGGTACGTGTTCAGCGACCGGCGCATCAATTCCGTAGCCGCCGCCGGAGTCGCCGCACCACCCCCTGGGCAGCCTCCCATAGGCCAGACGAACAAGCTGAACGCGGGCGCGCTCGGATTCCGCGTGAAGCCTTGGCGGTACCTGACGATTATGGCGGATGGCGAAATCGGCCGGGCCAACAAACCCATCTATCCCATAAGCGAGAAGGATTACCACACCTTGACCGGCCGGGTTGAATACCGCCGAAAGGCGCTGCGCCTGGCGGGGCGCGCGGGCATTGACTATAACGTCAACTCGGTCTCACTCACCAGTTTCGCCTCGAAGGCGCGCCAGTACTCCGTGGACGCCACTTGGACGCCCAAGAATTGGTTCTCCATGGACTTGGCCTGGGGCAAGCTGCATCTGAATACGCTGGGCGGCATATCGTT